>NZ_CP120375.1:0-311582 GCF_029892065.1 Sinorhizobium garamanticum | reverse complement strand
GCGTCGACATGGGCAAGGTCCTGGCCGTCATGACGGTCGTGGATGGGGTCTGCGACGGGACGCTGTCTGCCGAAGCTGCACATTCCGCGCTCGAAGCGGCTGGACGACGACCGCCCGCATCGACGTTGCGCTTCGCGCTGTTCGCGGCCGTTGGCGCCGCTTCGCTTGGCGTGATCTTCGGGGCGCTGAGCGCGGCGAGCTTGCTACTGATCGCGGCGAGCGCTGGCATCGGTGCGCTTGCCCGTCGAGAGCTTGCTGGCCTCGGTGACAACCCTCTTATCCAGCCGTTTTGCGCGGCAGTCATCGCCGGCGTCGGAGGCGCTGCTGCTGTGCAATTCCAGCTATCGGAGACGCAGGTGCTGGTCGCCTTTTGTCCCTGCATGGTGCTGGTGCCTGGCCCACATATCCTCAACGGTGCGATCGACCTCGCCCGCGTTCGCATCGCGCTTGGAATCGCACGCCTCGCTTATGCAGCGCTGATCGTCCTGATGATCAGCGCCGGCCTGCTGGCTGGGCTCGCAGCCTGCGACGCAACCCTTCCGGCTGCCGGGCCATCCGTGGCCGTACCGCTCGCCGCCGACGTGATCGCCGCCGGCGTGGCCGTCGCTGGCTTCGGGACCTTCTTGTCAATGCCGTGGCGCCTGCTGCCGTTCCCGATTGCGGTCGGCATGCTGGCGCACGCGGCGCGCTGGGCGCTGATTTCCCTCGCGGGCGCGCACGTCGCGAGCGGAACACTCGTCGCCTGCATACTGGTCGGCATCATCGTCACGCCCGTCGCCGATCGTCTGCACCTGCCCTTTGCCGCGCTCGCCTTCTCAGCGGTCGTCTCGATGATGCCGGGCTTCTTCCTGTTCAGCGCCGCAAGTTCCCTCGTCGAGTTGGTCTCGATCGGGCCGCACGCGCCGGTGGATCTGCTGATAGGGATCGTCACCAACGGGGCCACAGCCTTCCTGATCATTCTGGCAATGACCTTCGGCCTAATCCTGCCGCGCATGCTGTTCGCGCGCTTCCGGTCACTGGCGAGAGGCTCGTCCCACCCCTGACCCAATTCCCCTCCCAACTGACCCAAGGAGATTGCATGCCCACCCCTTCTGATACCGACGGCAAGTTGCTGCGCAATCCGCGAGTGAACAGGGGCTCCGCCTTCAGCAGTACCGAGCGCCGGAGAAGGCCCGCTGCCGCCGGCCTCGCACTCCCTTGAACTGCAATTTGCTCGCCTGCATCAAGAACTCGATGAAGTGGGCAGCGACCTCCAGCGCCACCTGTTGCTAACCGATCTGCAGGTGCAGGAACGAGACGGCCGATCATCGGCTTCAGCACGGTCCCGAAATCGTTCAACCACCCTGTGAAGCAATGACAGAGATTAACGAACGGCCGATCATCTTCCCGTACTCGGATCCAACGTCACGGTCGGAACGCACGGCGGAGGAAGCCTTGGAAATGGTCTGATTGCCCCGCGATCTTCGCAAGCGGCGGCCCGCCATTCCCCAGATCAGCAGAGGGTAGCGCGCCGAATCCGTGAGGTTCATGATCGCCTGCGAGATCAGTCAAGAGATCTGAACCCGGCGGCGGTAGCCCGAGCGCGTCAAGAAGTCTCGAGATATAGGGGCTTACCGTGGCTTAGTGCCCAGAGGCTATGTCACCTGCCGCCAATATCTCCTAGAGCGCTCAGTCTTGTTGGTGACGGCCGCCTGCGAGAACGTCGCCATTCCGGAATGGCAGGCCGCAGCCGCCTTCACGATGCCGGCCGCAAGTGCCGCACCCGTGCCTTCGCCAAGCCGCATGCCGAGCGCCAGAAGCGGCGTCTTGCCAAGCTTCTCGATCGCCTTGAGATGCCCCGGCTCGCCGGAGACATGGCCGATCAGGCAGTGGTCGAGCGCCGAAGGATTGGCCGCCTGCAGGATCGCGCCTGCGGCCGTCGCCACATAGCCGATCAAGACCGGGATCTTCTCGACGCGCGCGGCAAGGATGGCGCCCGCCATCGCGGCAATCTCGCGGCCGCCGAGACGGCGCATGATTGTCCAGATGATCGCGGTGCAGCTCCACGGCGCGCTCGACCGCAGCCACCTTGCGTTCCAGCATCTCGCCCTCGGAACCGGTTCCCGGCCCCACCCAGTCGCGCGCCGAGCCGCCGTAGAGCGCATAGTTGATCGCCGCCGCGATCGTCGTGTTGCCGATCCCCATCTCGCCGATGCACAGCAGGTCCGTACTACCGCCGGCAATCGCCTCCATGCCGAAGGCCATGGTCGCCGCGCAGTCGCGCTCGGAAAGGGCGGCCTCTTCTGTGATGTCGCCCGTCGGATAGTCGAGCGCCAGGTCGAAGACCTTCAAGCCGAGATCGTAGGCGACACAGATCTGGTTGATCGCCGCGCCGCCGGCGGCAAAGTTCTCGACCATCTGCTGGGTGACTGCTGGCGGAAAAGGCGTAACTCCCTGTTTCGCCACACCGTGATTGCCCGCGAAGATCGCGACCAACGGCCGATTGACAGCGGGCACCCTGCCCGTCCAGGCGGCCAGCCAGAAGGCGATTTCCTCGATGCGCCCGAGCGCGCCCGGCGGCTTCGTCAGCTGCGCGTCACGCTCGCGTGCGGCCACCAGCGCCCGGGCATCCGGCCCCGGCAGATCGCGCAGCAGCGCACGGAAATCGTCGAACGGCAGGCCTGAAACGCTCATGAATGCAGATTCCTTGTAATCCTGGGATAGTGCGGGCATTGCCCCTCACGAGCCGTGTCGGTGGCCGGTCGAGGCCGGTCCGCCGGGAGGGGCATCGGGCCGCAGGACGCCTTCGTAGTCACAGTCGCCCCCGCGGGACCGGACACAATACCGAGGAGCTGGCACTGCCCAATTTCTCGGTATGACTTCCGGGAACAAGCGAAATAGGCGAGATGCTTTCCCGCGGCTGGAGAGGGACGCGGGAATCTTTCAAAAGACCGATTTCAGTCTCAGCCTGTCTCAACTCCTGTTCCGCTTCCGCGAGATAATCGCGTGTGAGGGGTACGGCAGTTTGGTCCAGCGAAAGCTGTAACTGAAAGACCATCAGGCCCTGATACGAAACGCCGTTTCGGAAGCGGCGAGATAGAACTCCCACATGCGCGCGAACCGCTCGTCATAGATTTCTGACCGCGTCCTCACGGCGCTGCAGGAAACGCTGTCGCCAAGCCTTCAAAGTTTCTGCGTAGTGCAAGCGCAGTATTTCCACATCGCACACCACAAATCCCTGGCGCTCAAGCGCAGGGAAGACTTCCGACAGCGAGGGAATGTATCCGCCGGGGAAAATGTACTTCTGGATCCATGGATTGGTATGCGAAGGACCGTCGAACTGGCCGATCGAATGAAGGACAAAAGACCCCACCTGGCTTCAACAGGCGCCGCGCCTTGGCAAAAAACGCATCGAAATGACCAACGCCGACATGCTCGAACATGCCGACGGAAACGATGCGATCAAAGCTTTCATCGACTTCCCTGTAGTCCCTGAGCAAGAATTTTACATTATCGGCGCTGTTCGTCTCGGCTGCCCGCGCATTCGAGACGGCATGCTGCTCCTCGGAAAGCGTGACACCGGTCACATCGCTGCCAATGACTGAATTGAAGTAGAGACCAAGGCCGCCCCATCCTGAGCCGATATCCAGCACACGATGGTCGGGGGATAGCTGGAGCTTAGCGGCGATGTGGCGCTTCTTGGCGAGCTGCGCTTCCTCCAGGCTGGCAGCCGGATGTTCGAAATAGGCGCACGAATACTGGCTGTCTTCGTCGAGAAACAGGCGATACAGATCACCATTCAGGTTGTAGTGATGGGACACATTCTGGCGGGACTTTCTCAAAGTGTTGAGTTGATGGACGCGTCTCAAGGCGAAATTCAGTTTCCGCAGTGCGCCCGGCCAACCACCGAGATCGGAAACCCGCGTGTTTTTGAACAAGAGTTCCAGAAGTTCGTAAATAGACCCTTGGGTAACTTCCAGTTCGCCGTTCATGAATGTCTCACCAACGGCCAACTCCGGATTCAGGAATAGGGAGCGTTCGGCAGCACGCGTTTTGATATGAATGAACACGATGCTCTCGGCGCTGCCGTAGGTCCGCCTTCTACCGGATGCATAGACCACGTGCAGTTCGCCAATTCTGATGATCCGGCGCAGGACGGAATGCAGCAAGAGTTCCATTGTTGGCTCCAATGATTAAGGCTGAGACTGTTGAATGAGATGCAGCCTGCCTAACGTGGCTCCACGTTGAGTTGTGGTTACCTGTTGAAATGCCGAGCCTCGTCTCGAGAGGCAGCAGCAGGCAGTGCTAGTCCACTGTCCTCGGCGGCTCGGAAATCAGGCGCGAACTGCGTTGACCGGTGAAGTAGGACCAGAGCGATTGGAATTCGACCCGCAGTCGATTCTGCAGCTGGGGAAGCGAGGCCACGTGAATGAATGCCCATATCAGCCACGTCAGGAATCCACTCATGCGAAAAGGACCGGCCTCGAGGATCGCAAAATTCCTGCCCACGACGGCCATATTGCCCTTGTTGGAATATCGGAACGGACGCTTCGGCTCTCGCCCTTCAAGCCGGGCGCAGATCAACCGCCCCACGTAACGTCCTTGCTGGATCGCTGCCTGGGCGACGCCAGGCTCCGGCCGTCCGTTCTGCACGACGGATGCCGTATCTCCCACGAAGAAGACATCCGGCACACCCGGGACATCCAGACACGGACCAACGATGACGCGACCGGCTCGATCGGTGTCTGCGCCGAACATTTTCACGATCGGCGATGCAGCTACCCCGGCGGTCCATAGGACGGTCGCGCTCGGGATCCGTTTGCCGCCGGCGACCACGCCTTGCTCATCCTTGCTCATCGACCTTTTCGACCTTGACTCCCGTCATAACCTTGACGCCGAGCTTTTCGAGCCGTGCGGTTGTCTTCCTCGACAAGGTCTCGGCGAAGGTCGGAAGCACCCGGTTGCCGCCTTCAAGTAGAATGATGGTGCTGTCCGCCGGATCAATACGGCGGAAATTATTACGCAGCGTAACGGCAGCCATGCGCGCCATCGATGCCGCCAACTCCACTCCGGTAGGACCGGCGCCGACCAAGACGAAGGTCATCTGGCGTGCGCGCTCGCTTGCATCATCGGTCGTCTCGGCGAGTTCAAAGGCGCTAAGGATTTTTGTTCGGATCGCCTCTGCATCATTCAGGCTCTTGAGAGCTGGCGCATACCGAGCAAACTCGTCATGGCCGAAATAGCTCGGGGGCATCCCGGTAGCGACACTTAGATGGTCGAACGGGACCTTGCGAGCGCCGAGGCCAGGGCAGCTGGCATCGATCGTTCGCGAACTCAGGTCAACTCCGGTCACTTCCGCGAGCATCACGGTCAGATTTCTCTGCTTGACGGCGAGCGGCCGGATCGGCGCGGCGATTTCCCAGGGTGCAAGCACCGCGGTGGCCGCTTGATAGAGCAGCGGCTGAAAGATGTGGTGATTGCGCCGGTCGATCAGCACGACCTCGGCATCGGCGCGCTCTGAAGCGCGCGCCGCGGCGATCCCCGCGAAACCACCTCCAATAATCACGATACGCTTCTGCGCTCTCGTTTGCTCCGTTTGAATCGCGTCTGCGCCAGCAAGTTTGTTCGTGGGATCTGCCAATATGGCGTTCATGGGTCACCTTTTCGCAAATGCTGTGACGGAGGCGGCCAACGATCGCACGCCCGTGGATTTAAATTGCAGACGCAACCAGGCAAAGCGTCGGCTCGACAGCCGATGCCCGCCCGCGTCCCATGACCTCGACGGTCATCACAATCCCGCCTCAGACCGAATAACTGGGGGTGTAGAGGCGCGCCTGAATGAGTGCCGCAATGTCCTTGGGACGTTCGACCCCCGCCAGGCTCTTATCAAAGATGCACTCCGCGATGCGGGTCGCGACATGGAGCGAGGTGGCGAGGATCTTTCTCTGCGGCGGATAAATCAGGCCGGTAGCAAGGTTTTCCTCCGTCACCTGTTCGGCGACGGCTTTGGCGGCGACGATGAACATGTCGTCGGTTATCCGCTCGGCCTCGGTCGCAAACACAGCCATGCCCATGGGTGGGAAGATGTAGACGTTGTTGCCCTGGCCCGGCACGAAGGTCTTGCCATTCACCTCGAGCGGGGAAAACGGGCTGCCACTGGCGAAGATCGCCCGGCCCTGCGACCATTGATAGGCCTCCTCGGCTGTGCATTCGGACCGCGAGGTCGGGTTGGAATACGGGAAGATGATCGGCCGGTCGTTGATTTCCGCCATGGCTTCGATCACCTGCTGATTGAACAGTTTCGGGATGGTGCTGACGCCGATGATCGCCGTCGGCCGGAGCGTCTTCACCGCCTCCACGAAGCTTGTGATTTGCGCACGCTTGAGGGCAAAGGGCTTCTGGAATTCCTGAAGATCGGTGCGCGAAGCCACCAGCAGACCGTTGACGTCGAACAGCGCAGTGCGGGCGCGGGCCTCGGCCATGCTCGTGCCCTCGAGCGTCATCGCCCGGCTGATCAGTCCGGCAATGCCGGTCGCCGCCGACCCGCCGCCGAGAAACAGGAAACGCTGGTCGGCAAGCGGCTGCCCGGAGATGCGCAATGCGCCGTAGATGCCGGCCAATGCAACCGCCGCCGTGCCCTGGATGTCGTCGTTGAAGGTGCAGATCTTGTCGCGGTGATTGGCGAGGATCGGCACGGCGTTGAAGTTCGCGAAGTCTTCCCACTGGATGCAGCACTTCGGGTAGAGCGCCTGAACGGCCTCGACGAACTCATCGATGAAGGCCGTGTATGCCTCGCCGCGCACGCGCTCCTGGCGCAGGCCGAGATAAAGCGGGTCTTCGAGGAGTTGGTGATTGTTGGTCCCGACGTCGAGGGTCACCGGCAGGCAATACTGCGGCGGCACGCCAGCGCAGGCGGTGTAGAGGGCAAGCTTGCCAACCGGAATGCCCATGCCGCCAAGCCCGAGGTCGCCCAAGCCAAGGATGCGCTCGCCGTCGGTGACGACGATGAACCGCACGTCCTTTTGCGGCCAGTTGGCAAGCAGTTCGCGCAGCCGCCCGCGTGCGCTAATTGGCAGGTACATGCCGTGCGGATTGCGGTAGATCTGGTCGAATTTCTGGCAGGCTTCGCCGACCGTCGGCGTGTACACGATCGGCATGAAGCGGGCCGGATCCGACATCAGCAGGGCATAGAACAGCGTTTGGTTGCGCACCTGCAGGTCGGACAGCAGCAGGTAGCGTTGCAGGTCGCTGTCGAGCTCAGCGAGTTCGTTGTTTAGACGCGCCACCTGCAACTCGAGAGAAAGCGGCACCGGTGGCAGCAGGCCCTCGAGGGCAAATTCGCGGCGTTCGGAGACGGTGAATGCAGTGCCCTTGTTCAGCCGAGAGTCACGCAACAGCGCATGGCCGGTCGGGATGTGAGTGGACATGTGGCTTTCCTTCCTATTGATGTTCAATCTGATTGGTGGTGGATGGCTGCGGCAGTTCGAGGGTGCCAACCAGCGGGAGCAGGTCCGTCGGCGGGGGTTCGCCGTTCGCGACCAAAGCGACAGGGGAACTCGCCAGCCTGGGACGGTAGTGCGGGATCTGGTCGCCCACGGTCAGGTGGAGGCGACGTAGGGTTTCACCATCTTGGCCGGATCGACGACGTGATCGAAGGTCTGCTCGTCGACGAAGCCGAGCTCAAGCGCGGGCTGTTTCAGTGTCAGATCGTGGTCGGCAGCATGATGAGCGATTTTCGAAGCCTTATCATAGCCGATCACCGGCGTGAGCGCCGTGACCAGCATCAACGAACGCTCCACATATTCCGCGATCTTCTTCCGGTTGGGTTGCGTGCCCTCGACCAGGAAGACGCGGAAGTTTGTGCATCCGTCTGCGAGAATGGTGATCGACTGCGCGATGTTGGCAATCATCAGAGGCTTGTAGACATTCATTTCAAGATAACCGCCGGCTCCGCCGAAGCCGAAGCCGACGTCGTTCGCCATGACCCGCACAGCGATCATCGCCAGCGCCTCGACCTGCGTCGGATTGACTTTTCCGGGCATGATCGACGAGCCCGGCTCGTTTTCCGGGATCAGCAGTTCCGCAAAACCGGCGCGCGGGCCGCACGACAACAGCCGGATATCGTTGCCGATCTTATAGAGTGAGACAGCAAGGGTGCGCAGTGTGCCGGAGAGATGAACCAGCGCGTCATGGGCGCCCTGGACCGTGAACTTGTTCGGCGCACTGACAAAAGGCAGATCGGTGCGCCTGGCAATTTCGGCCACAACGGCTTCCGCAAATCCCGGGGCGGCATTGATTCCAGTACCGACAGCGGTGCCACCGAGGGCCAGCCGATAGACGCCCTTGAGGGCGTTCTCGATCCGCTCGAGATCGTCGGACAGCATGCCTGCATAGCCCGACCATTCCTGGCCGAGCGTCAGCGGTGTCGCGTCCTGCATGTGAGTCCGGCCGATCTTGACGATGTCGGCCCATTCTTCGGCCTTGCCAGCGATGGCGTCCCGAAGCGCGGTCACGGCCGGGAGCAAACGGATCGCGACTCCCGCGGCGGCGGCAATGTTCATCGCCGACGGGAAGCTGTCGTTGGATGATTGAGACATGTTGGCGTGGTCGTTCGGATGGACCGGTGTCTTGCTGGCGAGCGGGGTGTTCATAAGCTGGCAACAGCGGTTGGAGATGACTTCGTTGACGTTCATGTTGAACTGGGGGCCGCTGCCAGTCATCCAGACGTGCAGCGGGAACATATCATGGAGCTTTCCCTCCAGGATTTCCTCGCAAACACGCGTGATCAGTTCATAGGCGTGGACCTCGAGGCGACCGCCTTCGTAGTTCGCGGTGGCAGCGGCCAGCTTCAAGATCGAATAGGACGTGATCATTTCCCGCGGGATCAGGTCGTGGCCTATGCTGAAGTGCTTGAGCGAACGCTGAGTCTGGGCGCCCCAGAGCTTGTCGGCGGGAACGTTGACCGAGCCCAGGCCGTCGGCCTCGCTGCGAAAGCTTGCGCCGCCGGTTAGGTTTTCCACGTGCTGCTTGTTGCTGATGCTGTTCATGGAAGTCTCACTTCTTTGGATGACTTAAGAAAAGAGTCTATGACTCACCTCGGCTCAGTATGCGGCTTGTAAGGCCGGTTCTCGGGCCAGTTTCCGATGTCACCTGGCCCACACTTCGAAAATTGGGCTGTCTCAGCCGCGGCTACCAAACCGCTCTAGGAAGGCGTTCAGCGTGCTTGCGTGGCGGCCGCAAACCGTGGCCACGTGCTCACGTGGGGGAACAGGTTGGCTTGAGAGATGCGGAAGAGTTCTCGGCTCATGAGGCTGCCTCCTTTTCTTTGGCAAAGACTCTGACCAGTCCGCGACGTTGGGCTCGTGTGCATTCAAAATAGTCGCCCACCCGATGAGCGTCCAATATATGGATCGAGTGAGTGCGATACAGGAAAGATATGAGGCCCGGCGAATTGCGAAGCGATACGGCCAGGCTGTTCGGACGCGACAAACCTCGCGTGGCGGGCGGCTACATCCTTCAGCGGCGAGGAGGACCAAACGCAATGTAGGTCCCGATTCCCAACAGACAGATCGGCCGGTCAGGTTCTTTTCAGCCTGAAGTCTGACAGCTTCCGGATCGCGCTCGACGGCGCAAAGGCGCAGCTCGGCGCCAGCGCAACCAGATCGAAAACCTGAAGGGCAGCTATCAGCAGTCGCTCGCGGAAATCACCCAGGCGCGGCCGATATCCCGTATTTCCAGGCGCAGTTCGATCGTCAGCAGAGCCTTGTCAACAGGTCCGCCGCGACACGCTCCGCCTATGACCAAGCCAAGCATGACCTCGACGCCGCGCTACAGAAGGTTGCCGTCGCCAAGGCGCAGGCTGCGACCACGCTCGCTCAGCTCGGCGGCGACGCCAACCAGCCGGTCGACCAGAACCCGCTCTACCTTCAGGCCAAATCGAATGTCGATAACGCGTAGCGCGAACTCGACCACAGCGTCGTCAGGGCGCCGTTCGACGGCGTCGTGACCAATGTGAACGCGCTGCAGGTCGGCTCGTACCTGCAGGCCTCGCAGCAGGCTTTCTCGCTGGTCGCCACCAACGATCTCTGGATCGCAGCAAGCCCGAAGGAAACCGAGCTCACCTATGTGAAGCCCGGCCAGGAGGCGACCATCTCTGTCGATACCTATCCGGGCGTCACCTGGAAGGGCAAGGTAGAGAGCATCAGCCCGGCATCGGGCTCCAGCTTCTCGCTGCTGCCGGCTCAGAACACCACCGGCAACTGGGGTGAAGGTCGTCCAGCGCATCCCGATGCGCGTCAGCATCGATGACGCCCAAGGCAAGCCGCCGCTTCGCGTCGGCATGAGCGCGGTCGTCGAGATCGATACGGTTCATGCCCGTGGACTGCCCGACTTCATCAACAACCTGTTGGGCCGGCCCGTCGGTAATGACTATGAGTGATGTCCCAGCATCTCCCGCCGCGCCCGTTGCCAATCGCGGCGCAATCACGGCCTGCGTCATTCTTGCCGTCATCATGCAGGCGCTGGACACCACCATCGCCAACGTGGCGCTGCCCTATATGCAGGGCAGCGTTGCAGCGAGCGCCGACCAGATCAATTGGGTGCTGACCTCCTATATCGTCGCGGCTGCCATCATGACGCCGCCCTCGGGCTTCCTTGCCGCGCGGTTCGGCCGAAAGCGCGTTCTTTTGGTTGCCATCGCCGGATTCGTCATAGCTTCCATTCTTTGCGGCTTGTCGCAGTCGCTCGTTCAAATCGTCGCCTTCCGACTCCTGCAGGGACTGTTCGGCGCCTCACTGGTGCCGCTGTCGCAGGGCATTCTTCTTGATATCTACACGCCTGAGGAACGCGGTTCGGCTATGGCTCTGTACGGCATCTCCGTGATGGTCGTTCTCGGCCCGGTCATCGGCGGATGGCTGACGGACAATCTGAGTTGGCGTTGGGTTTTCTACATCAACATTCCGATCGGAGCCCCGGCGTTTGGCGGCATGGTCATGTTCGTGACTGACACGAAGATCGACGCCTTGGCGAAACTCGACTGGTTTGGTTTCGCGATGCTGAGCTTGACGATCGCCGCCCTGCAATTGTTCCTCGACCGCGGCGAGCAATTGAACTGGTTCGCCTCGGGCGAAATCCTCATTGAATCGGTGGTCTGCGCGGCGGCGTTCTACCTGCTTATGGTTCATACACTGACGGCCAAGAAGTCCTTTATAAATCCTAGCCTTTTCTCGATCTCAACTTCGCCGTGAGCTTCGTGTTCATCTTCGCCGTCGGGATCACCTATCTCGCTTCGCTGGCCCTCATGACTCCCTATCTCCAGACGCTGATGGGATTATCCCGTAATGACCGCTGGCATTGTCATGGGCCCGCGCGGAGTAGGCACCATGGTCTGCATGTTTGTCGTCGGCAGGCTTATCGGAAAGGTCGACACCCGCTGGCTGCTTCTTCTGGGCCTGGGCCTCACCGCGTTCGCAATGGACGAGATGGCAGGTTGGACGCCAAACGTATCCCAGTGGACGATCGTCTGGGTGGGATTCATCCAGGGCGTTGGTCTCGGTTCCTGTTTGTTCCTTTGACCACGGTCGCCTTCTCGACGCTGCCTGCTGAACTCCGGGGGGATGGCACGGGACTGTACAACCTGTCCCGCAATATCGGCTCCTGTGTCGGGATCTCCATAGTCTCGGCGTTGCTGGTCGAGAATGGCCAGATCAACCATGAAACGATTGCCGCCTATGTCACACCGTTCAACCATGCTTTCCACGCGACCGCTGCGGCTGGGCTCAGTCCCCTTACTGCGGCTGGTCGTGCGTCGCTGAACGAGGTGATTACGTTGCAGTCGACCATCATTGCCTACCTGGACGACTTCAAACTTCTGATGCTGATGTCACTGGCGGCAATGCCGCTCGTGTTGTTGCTCCGAAAGCCGAAAATCGCGCCGGTACTCGATCATAGCGCCGTCATGGAATAGCGAGCGAGCAGGTGGAGATCAGTGTTCCGGCGTGATGCTACCGCCGGAATTGAAGACGAGTGAGGGATCGGCGCGTCTGATCCGATCCGTCGGCAGCCTCGGAATAGATAGACCCTGGCCATCACATGCACCTATGACAAATTCTGCGCTTTCCCCTGCCCTGACCCTGATCAGTTCCGCCAACCACCATGCTTGCCCGACGCCTGGGGCGGGAAGCGGCTCTGACGGCAGGGCGGATACCCGCGGACGGCATTCGATGCCGATCGTCAGCTCGGACCTTCCAGCGTGGCAACTTGCCGCCAGGCGAACGTCGGCTCATGAGTCATCCGAGGTTTCTCAGCATTTGACTGCTTTCCTGAAGGTTTTTCGATGCGGGCCGCAGCGCGACATTTGCCGCTGGCGTTGGGCGGCCCGCGTTGACAAACCTTGGAAGGAGGAAGCCGCGGAGGCTGGGTGGGACCTATGGGGAAAGCGCGGGGCCACGGGCGTGTGTTGTGGACTTCGGCGCTGCCGACAGGAGCAAAAGCGCCGACCCGAGGGTGTGGGATGCGTTGATCGGAAGCAGGTTTGACGGTCTCGTCCCTGTCGAGTTTGACGGTTTTGCGGTGCTCAGTGTTATTGAGCGCAAAGGGGTCCATCCCGGAATGCAGGGTGTTTTCGGGTCGGCTTTTGCCAATGTGACGGGCGTATTGTCATGCGGCCTGCTTTCTCGGTGGCGCCCGGGCTCTGGGTTTCTGGCCGCGTCGGAAGATCTCGATGATGCGCATCGGGCCACCGCAGTCGGGGCATGGCTCTCTCAGAGTGAGCGGGATCGCCTCAGCGCTTGGCGGACCATCTTGTTTGGCCGTTTCCGCTCCAAGCAGAGCGCGGATCTTTGCGACCTTGGTCTTGCGGCCCCCACTGGCGAGCAGGCCGTAATGGCGGATGCGGTGGAAACCGTCGGGCAGCACATGGAGCAGGAAGCGGCGAATGAACTCGTCGGTGGCCAGCCGCATGACCTTTTGTCGGTCGCCGGTTTTGATCCGGTAGTCCTTCCAGCAGAAGGCGACCGTCTCGGCATCGGCGCTGATCAGGCGGCTGTTGGAGATCGCCACCCGGTGGGTGTAGCGGCTGAGGTAAGCCAAGACCGCTTCGGGGCCGCCGAACGGCGGCTTGGCATAGACGACCCATTCTGATTTGCGGACGGGGGCCAGCCAGGCGGCGAACACGTCAGCCTCTGCGAGAGCTGCCAGATCAGCGTAGAACCTCAGATCGCCGGCGCAATGGAGTGCCAGCAGCCCTGCGATAAACAATCGTCGGAACAGACGCGACAGAACCCGCACCGGCAGGAAGAACCCGGGGCGGCATGAGATCCAGCGCGTGCCATCCGGCGACAGCCCACCGCCGGGCACGCTGATGTGCACATGCGGGTGATGGGTCAGTGCTGATCCCCAGGTGTGCAGCACGCTGGTCAGGCCGATCCGTGCGCCGAGGCGCTTGGGATCGGCGGCGATCGTCGCCAGCGTGTCGGCCGATGCGCGAAAGAGCAGGTCATAGACGACCTTCTTGTTCCAGTAGGCGACCTGCGCGATCGCCGCGGGGACGGTGAAGACAACGTGGAAATACTCGACCGGCAGCAGGTCTTCGGCACCGGCGGCCATCCAGTCCCGCGCCGCGGGTCCCTGGCACTTCGGGCAGTGCCGGTTTTTGCAGGAATTATAGTGTGGTTATGCCGCACTTGGTGCAAGCCGCCACATGGCCGCCGAGCGCCTCGGTTCGGCAGGCTTCGATCGCCGCCATGACCTTGAGCTGGGTCAGGCTGACATGCCCGGCATTGGCTCGCCGCCACGCAGGACCATAGGCTCGGAAGATGTCAGCGACCTCCAGCTTCTGCCGGGACACCCCGGCGCGCGCTTCATTCCAGCCGACGCCTTAGATCCTCCAACTGCTTCAGGCGCTCGAACGGGCTGATGGTGTCGCGGATCAACTTGGTGGCGACGTGGGTGTAGCGGGCGGTGCTGCTCAGCTTGGCATGGCCGAGCAGAACCTGGATCACCCGCACGTCGGTGTTCGCCTCCAGCAGATGCGTGGCGAAGCTGTGGCGCAAGGTATGCAGCGTTGCGGGCTTGGCGATGCCCGCCATGTGCTTGGCCGAGGTGAAGGCCCGGTTGAGCTGGCGCGGCGAGATCGGGTTGTTCTTCGGCTTGCCGGGAAACAACCATCCCCGCGGACGCGCCTCCCGCCAGTAATCGCGCAGCAGATCCAGCAAGCCCGGCGATAGCATGGCCTTGCGATCCTTGCCGCCCTTGCCTTCTTCGACGTGGATCAGCATGCCCTCGCTGTCGATGTCAGTGACCTTCAGGTGGCACACCTCCGAAGCCCGCAGCCCGGCGCCACAGCTGAGCCCGGGCCCGGGAGCGGCGGCGAGCAGGTCGGCGACCTCCTCGACGCTCAAGACGACCGGCAGCTTCTGCGGCTTGCGTTGGAACTGCATGTACCGCTTCATCTCCTCGCGCCCGCAGGTGATCCCGAAAAAGAACCTGAGCGCGATGATCCGGACATTGAATGTCGAGGGCGTCACTCCGGCATTGGTCATGTGTAGCTGGTAGGCCCGCAACTCCTCCGGCGTTGCCGTGTCGGGTGAGCGCCCCAGAAAGGCCGCGAAATCCTTGATCGCCCGGATGTGCCCTTTCTGCGACTTGTCGCCCATCCCGCGGATGCGCATGTCCTCGATCATCCGCTCACGCAGCCGGGTGGTCTTCTCCTCTGTCATGGGACCCTCCTGTCCATCAGATTGAGAAGCCTCAATCGTCAGGCCAGGAACCCGAGACACAAAGAACCGCCGTCGAACAGGAAACGCACCGCGAGCCACAAGCGCCATTGCCGCGCGAGCGGCTTAGTCCTTCCACCGAAAGGCGACCAGAACATATGGGCGTCACAGCGCGACAGTCCTGACCAAACGGTACTTTCAACTCGCTTACCGTTCGCCTTGAACACTATCTCACGCTCCGGCGCAGTCTTGGCGCCGATTTGTCTTTCTCCGAACGCGTGCTGCGCCGCTTCAACGGTACCTGGGGCTGCCCGAATCGGGCATGGTGCGTGGCTTTGCAAGTTGGCTCCAAAGGCGTCGGTCCGCGCACCGAAGTTCCAGCCGCGGGCTTGATCTGCGGCAAGAAGTGTCGATCGCGGCCCTACATCTACACTCCTGATCAGATCGCCGCGATCGTGGCTGAAGCCGCGCGGCTTCCCTCCTCCTACGGATTGCGGGTGACCTCTTCGACGCTGTTTGCGTTGATCGCGGTCACGGGGTTACGCGTCAGCGAGGCGATCGGGCTCGACGAGGGACGTCGAGTCGATGCGGCGGTGCTCACCGTCCGCGGCGGAAAGAACGCCAAGTCACGCTTTTGTCCTGATAGCGAGATGCGCCGCCGGCCGGCTACGCACTTACAGCTTCGAGTGGGACCGCATCCTTGGCACCGGCTCCGCAGCATTCTTCCGCTTTGAAGCGGTGAACGGCCGTCCGATTGCGGCGTCCACTACAACTTCGCCCAGGTCTCGCAGCGTATTGGCGTTCGCGAGCCACAGGACTTTACCCGCCACGGGCGCGCGGTCCGCGCATTTACGATCTTCGGCACACCTTTGCTGTCCACTCGCTCATGGACTGGTACCGAAAGGATCTCGATCCCGACAGCGAGATGATCAAGCTCAGCACCCTTTGGGAGGAGCACACCTACTGGTACATTGAGGCAGTTGGTACATTGAGGCAGTGGGGGAGCTCCTACAACTGCCTGCCGACCGGGCAGGACAGTTCATTTTGGAGCGGGGTGGTGCACAATGAAGACCTAACCGCTCCTCATCTACGTGCAGCGCTTCCTCGCGGAACACCTTGCGACCAGCTTCACGCCAACCCGGACACGATCGCAAGCTACCATGACACATTCCGTCTGCTCCTCAAGTATGCCGCCAGCCAGCTCGGGCGGGAGCCGACGAACCTCCAGGTTTTGCGTCTGGAAGAGGAGCGATCCGTCTCTATCGGCCTCAGCACCCTCGACGTCTGGCTGCGCAAGCGCGGCTTCACATTCAAAAAAAGACCGCACATGCATTGTAGCAGGAGCGGTCAGACCTCCTGAAGCGGCGTCAGGACTGGTTCGATGCACAGCTTGATCTCGATCCAGCCCGCCTCGTCTTCATAGACGAGACGGGTCTTTCCACGAAGATGTCCCGGCTTCGCGGTCGCGCGCCGCGCGGAGAGCGTTGCCGATCGGGCGTTCCGCACGGTCATTGGAAAACTACGACGTTCACCGGGGCGCTCAGGCTCTCCGGCATGACCGCGCCGATGGTCCTTGGCGGGGCGATGAATGGAGTGGCTTTCCGGGCCTATGTCGAGCAGGTTCTCGTGCCGACCCTCACGCCCGGCGACATCGTCGTCATGGACAACCTGCCGGCCCACAAGGCAGATGGCATCCGACAGGCCATAGAAACCGCCGGCTGCACGCTGCTCTATCTCCCGCCCTACAGCCCCGACTTCAACCCGATCGAAAACGCCTTCTCAAAGCTCAAGGCGCTTCTGCGGGCAAGGGCCGAACGCTCCGTCGACGCCCTGTGGAACACCGTTGGCGACATCGTCAAACTCTTCGAGTCGCAAGAGTGTGCGAACTACTTCGCAGCAGCAGGATATGACCCGGTTTAAAGTGGACGTGCTCTAGCCGCACCGTGCGACCTTGCCTTGCGCTATGATGGATCCAGAAGCTTGCAAACCGCAATCTTTATGCCGATGCGCCCCTTGACGACAAACGTTAGGCACAAGGATAGTCATTACCGATTGCCGTTCAGCCTCAAAGAAAAGAAATGGTACTGCGACCTGAATGAGACTGCGCCTGTCAGGCTTAACATTCTGGATCTCGCCACACTGAGATCCGACGGCCAGGTCAAGGTGGAAGGAGCGCAGGAGAAGCCCCACGCGCTGATGGACGGTCAATCTTCGATCTAGGAACAGCGCACGCGCCTTTGGCAACAATTGGCGGCTCTGGATCGGGAGGCGAAAACCGACCTGTCCACGATCCATCAGGAAGGCCTGCGGCTTGTATTCGCGGCACCTGACGGGTTCAACGTAATCAAATCTGGAACGTTCGTGCACAATCGTAATGAGCAGTCGGTGGACTGGTCTTTGAAGCGGGTCGGACGAATCCGCATGCCCTATGCCTCGGCCCTCCTCAACAGCTCGAGATCGACTACATTGATGATTCCGACCATACGGCAGTAGGGGCATCAGCCGAGGCGGAAGAACCTGCGAAGCAGAATTCGGTCGTGCCGGCATAGTAAGTCATCGCAATGGACAATGATGTTGATGTGCTGAGGACCCCCCTTCCATCACGAGCCATCGCGGTGGGTTCAGCGAATATGTGAAGGCCGAGAGACAACCGGTTTCGACGCGCTTCGGTTGGAATAAGACCTCCTCGAAACCAATGCTGCCGAGGGCTCCGGTTTTGGCCGCCCCGGCGACATCGCTAGCCACATTTGCGGTCACTCACCCCGAATTTCGGACACAGAGCTCCGCTTCGGTAATGCTCGGCAGCGCGAACAACGATTGAAGTTGTGAGCTATGGCCACGGTGCCTGTATCAGGGCCTTTGCAAAGAACACGTCAGCGGATCAAACCTGGCTGTCGCAGGATCAAATCCCGCCCTCGCAACCGACCTGCCAGAGAAAATGGCGTCATTACAGTTGGTTAGGCGCATTGGATCTGACGTACAAGGCGGCGCCCAGTAAAACCAACCACTTACAGGCGTAGGAATCGGAAGTGTTTACTCCGCAACGAATGCGACAGAGTAGAAGAGTGTAGAGAGGCCGGCACCAGAGCATCCGCGCGAAGGAAAACGAACGAATGGTGCCTTCGATCTCGCTGACTTTGCGTCTGGGGGACGCGAGATACTGGCCGTTCAAACGCATGTGGATCCCGCTCGTGGCGCCTGATGATCGCGGTCAGGAATGTTTCAAAAGCCCATTGAGTGCAAGGTCGACATGGGCCTCGATGAAGCCGGTCCCATCGATCGGCTTTCGATCGGCAAACATAAGGCGCATCACGGCGATGTGCAGGACTGAACTGGTGACCACTTCGGGTACGCTTGCCGCCGCGCCGTCGCGGAATTCGCCGGACGACACGCCCTGATCGACGAGGGCACCAACGGCGCCGAGTAAGGGTGCGATGAATTCGTCGTAGTGTCGGTCGACGATGTGAGGAAAACGCGCTCCCTCGGCCAGGGTCAGTCGCAGCAGCTCTCTGGTCTTTCTGTCGTCGGCGATCTTCTCGTGGGCCAGCAGCAGCAAGACCCTCAGGCGCTCGGAATAGGAGCCTTGCAGAGTTTCGACGGAAGCCAGGATTTCCGTAAACGGCGTCGACATGTGGCGGATCATCGCCTCGAAGAGCGCGTCCTTGGTCGGGAAATAGAGATACACCGTGCCCTTGGTAATGCCGAGGCGCGCGGCCACGTCCTCGACGCGCGTCGCCGCATATCCGTTCGCGGTGAATTCTTCGAACGCCGATTCGAGAATCTCGCGAGGGCGCCTTGCCTTCTGTTCTGCTCTCGTCGGTTTTTTCGCGGTTTTTCCCATCATCGTGCTGCCTTTACCAGAGGCGCGAAGGTGCGCCAAGTTCCTGCACAGCCAATTGACTGACGCGTTAGTCAGTGATAATACCCCGGCACTTTCCTCATTGCAAATGGTGGCGGAGCAAATGCAGCCGTTTCGATTGATCCTATTTTGCCTTGCCTGTGCGTCTCTCGGCGGTTGCCAAGACAAGGCGGAAACCGCGGTGTCGCCGCAACAGGTCCGCGCCGTGCGCGTGACGCCGGCTGACTACCAGCCGGAAGCCGCCATCACCGGCGAGGTGAAGGCCCGTGTCCAGACGGACCTTTCCTTCCGCGTGAGCGGACGGGTCGTCGAGCGCCGCGCGGACATAGGGACGCATGTCCGCGCCGGCGATGTTCTCGCAAGCCTCGACGATACCGAACAGCGCGCCGATGTGGATGTCGCCGAGGCGGCCCTCCAGTCCGCGCAGGCAATGGTCAGGCAGAAGACGCTCACCTTCGAACGCTACAAAACGCTGCTGCAATCGCGAGCCATCGCGCAGGCGGCTTACGACCAGGCGCGACAGGAACTCGTAGCGGCCCAATCGGCGCTCGAGTCCGCGGAGGCAACGCTTGCGACAGCGCAGGATTCCTTGTCCTATACCGAACTCAAGGCCGATGCGGACGGGATCATCACGGCGCGCACAGTAGAGGTCGGCCAGGTCGTTTCGGTGGCCCAGTCCGCCTTTACACTCGCTCGCAACGGTCCGCGCGACGCCGTGTTCGACGTGTACGAGGCTTTCTTCCTGGAAGGTCGACCGCTTTCCACGGTGGATGTCGCTCTGGTCACCGATCCGGAGCGGAAAGCGAAGGCGAGCATCCGGGAAGTCTCTCCGGCGATAAACACGAAGGCGGGGACGATCCGCGTCAAGGTGGCGCTCCCGAAGGGCGCGTCATGGCCACTCGGCACGCCAGTCGTCGGTGAATTCCGCTCGTCCCCCCGAGGGGGGCTCATAATCCCCTCGAGCGCGATCGCTTCCGCCATGGGCGCACCGGCCGTGTGGGTCGTGGACACGGCAGCACGTTCGGTCTCGCTCCGCGAAGTCTCAGTCGCCCGTTATCGCACAAGCGATTTCATCGTCACCGGCGGGATCGCGCCGCAGGATCTGATCGTCACCGAGGGCGGAAAGTTTCTCAAGGAAGGCCAAGCGGTGGCCTGGGAGGTCAAGTGAGATGGCTCGTTCGATCCTGCATGTCTCGCTTCAACTCATTGTGGCGCTCACGCTGCTGACGGGCTGCGACGAAAGCTCGGCGGTCGAGGAGCCGAAGCTGCGGCCGGCCGAGACCATGGCTGCCAAGGCAGAGCAGTCTGCACGGATGAGCTTTCCCGGTGTGGTGCAGGCGAAGCTCGAAACCGATCTCGCATTCCGCACATTGGGGCGACTGGTGTCGCGCAAAGTCGATGTCGGCGACGTGGTCCGAAAGGGCGATGTCGTGGCCGAAATCGATCCGTTCGCTCTTGAGCTTGCCGTCCGTGGCGCGGAAGCGGACTTGCGCGACGCCGAGGCGCAGTTGGAGAACGCTGCCATCACAGAGAAGCGCAAGCGCAGCCTCTCCTCCACGAGTGCGGCGAGCATCGCCGACCTCGACCTTGCCGAACAGGGCTTGAAATCCGCCGAGGCGGGGGTCGCAAAAGCGCGCGCCAGCCTAGCCAAGCTGCGCCAGCAGCTTGGCTATGCGCATCTGCAGGCTGAGTTTGACGGCGTCGTCACCGCGACCTCGGTCGAAGTCGGACAGACCGTTACCGTAGGCCAGGCGGTCGTGACGCTGGCGCGCCTCGATCAGCGGGACGTCGTGGTCGACGTTCCGGAGACACAGCTTCGACTGTTGCGCCTCGGAGCCCGGTTCGATGTCGCACTCCAGCTCGACGACATGGTCCGGACCGCCGGTGTTCTGCGCGAGATCGGCCCCGAAGCGGACTCAAATACCCGGACACACAGGCTGAAGATCGCCATCGACGATGCGCCCGAGGTCTTTCGCCTGGGTTCGGTCGTCACCGCGACCATTCAGACCGAACCCTCAAGCGCGATCCGCCTGCCGAAAACCGCTGTCCTTGAGAAGGATGGCGCCGACAACGTCTGGGTCATCGATCCATCGACACGCGCGGTCTCCCTCAGATCGGTCCTGCTCGACGGCAAGGCCGACGGCGCCTCCCATGTCCGGGTCCTGGCGGGGCTGAAGGAAGGGGAAGAGGTTGCCGTCGCCGGCGTCAATGAACTTGCCGAGGGACAGAAGCTGAGAATCGAACAGGAGCCGCGCCCGTGAACAAATTCAACCTTTCGGACTGGGCGCTCGAGCACCGTTCGCTTGTCTGGTATTTCATGATCATCTTCGCGCTTGCGGGGCTCTACGCCTATGTCGGGCTTGGCCGCGAGGAAGATCCGTCCTTCACCATCAAGACGATGGTGATCCAGGCGCAGTGGCCCGGCGCGTCGGCCGAGGAAGTCACCGAGCAGGTGACCGATCGCATCGAAAAGAAGGTGCAGGAACTCGATAACCTGGACCGCACGCGCAGTCTCACGACGGCCGGCCAGGCCATCGTCTTCGTCGATCTGCGGCAGGAAACCAAGGCCAAGGACGTTCAGCCCACCTGGTCGCGCGTGCGCAACCTGATCGCCGACATCCAGCACGACTTCCCGTCGGGCGTCATCGGCCCGTTCTTCAACGACCAATTCGGCGACGTTTTCGGCAATATCTTCGCCTTCACGAGTGACGGCCTCAGCGAGCGGCAACTGCGGGATCTGGCTGAAGACGCCCGGACGAAAATTCTCACCGTTCCCGACGTCGGCAAGGTTGATATCGTCGGCGCGCAGGACGAGGCGATCTACCTCGAATTCTCGACCCGCAAGACTGCTGCCCTTGGCCTCGACCGCAACGCGATCATCTCCGCGTTGCAGGCGCAGAACGCCGTCACCCAGTCGGGCTTCATCGAGGCGGGTCCGGAACGTATTGCGCTGCGCGTCGGCGGCCGGTTCATTTCCGAGGAGAGCCTCCGCGCGATCAATCTGCGCGTGAACGATCGGTTCTTTCCGCTGACGGATGTCGCAACCATCACCCGCGGCTATGTCGATCCGCCGACCTCGCTGTTTCGCTTCAATGGCAAGCCGGCGATCGGCATCGCAGTCGGGATGAAAGCGGGCGGCAACCTGCTCGAATTCGGCGAAGCGCTCGAAACGACGATGGGGAAAATCGTCCAGGATCTTCCGGTCGGTGTGTCGGTCGAACGGGTTTCCGACCAGCCGGCGGTCGTCGACGAAGCCGTCTCGGGTTTCACGCGGGCCTTGTTCGAAGCGATCGCGATCGTGCTGGCGATCAGCTTCATCAGCCTCGGCTTGAGGGCCGGTCTGGTCGTGGCGATCTCGATCCCGCTCGTTCTCGCCATCACCTTTGTGGTGATGCTCTATTCCGGCATTTCGCTGCAGCGAATTTCGCTCGGCGCACTGATCATCGCGCTCGGCCTCCTCGTCGACGACGCCATGATCGCCATCGAGATGATGGTGGCCCGGCTCGAGGCGGGCGACAGCCTCAGGAAGGCGGCCACCTACGTTTATACCTCGACCGCTTTCCCGATGCTGACGGGTACGCTCGTCACCGTCGCGGGCTTCGTCCCGGTCGCGTTCAACAAGAGCGCCGCCGGCGAGTTCACCTTTACACTCTTCGTCGTGATCGCAGTCTCGCTGATCGTCTCCTGGGTGGTCGCCGTCCTCTTCACTCCCCTTCTCGGCGTTACCATTCTGCCGAAGTCAATGAAGAAACATGCCGACCACAAGGGCTGGTTCGCCAAGGCCTTTTCCCGCATGCTGCAATTCTGCCTGCGGTGGCGCTGGTTGACCATTGTCGCGACCGTTGTCGCTTTCGCCGCCTCCGTCGCCGGCATGTCGCTGGTGCAGCAGCAGTTCTTTCCGAACTCCGACCGCTTGGAACTGATCGTCGACTGGAACCTGCCGCAAAACAGCTCGATCAATGAAACGAACCGGCAGATGGCCCAGTTCGAGCGGGAGATGCTTGCGGGCAATCCGGACGTCGAAAATTGGTCCACCTATGTCGGAATGGGCGCGCCGCGCTTCATCCTGTCATACGACGTACAGCCGACCGACGTTTCCTTCGGCCAAACGGTTATTGTCACCAAGGGACTTGATATTCGCGACAAGCTTAAGCAGGAGCTTCAGGCCTACCTTCAGAAGACGTTTCCGGGCACCGACGCCTATGTGAAGCTCCTGGACATCGGGCCGCCGGTCGGCAAGCCGGTTCAATACCGCGTTTCCGGCCCAGACCTGCAGGTCGTCCGTGACCTGGCGCAAAAGCTCGGCGCCATCGTCGGCACACATCCGTCGCTGAAGAATCTCGCCTTCGACTGGAACGAACCGGCGCGCGTCGTTAAAATCGACGTGCTCCAGGACAAGGCGCGCCAGCTCGGTGTGTCCTCCCAGGATATCGCCACGGCGCTGAACGATGTCGTCGCGGGGAACACCGCGACCCAGGTCAGGGACGATATCTATCTCGTCAATGTGGTGGGCCGTGCCGGAGCGGAAGAACGCGGCTCGATCGACACGCTGCTCGACCTGCAACTGCAAAGCAGCAGTGGCCAGGCGGTCCCACTGTCCTCGGTCGCAAGGTTCCGCTACGAGCTCGAACAGCCGACGATCTGGCGGCGCGACAGGAGCCCGACCATCACCATCAAGGCCGGGATAACGGATCAGAACCAGCCGGCAACGATCGTGACGGCGCTCGCAGAAAAGGTCGAGGCATTCAAGACGACGCTTCCGGTCGGCTATTCGGTCGAGGTCGGTGGGGCGGTCGAGGAAAGCAGCAAAGCTCAAGGTCCCATTGCCGCCGTGGCGCCGATCATGCTCTTCGTCATGGCGACGCTGCTGATGATCCAGCTTCAGAGCTTCCATCGGCTGTTCCTGGTCTTTTCCGTCGCGCCCTTGGCGCTGATCGGCGTCGTCGCGGCGCTGCTGATGAGCAACGCGCCGCTCGGCTTCGTTGCGATCCTGGGGGTGCTCGCGCTCATCGGGATTCTGATCCGCAACTCCGTCATTCTGATCGTGCAGATCGAAGAATTGCGGGCCGCCGGGGTGCCAGCCTGGACGGCCGTGGTCGAGGCGACGGAACACCGCATGCGGCCGATCATGCTGACGGCGGCGGCAGCCACCCTGGCCCTCATTCCGATTTCCCGAGAGATATTCTGGGGACCGATGGCCTACGCCATGATGGGCGGCATCGTGGTCGGGACGGCGCTGACGCTGCTCTTCCTGCCAGCGCTCTACGTCACCTGGTTCCGGATTCCTCGAGGTTGAACAGCTTGGCGCAGTTCCTGTGCTTCAGGGCATGGGCAAGGATGAACCATGATGCATGGAAAGCAGCGGTCCAACAGCAGTCGGACGCAAGGTCTGATGCCGCGCGGCCTGCCAACCGATCAGGAGAACAGATTGCGGATACTGGAGGAAGCATAACGGTGTGCCGGAAGCACGGGGTCAAGGCAACGGTGTCCGCCATCGCGCGGCAACTGCACATGTCTCCGGCCAATGTTTACAGATTCTTCCTGTCACTTAGCAATTAAACGTGAGAATCCGGCTGCTTCAGCCGGGTTTGGCATTTAAAGATGAGAATCCGAGGGGCGGGATTCTCAAATTAACTGCAACTGCGAAGACGCCACCGAACGGCATGTATGGTTCATGATCTCGTCGATAGCGCTGCTGAATCGTGCTTGGTTCTGACCCATCATTTTCGCACGCAGCATTTTGAGCATCTCTGGTCCAGCCCGCTCGACGATGGCTACTCCGGCCAGCAGAGCAGGTCGCAGATGCAGCGGCAGGATGGGATTTGCTGGAGTAGGCAGGCTCCTTCGTTCCGTGGCGACGACATCATCGAGATCCGGAATGATTGCGCCGAGCACCCTGAATCGCCACGGTTCGTATCCTGGGGGGATGGGTCTCGGCACGCGTCGCATCAGCAGAAGGCGCGCGATTTCGGTCGGCGAAGTCCAGGTTCGGAAGCCGCGCTCGGCCTCATCGTCGAGGAGCCGTTCTCCTATGAGCGCAGTCCCATGGTAGCGGCCGAAAGGAGACGGGCGGTCATGCCTGCCTGGGTGCCGGAGCAGGCCACCACACAGCGGACAGGTGATGCGCCAGCCGAGAAGCTGGCTTCGAAGAGTGGGTCCCGGTTCATGGTCACTCGGATGGCAGGCTGAGCAGGACTGTAGCGGTCTGGCTGCAATCAGGCGTCGCGATGCTGGCGCCACATTCGAAAAGGTCATGCGGCGCAGGGTGGCCGGTTCGGTGGAGAAGATGCCGGCGAGGCGGGTGACCTGAGTAGCGGCCAGATTGCGATCGGCCGAGCGCAAAGACGACACCTCGGGAAGACAATGCCGCAGCATACCAAGTGGCGGGATTGCATAGAAGGAAGCATGCCGGGTGATCCACGACGACAAGAGCTCGTCGGCGTGGGGCGCCAAGATCACCGGCAATTGCCGCGAGGATGTTCCCACGTCATGCGTAGGCTGCCTCGGCATCAAACTCCGGCTCCCACTTCTCGATCGCTTCGTTGGTAATCTGCTCGCGTCCGCTTTCGATGGCCTCAATGGCGAGAGTGTTGATGGTGTGGAAAATGTTGGCGGTAATGCCCTCGGTGATCTGCAGCATCCGCCGCAGCGATTTTGCAGTTAACACCGAGGACTGCCGCAATGGAGTGTTGCGCAAGATTGACACGACCAGAGTCTCGAACTGTTCGTTTGCAGCCCAACGGCTCAACGTGAATTGCTCGAACCGGCGGGCCAGTTGCACGTCGCCGCTGATGGCTTCCCGCGCCTCGTTGACGCCGAAGCAAACGAGTGAGATCCGGAGACGATTGCTGAGAAAGCGCAGAGTGTTGAGGACGATGCGCTGCTCACGATAGGTTCCGGCAAGAATGTTGTGCACCTCGTCGATGACCAGCACCTGCACGCCGATCGCTTCCATGATCCGCAATGCAGCCTGCTCCATCTGGGCGATATCGGCCCGCGGCCGCTGGGGTGCGCCGAGCAGGGTCAGCAGTTCAGCGTAGAACCGCCGTTCGCCGGGCCGGCTGGTCATCTCCATCGCCAAAACCGGTGTCTTCAGTGTTCCCGTCAGCGAATTGAACGTTGGCGGATGCTGGTCGCGGAAGCGCTTCATGATCATCGTCTTGCCCATGCCGCTGTCGCCATAGATAGCGACGGAAGGCATCCGCGTTCCTCGCGGATGATCGAGGAGGCATTTCATGCCGATCTTGGCGGCGACCGCGGTCAGGTGGGAGATTTCGTTGTTCATGCCAGCTCACTCCGTGTCCTCGACAAAGGGCACAGGTTTGCTGGAGTCGATGCCGCGAAGCGAGCCCCATCCGCGGCCATCCACGTTCGTTTTTGGCTTTCCTACGCCGCCGCGTCGCACGGCTGCCGTCTTCCTGGTTGCTGCATCCACCAGTTCGCGCTGCGCGATTGCCGTGCCCACGATGGCGCGGGTATTGATTTCCTGTCGGCCTTTCGCGAGCAGTGCGCGTCGCGCCGCCACGGCCTCATGAAGTGTCACCGAAGGCAGAGTCAAATCAGCGTAGCGAGCTTCCACGAAGTTGCCCGAGGGTCGCCGTACAAAGATACGGGCCATGTCACGAGGGTCGTATTTGACGAGCAGGCGACGGTTGGACCGACCCACGTCGGCGCTAAGCGCAGGCGACCAATAGCGCAGACCAAAGAGATGAATTCCGGTTGGCCGCAATGTGCGCTCCTGTTCGGGCAGGAACGCCAGCCAGAAACGCATTCGATCCTGCGGCAGTCGCAGCGGAATCTCGCCCTCGTGCTCCCGCCAGACGGCAATTGGCGACCGGCCCAGGCTGCTGTGGATCGACTGATGGTAGGAACCGACAATGTCGAGGGCGATGTGGCGCTCGAGTTCGCGCAAAGAGAGCGCCGAATGCCGCTTGGAATCGTATTCGCCAAGCTCCTGCGCATTGCTGAAAGTCGTGCCGGGCAGCAGGTGGAGTTTTCCCATCTGGGTGCCGATCAGACGCTCGATATGGCCACCGAAGCGCGGCTCAGCCGGCGGTCGCCATTCGATCGCAATGCCGGCATCCTGGCACCCTCTCTTGAAAGCACGGCTCCTGAAGTCGGCGCCGTTATCGACGTGCAGTGTCTCCGGCAGACCGGCGACAGGCCACGGTTCGGTGATCTCGCGCTCCCGCAACCAGACCGATTTGTCGAAGACGGAGTGCAGCAGGCACAGACTGGTCGACAGCCGGGAGGGCGCGTTCATCGTCAGGTAAAATCCCGTCACCATGCGGCTGCAGACATCCATCGCCAGTGTCAGCCAGGGCCGGCCGATCGGCTGCCGGGTCTCCTCGTCGACGACAAAGATGTCCGCCTTCGTATGGTCCACCTGAACGACCTGCAAAGGCCGGGAGGCGGCAAACACCCCAGGAACGGCCTGTGTCTGCTTCACGATCTCGGTTTCGCCGCGTCGTTTGGCGCGCCTCTGCAGATCGATTTCCTCGAGACGAGCCTTGATCGTTCGGCGATGTGGCGGCTTGAGGCCGGCCGAAATGCAGTTTGTTTGCACATCCCGGACCAGCTGCGAAACTGTCGGCCGGTTTCGCGTCAGGTAGTATCGGTTGATCGTCGTGCGGATGATCTCTTCCCGTTTGTCATCCAGCACCCGGTGGCCCTCTGGTCGACCGCGCTTGCGGTCCACCAGCGACATGACCGTCCCACCGGCCCGAAACAGCTTGATAAGGCGGTACGCAGTTGCCCGACTGGTTTCGATCTCGGTCGCAAGCAGTGCCACATCTGCGGCTGTCATTTTGCCAGGCCGATGCTTCAGGAATTCTCGAACCGCTTCTGCGCGTCGGCACGCTTCATCCCAAAGCGCTTCGTCGACCTCGTCAGGTAATGGGTCACTCATTGCAGAAACACCGCCGATTACGTCAACCGCCTGATTCTCACATTAAGTGACAAAATCCAAGCTATATTCTCAAATTAACTGCCCGTTCTCAAATTAAGTGTCACGCCAACCAACTGAAATCATTGGTACAGCAATCTCAAAATTAAATGCCAAGCGACAAGATGTGCGGAGTGCCCGGGAAGAATCAATCTCACCTCGTCGGGTGTTTCCTGCATGGTCCAACCGGATTGCCGTAGGGCTGCACGCAATTGATGCGAGGTATTGCTCGTCGCATCCAGGCCCGCAGGCAAATATTCCCGGTTTTGCCGCAGCCAGTTCTTCAGTGGGTAAACTTCAATGCCGCCGTCCTCCTTCGGAATGACGACCATGTGACGCTGAACCATTTGTCCCCAATGCCTCGTTCTTTGAAATCTGAAATATTTGTATGCCACACGGCTTATCCGTCCGTTACTCTCGGCTCCCACTTTTGACAGATGGCTGACGTCATGTTCCCAGCCCAATGCAACGAAAAATTCCGATTATTTTTCAAAAAAGATGGACACCCTTTCAGGCAAGATGTGGCCTCCATTCGTCCGGCCCTAGCGTGTGTGGGGGAACAGATCGTGTTCCGAACCTTGAAGGCGCCGACCACCCTTCCGCCGATATTCTCGTTCTGTTCTTCGGAGCAAGCACCGATCCTTGTAAAGGGTTCGGCGACGGAGATTCGGATCGCGGTCACAAGGCCGGCTGGGGGGCGGTCAGACCCGCCCCTTCGCCGGCGAAAGTCTAGGCGATCAATGATCGCTGCCGCTGCGAACACGCTCGAGGATCGCGTCGATCCGAGTTCGCGTATCTTGGCTGTTGGTGTGAGTAATGTAAGGCTGGTCGATTGAGGCGGCCCAGGGAACAAGCACGTCGAATTCGAGCTGTTTGATGGACTCGAGCGTAGCAATGTAGGCGTCTCGATCGCTGGACTCGAGCACCGCCGCGCGCCAATTGCCGTCGTCCAAATAGACGGTATCGCCAGTAAAGAGGAATCGGTGTTTGCCGTTGTCCCAGAGGTAGGCTGTGGCGCCTTCGGTATGGCCGGGGGTAGGGATCACTTCAAAGTCACGATCCACAATGTGGCGATCGGAAAATGTCTCATCGACGCGGCACTTCTTGGAGACGTGATGTCGTTCCAGCTCATGGGACACGAGCGGCGCGCCGAACGTCTCGGCAATCGCATTGCAGCCCATGCCCGCTTCATGCCAATGGTTCAGGTAGCACCGTGATATGCCGCCCAACCGTCGAACGGATTCATGATCGGCGGCCAACGTACCCACGTTATAGATGAGCAGGTTTCCTGTTGCCCGCTGAAGCAAGAAAGCGCGAATTGTGGTTTCGGGTGCAAAGGACAGCGGCTCGGGTGCCGATGCATAAAGGCCGGGAACTACTATCTCCATGTTTCAGATCCTCCTTGTTTCGCTGCGAGGCAAAAGCGCGCGCCAACATTTCGGATCGTGGCACGCCGATTTCGGTGCGGGGTCTGCCTGTCGCGCAACTAGATCGTCGGTTATCGCGATCGGTGCTGTGCGCCATTGCTGTCAACGCGCAGCCACGATCGTTGTTTCGACATGCCTTAACTCGCATGGAGAGCGAGCAGCAGCGCATGCATCACCAAATGCCGAGCCCGTATCCAGATCGCCGTCGACGATCTGCGCCGCGCCGCGTCCCGCTAGCGCGGCCTTGAGGGCGCATGCGGGGTGTTGCAAGGACTTCCCGTCAGGCCCTGATCTTACGGGCGGATTGGCAGCGCCTTGGCGCCGCCCGGGGCTACGTTGGCGTAGTCGATGCGAATGCTCACGAAGGACGCTCCGGTCTTTTCGAGGTGGTGGTTCTTTGTCGTCGGTATCGACGACAAAGACGGCCAGTAGCTTCGCCGGCTCGGCCTCGGCAGCGCGGCAGAAAGCATCGATCACAGTCGCCTTTTTCGCCGCAGGCGTAAGTTGCCGCATCATCGACTCCCAGTATTGAGCCCGTCCAACGGGCGTCAGCCTCCCCGGAGTTTCGCCAGAATATCTGGACCACGCGGGACGATGCCCCGCGGATTAAGGTCGGGAAGGCTTTTGTAGTAGTGCGTCGTGATTTGATCGACGCGCAGGGTGTCAGCGACTCCGGGAAGCCCGTAGATCCGACGGGCGAGGTTCCACAGCTGCCGATAGTCGGATGCACGCTTCCAATTGCACTTGAACAGCGTGTGGTAGACCAGGTCGAACCGTATGAGAGACGTGAACATCTGGATGTCCACAACCGTCATAACGTCTCCGCACAGCCACAGCCGTGACTGGAGAAGTTCCTCCAACTGGTCCAATGCGGAAAACAACTTCGTGACAGCTTGATCGTAAGCCTCTTGGTTAGCGGCGAAGCCCGCCTCGTAAACGCCGCTGTTGATCGCGTCGGCCACGAATTTGCCTAGCCGGTCGAGCTCAGGCTCCAGTTGCGCCGGGAAGAGGCTTCCCTCCCGGCTGTTTCCAGGCAACCGGTCGATCCAACTCAGAATCTCCAGCGAGTCGTCGCTGAGGATCCGTTTCTCCGTCACGCTGTAGAGCATCGGCACGCTGGCGCGCCGGCTGAAGCCCGGACGCGCCCGCCTGTACACATCCAGCAGAGTCGAGACGCCCGGTTCGGTGTCGGACGGGTGGAGGACCCACCCGTCCGGGCCCATCACGGGTTGCACGACGCTGAGCCTCAAACGGCCCATCACGCCTCGCAACGCCATGCCGACCAGCACGCGGTGCGCGAAGGGGCACGCATAGGAGACGTAGAGGCGAAGGCTGTCGAGATCATCGCGCGAAGGAACCATCGAATATTCTCCAGGCCGGGTTCAGCCGGCGCTGACCAATCGTCCGGCGATCTCCGCCACGTGTCTGCCCTGGAACCGGGCCCCTTCGACCTCGACCGGGGACGGGAACCTGCTGTCGTCGCCACCGGAGAGCGTGGACGCACCATAAGGCGACCCGCCGCCGGGTTCGTCCATCTGGTTCAGACCCTGGAAGCTGTACGGCAAACCCACGACGATCATGCCAAGATGCAGCAGGACGGTGTGGAAGTTCAGGATCGTCGATTCCTGTCCGCCATGCTGCGACCCGGTCGAGGTGAACACGGCGCCGACCTTTCCGACCAGCCGATTCTCGAACCAGATCCCGCCGGTCTGATCGATGAAGTTCTTCATCTGCGCGGCCATCATCCCGTAGCGCGTGGGGCTACCGAAGATAATGGCATCGTAATCCGGCAGTTCCTCGACGGCGGCGATAGGCGCCGGCTGCTCCAGCTTGTAGCCGGCTTCCTGGGCGACAGAGAGCGGCACGAGTTCAGGGACGCGCTTGATCGTGACATTGGCGCCGGCCTGTCGAGCGCCGTCCGCCACTCCGGCCGCCATTGTCTCGATGTGGCCGTATGAGGAGTAGTAGAGTACGAGGATTTTTGCTGACATCGCTAGACCTTCCAATTGCTGTTGCGTCTGCGGTCTAGCTATTGTGTTGCTGATATCTTCTGTAGCCTCGGCGAAAGAACATCGTTGTTACGCAAACTGCAACAACGATGTTCGCCGTGGGGCGGGCCGGCTCACCAGAAATGATCAGAAGCCTGATTGCTGCAGATGAAGCCTGATGTGTTCCATCACAGCGCGCGCACGCCCTGGCAGCCGTGCACTCGAAGGAAAGAGCGCGAACACTCCTACCGAAGGCAGAGCGAAGTTCTCTAGCACGCGCACCAACCGACCCCGGTCCACGTCACGATCCGTGATGAACGTTGGTAACCCGACGAGCCCTCGTCCGGCCAAAGCAGCCGCCAGGAGAGCGTTCCCATCGTTGGTGCGCAGACGTCCGCGCGTGCGGACAGCCTTCCAGTTGCCGTCGACCAGGAAGCGCCATTGGTCAGCAGCACTCATGTTCGTGTACGTCAGGCAGTCGTGGTGAGCCAGATCATCTGGGGTTGACGGTTGCCCCATGCGGCCGATGTAATCCGGACTGCACACCACAGCGCGACGGATCGTGCCGAGCCGCCGAGACATCAGGGAGGAGTCTTTCAGATCTCCGATCCGGATGGCCAGGTCGAACCCACCGCCGACGACATCGACGTAGCGGTCGTTCAGGTCGACGTCGATCTCCAGCCCCGCGTGCTGCGCCATCAGGTCTGTCAGCGCAGGCAGCACATGAAGCACGCCGAGGTTCGTGGGTGCGCTCACGCGGACCAGGCCGCGCACCGCTGCGGCACTCGTGCCGACTGAGTCCACGGCGTCGTCCAGATCCTCGATCGCCTTCCTGGCCCGTGACTGAAAATCAATTCCGAGGTCTGTCAGCGATACGGCATGCGTAGTGCGGCTCACCAGAAGCACACCGAGACGGCGCTCGAGCGCCCTGACGCGCCGGCTCACGATTGACTTGGAGAGACCCAGGCGCTCGGCCGCCTTCGTAAAGCTCCCGAGGTCAGCCACCTGGAGAAAGGCTTCCAGTTCTTCTAGCCCCGGACGTCGGCTCTGATCGATCTTGTTGCTCATGCGGCAACACCGTGTGTCATGATCCGCCGGTACTCTCTTTGAACGCAACAGCTAGAATATGTGCCGCACAAAGAAGGTATTGTCCATGTCACCTGAAGCGACGTTCTGGCTTTTCCAACTCACTGCAGCGGCCTGCTTGGCCCTTTGGATGATCGTGGCTGTTGCAAATAACGTTCAAGGCTTCCAGGCCTCGGTGGGAGCCGTGGGCGTCACGATGAGCATGACACTCCTAAAGGAGGCACCGCTCGATAAGCCGCCGTTCCATAATCGTGCAGTGAATAGCGTCGCTGCTCATAGGGTGGCTCTGATCGGCGTCCTCGTCAGGTGGCTAGTGCGCTTGCTCTTTCGGTAGGAACAGGCCTGATTGCCGTCCAACCTTTCCAATATGCATCGGCGCAGGCTATCGGCGTGCTCAACATGGGCCTGAGCGCCTTCGTGCTATGCTGGTGCTTCATGTTCATCGCTGGACTTTGGTTCGGGTTCTGGATCAAGCAGGAGGGGCTTCTGCTTACCCAGCTTCTCCTTGCAAGTTGGGGGCTGCTCAGCTTTTTGGTCTTCAACATGGCGCGGTAGCGGTTCGTGACCACATCCTGCCCTCCGCCGTGCCTGATCTCTCCTTGCGGCGCGGCCGCTTTCGCGGCGCTGCTCTCAGGGAAGTACAATCCGATGCCAGGCGAGCGGGTCGCAGTCGTAGTCTGTGGGGCCAATACCACGGCTGTCCCTCTGGAATAGCGACAACGCGGACCTGCAGATGGAGGTCCACCGCCCGTGACCTCTCGACCACGCCGATCGTGTGAAAACTCGGGGCGTCGCCCAAACGGCCAGCTGACGTTCATTTATCTGCCACAGCGTCAGGAACTGCGCGCAGCCTAGGCTACTTGTCGTTGCGCTTAATCAGATCCGCCGCTTGGGCTTCCTTTCGGGCGTCCCTCATTCTCGCGGACAGGCGCCTGTCCTCGTCACGGCATTGAGGGGTTCTCCAATCCGTGACATCACCTGCGGAACACCGCGCGTCACTTGCGCGGAACAAATGGATGCTAAGATGTGCTCCGACTTGGAGCTGGTGCGAGATGTTGGAATTCCTCAGTGCACTTTATGCCTGGTTCGCAGAAGACTTTCGCTTTGCCCGCGTGCTCTTCCTGATGGTCGGAGTGGGCCTCACATTGGACACAGCACGAAGACTCCAGCGCGATTCGCTGCTTCGACGGTTTGGGACGTCAACCAAGGGCCGGATCGTCAGGGTGTCGCGGTGGGGAGGACTATGACACCGCAATCAAGGCTTCACAGACGCAACGGGGCGTACGCTTGGTCATCGCCTGGCCGCAGCCCGATGTCCGTTTTTGGCTGCTCGTCGGCCTCGTCAGCCATGCCGTGATGCGCCTGTGGTCGGCAGTCGACTTCATCCCGAAAGCGTTGGCTTTCGAGCGCGCCGATCCAACAGAGATCGACGAAACGGCGGCGCGGCGCTGGAGTCGCAGAAGCTTGCTGCGCTTGCCGCTCGACCTGCTGACTTCGTTCGCGATGCTCACCGCCTTCGCTGCGGCGATCGCGGTCGCGTAGCTGGGAGGGGACGATGGAACATGAAGACAGTGATACGCCCGAAAAGCGGGAACTCGTTGCGCGCGTCGGTCTGAACGTCCGCCGCATGGGCGCGCAGAGCGTCATGACGAGCCAGGCCGTCGCAGAGCGCTTCGGCCTGCACACGACCGACTTCGAATGCCTCGACCTGATCTATCTGCGCAAGCAGGCCTCGGCGGAGAGCTGGCCGAGGCCACCGGCCTCACATCGGGTGCGACGACGGCCCTGATCGACCGGCTCGAGCGCGCCGGCTATGTCGAGCGTATTGCCGATCCGGCCGATCGCCGCCGCTACAGGTTCGCATCCGCCCGGACGCGATAGCCCCGATCAAGGCTGTCTACGAGCCAATGCAGGAGCGGATGTTCGAATTGTGGTCGCGGTACGATCCTGGCGAGTTGGAGGTGATCGCCGACTTTCTGTCCCGCAGTACCGATCTGGCGAGGGAGTGCGCTGAGAAAATCCGCCGCGACGCACCGCCTGCCTCGGCGAAACGCCGCTCGCCGCGGACCAGCGGGCGCGTCGGGCCGGGTGGCTGACGGCAGTCCAGCGCCGTTCTTGCGTTTTCTATTTCCCGACAGGCTCATTGACACAGGTTCATGTTAATGAGGTGCCCAATTGCGCGACTAACAAATGTGACAGGGCTTGACCATGCCGACCGAAAAGCAATGGAAATCACCTTCGGTGCTCTTTGCCTATCTATCGGAAAAGTGGCCTGACGCCTTCAATACGAAGGCGCCGAAGCCGCTTAAGATCGGGATTCGTGAAGACATTCGCGCGCTTGACAGCGAATTGTCGGACGAGGACTTGAGCAGAGCCCTGCGCGCCTATACCAGAACGGGCAAATACCTGGCGCAACTGCTCCCCGGTGCGACACGCATTGATCTCGACGGCAAAGCCGCCGGTGAAGTGACAGAAGCGGATGCGGCGACAGCCCAGGCTTGGCTGCTTGCGCGTTTTGCGAAGGGAGGAGCCGAGCAATCGCCAGAGCCAAAACCGGAGCCGGAGTCATCAGCAAAGCCAGATCCTAAACGAGCAGAGAACAAGGCCAAGCTTTCGGCCGACCGGCCTGCGGGTCTTGTCGTTGAGACGAAGCGGCGTCGATCGCTCGGCCGCCGCGATAGATGAGGGGCTTTCCGGCGGATCAATTTACTGTCGAGTCGGAGACATTGGGCCCGGGCCTCCGGAACTCACTTTGTTTTCACTCTTTCATTGCAAGACCAGACGCCACAAAACTGTCATAAACGATGGCAAGCTTGTGGTCCCTTTCCAGCGAGGCCGTGAGAGATGGGAGAGCAATTCGCGCCGGCAAGCAATGCCGCCCGACAAGATGCTGTCGTTTGGACGCGTGCGCGCGTCGAACAGGCGGGCGCGATCTGCTTTCGAACGTCGGCGAAAGATCCTCCTGAAGTGTTGCTTGTCGCGAGCCGCCGAAACGGCCGCTGGGGAATCCCAAAAGGGCGTATCGAAACCGGTGAAACGTCCGGCATGGCGGCTGCGCGCGAAGCATTGGAAGAAGCTGGTGTCAAAGGCCGGGTATCGACCGACGCAATTGGTTCGTTCGTCTACACGAAGAACAGCAGTGAGCTTGCGTACCACATCAATGTGCATCTGCTTGAAGTCCAGGAGATGCTCGTAGATTTCCCGGAAAAGGAAAGTCGCACACTGCGATGGGCACCGATCGCGACCGCGGTCGAGGAAGTCTCGCGCGCGGAACTTCGCAATCTGCTTTTCTTCACTTGGGTGGCGGCGGCATTGTGAATCAATGGCACCCGTCTTCAATCTTTGAACGCCTCCAACAGGTCCGATAGCAACCGTACCTCCGCCAACCTCAAGACACACAGCGGGGAAGGTACCCGTTCGGTGCGCAAAAGAACGCATAATGTATCGACCGGAACTGTGCGCCCGAGTGCCGGGTCGGGAGACGCCGATCCGATAGGCACGCCGGTCTTTGCGGCGCTCGTCGACGTCCAATGCGGGATGAGCTCCGGTTGATTTTGGTTGCACTCCTATCACGATTTCGAGCACGGTTGCTGTGAGGCCGTAGATCGCGCCGGGGAGGGGTAACAGCAGCGCGACCTCCCGGCACGGCGCAACCGAGAATGTGCGCGGCCACCGCAAAGAATGCGGTCCGCGATACTCTGTTGATGCGCGGCATCTGTGACTTCAACGATTAGAGATGCCGCCTTTGAGCGGCCTTAGTTGCAGCGAACCGCGCCAAAAAACTCCCGGCAGGTCACATCCACCTGATTTGCGGCTGCCATGTCCTCGCGGACGCTTGCGCGACGGCGCCGGGCGATTTCGCCCTCGGTCTCCGCCTTAATGCACGGGACGAACTCAGGCGACTTCTCCGTATACCCCTGATCGACGCAGCGCTTGGCGATCTCGCCAGGGAGTTGCTTGCGCTGTGTGTAGCTCATTTCTTCAACGGTTTGGGTTTGGCAGCCCAGTTTCGTTTTCATGTGTTACTTGCAGCCCTTGCTCTTGATCGAAGACTCGATCGCGTTGACCTTGCCTTTCGAGACGGCGACTTGACCCTCCTTGTCGCCTCCAAAAGTGCTCGACATCGGTACGCCCACAAGGAACACGCCCACGGCGTCCCCGGTGGCGGCCTGGTTCTGTTGCTTTGAAACTGCGGCAAGATTGGCCTGCTCTTTCAATAGCTCTTGCGCCAATCCCTCGCAGCTCTGATTGGAATAGGCTGCCATCGGAATATCTACTGGCACGATAGCGTCAGGACGTTTGGCGCAGGAAGCCACTGCCAGCGTGGACGCCAGCAGAACATATCGGATTTTCATAGATGCCCCTCTGAGAAGAATTTTGCCCCTACCGCAACTAAGCATGGTCCTCTAGCTCAGGGAAGGGCAGCAGCAGTGGAATTCCACAGTTGGCTCAGCGTCTAGCCTTTAGGCCGCTGAGACGACGGCGACCATCCGCGTGCAACGGCGATGGAAACTCGCCTGCGGTTTGAAAGTGCATCACGTTGGGGGATGACTGAAAGAGCTGGATTGCGCAGTCTCGCTGCTCGAAGCAAGCCCTTGGGCAAGGAGAGGCCTTATGGTTGTTCCAGTCGGAACCTTCAACGATCACTCATCTCTAAGTGCCCGCCTCACGCCCGCCAACTTCCTCTCGGCGGTCAGCAGCTTTTCCTGCAACCAGTCAAGTCGATCGTCGCTCGGTCTCTCATGCGGGAAGTAGGCGCCGATGATTTCCATCGGGCTGATCTTCATCGCCTGGCATATTTTAACCAGCATCGCCGCGGATACACGGTTGATACCCTTCTCGTATTTCTGGATCTGTTGGAATGTGACGCCGACATCACTTGCCAGCAACTGTTGGGTCACGCCCAAAACCTCCCGTGTTGCTCGAATTCGGGCGCCGATTTCCTGATCTATGGTCCCGTCGTCTACGGGGGCTTCGTCGGCGGACATCACTTCCTCGGTCAGCAAGAAGGCTCATGATTGGCACGTTCAGCGCGCTTCGCAAGGCAGCTGGAAGCTGCCACGCCAAACACCCACACCAGCTGACTGCGCCGCCTCCTGAGCATCTGCATAGGCGCCCTTGCTGTACCTTCTCCAATCCACTGCATTGCCGCTCTCGACGAGCCATCGATTCACCTCGCGGCCATCGGCGCGAAAGCAAACGCTCACGAAGCGCTGATATCGATCGCGCTCAATGAACTCGCAGCGGGTAGGGCGCGAGGCAGCGAGGAAGCGATCGAGCGCGAATGCTGCCTCTTTGCCGCAGCGGTAGGTGCCGCCGTCGACATCCCCGCATTTCTGCCAACTCTCTGGCGCATCGACGCCGTTCAGGCGAATACGCTTGCCTCCAATCTCGATGGTGTCACCGTCGATAACCGACGCGCGACCGATTAGGGGCTCGCCAGCGTGCGCGAAACCGAATGGGGCAATTGCCAGCGCGGCGAGCGCAAGCAAAACATGGGGAGACTTCATAGGTGGGTTCCACCGGATCAAGAATGTCAGCCGTATCGTTCTTCGGTGATCCGACCCTTCTGTCAATCGCCCACTTTGTCATCGGCTCGGCCGGCAACGGTTTCATCAGGTCGTGAGGATCCGGCCCGGGCGACAGCCAGCGTTCGTAGCCGCCGCGGGGGCCCACGTTGGCGGTGACTAATCCATTTGTGCAGCTTTTGCTAATTCATGCCTTGAATTACCATCTTCGCGCGAATTCGCCGGGGAAGGGGCATGAGCTATCGCCCAAGGGGTAGGAGTCCACAGCAGCGTTCGGTGCTCCGCACGGCGCCTGGGCTAGTGATTGCGGCCGTCGCGGTGGGCGCCGCCGGCGGCATGACCGCAACCGACCTGATTGCCAAGTGGGATAGTCTGGGCAGCATTGGAATCTCCTGCAACATCAAGGGCAATGTCAGCATTGATACAGGCGAGTGGATATTTCATGTGCCAGGCCAGAAATATTACTCGCAGACCCGGATAAGACCGGAATATGTGGAGCGCTGGTTCTGCTCCGAGGACGAGGCGTGGGCCGAGGGATGGCGGAAGGCGCACAGATGACCGGCGCTGGAGATTTCTTCAATCAGGAAACAGTTCTCGCGCTGTTGGCTGGACTTTTTGTCGGACTGCTGGCTTACGTTGCCCTGGCCCAGCTCGTTGGGCGCGGTAGACTATCCAAGGACAAATCGGTAGCCGAGCGGCAATTCAGCAACGTCTTTTCCATCATGGATGAAGGTCGACGGCAGTCTCTGATCCACTACTACGCCGCCGCATCATAAGGCTGATCGCTCGTCACAAGATGAAAAAGGCGCTTCAGCACCATCGACTGCGTGACATCGAAAAGGATGCCTGCCTCGTCCCGCTTCGTGATCACGGACGCGCTCTGCTGCTTAGTCGCGATCAACTCTGCGCGAAGTTGATCAGGCTTTGGTCCGGCTAGGGTACGAGAAAGAAGTGACAGGAGGGCATCGCGGGGCTCCTTTCTAATTTGCTCTGGAGCGCACAGGTCCGAGTACCGAGCCGCTTTTCGCTGTGACCATTCTGTGCTCCAGCCCAAAGGTTCGACCATGGTTCATTTCGTAGACATGTGGCGATTTCAGAGCATTTAAAACCAGCCCAACGCAGATTGCCCGAACAAAGTTGTGACCGCGTCGCCTGTCACGCTGTTGTTGTTTTTCGAGCTATAATCTCTCGTCATAGTTGGGGGGCTGGCAATGGAAATATCCAAATTCGCCGACGAGCAACTTGTCGACCAAATCGCAGCTGGACGTGCGACCACGCCACAGGTCGATCCCATGCGGCTGATCGAACAGGTCGTCCACCGCGCGAGAGCCGGGGCAGGGGTCGATTTCGACGTGTTCGAATCCCTCATCGGCGAAAATGACCTCGTTGAAATCAACTACCTCGAGCGCGGCCTGATGGCAGCTAGAGCCGTGTGCAGGATCAATGTTCCTGCGCCGGTGGGTGACGGCAGCGACTGGGGGACGGGTTTTCTAATCGGCCCGCGGCTGCTGTTGACCAACAATCATGTCATTCGCTCCACCGAAGACGCTCTCAAAGCAACAGTCGAGTTCGGTTACGAGCTTGATGCTGAAGGGCGCCTTAAGCGCGCCACGCGCTTCCGGCTGTCCCCCCAAGACGGTTTTGTGACTAGCCCGAAGGAAGCGCTCGATTACACGATCGTTGCGATTGCCGAAAGCAGCGAAGATGGTGCCTCGCCGATCTCTGACTTTGGATTTCTCCGCCTCGATGCTCGGACCGGCAAGACGGAGGTCGGTCAATACGCAACGATCATTCAACATCCTGATGCGAAGACCAAGCGGATTTCCCTCCGCGAGAACAAGTTCGTCAAGTACGGAGACGACGCGGATCCGGAGCGCGACAATTTTCTCTGGTACTCATCGGATACCGCAAATGGTTCTTCCGGTGCGGCGGTAGTTACCGATGCCTGGCAGGTGGTGTGCTTGCATCATGCCGGCGTTCCCGATCGCCAGATCATCGATGGCGAGGAGCACTGGATGCTGACCGACAAGACGACTGTGCCGGCCCGCGTTGCCATCAATCTCCCGCCCGAAAAGGTGCATTGGCTCGCCAATGAGGGCGTGCGGATCTCCAAGCTCATCGCCGATGTCGAGCAACGCACCGCGGTCCCAGGCTTCGCGCGCTCAGCGCTGATCGACGATCTCGTCGCTGACGCAACCGGCGTGAAACCGTTTGCCGGAACGACGCCGGGAGAGAGCATCATTGGCCCGCCCCTCATTGCCGCGCCGGCGCTGCGGCTTGTGGCCACCGAAGCACGACGCCGGCCGACACGGCACACGCATCCGGCCACATATTTCGATGGACGCGAAGGATATCGGCCAAATTTCCTGCCGATTGAAATTCCGCTGCCGACACTTGGGCCGAATGCTTTGCGACATGGTTCGCCGGCAAAGGTTGCCGGCGCAAGTGACGACATTCTCCGCTATCAGCATTTTTCCGTGGTCCTAAACGCCAATCCCAAACGCAAGATGGCGTTTTACACGGCTGTGAACATTGATGGCGCCCGCTGGACCAATCTGGAGCGGGGAAATGACGTGTGGTTCTACGACCCGCGTGTGCCCGAAGAGCTGCAAAACGGTGACGAGCTCTATGGTGACGAACCTGTTCCTTCGAAGAACTATTTCGACCGAGGTCATCTCGTTCGTCGTCTCGATCCCGTTTGGGGGGACATCCGCGTTGCCAAGCAAGCAAATGACGACACGTTCCAATGGACCAACTGCTCGCCGCAATATTGGGGTTTCAATCAAGGCGCCGATCTGTGGCAGGGCCTGGAGAATTTCTTGCTTTACAACACGGATGAGGAAGATGTTCAGGCGTCCGTCTTCTCAGGGCCGCTGTTTCGCTCGGACGATGAAGAGCACCGGGGGATCCTAATTCCGCAGTTTTTCTGGAAAGTCATTGCCGTCACCGATAAGAGCAACAAACTCTATACCAGCGCCTACATGGTCAGCCAGCAGGACTATGCGCTTGATATCCCATTCGAACGCCTACCCGTCGGTCCGAACAGCGCGAAGCCGGGTCAGAATTTCCAGGTGCCAGTGACGAAGATTATCGAAGACACAGGTATCATGTTTGCCGACGTCGTACGGAACGCCGATGTGTATTCCGGGCCGTCAACTGGTCGAACATTGCGCACCGTGGCGGATATTCAGCATCCGCGGCGTTGAGTATTTCGGGCCACGAACGCTGGCAGTGTTGCCCATTTCGACTTAACGCGCGACGCTGGCAGGAAGTCATTCTCGCGCAGAAGCTCGCAATCGGAACGGGTCGTCAGCGATCAATCGAATGCGGCCGGCGGGCGCCCAGATCAACAAACGTCCCAAGACAGGGTCATTTTCCGGGTGGGTGAACCGTTGGAAACTCCGCGACGACGGGTGTTCGCGACATCGGTCAGCCTGTACCGCGACTTCGCTTGATACTTGCAGCTGCTTCTGGCGCCAAGGACCTTCCTTTGCATGCCCGCGGAACGGGAATAATTTTGCGATCTTTGTAGACTCGTGGTAAGTATCAGCGGCTAGTAATATTCCTTTTCGATTGAGTTTTTCTTCACAAACACTACGGCGGCTCACCGCAACACGTTCTGAGGGCAATTCATGCGGGCAGAGATAGACTTTTCCAACACGCCGGAATTTGCCGACTTTATGGCCGGTCTACCGGGACTCGAGTCTGCTCAAGAGCTTATCCATGGCATTTATATCTATCCACATCCGTTTTGGGTTCGCTTAGCCGGACACGCTGCTCGAGCCGGTGTCCCCGACCCTCAATTGATCTTTGGGTGGTGGTGGTGGAACAGCGACGACTGGGAGGGTCTGTTCGATATGTCGCAGAAGTTCTCGCTCTGGGAACATTACTGCATGGACGTCGGCAAGAAAAAAGATCCCTTCCTTGTGTGTATCTACATTGTGCCAACAACTAATCGGACGATCGGCTTGCGTAGACAAATCCAGAATTATGCAGCGCAACAGCCGTTTTTCGCCACCGTTGAAGAGGAAGAAGTGGGATGGCTTGCAACCTCAATCGGGGGAGGGCTAGAGGTCAATGCCCCGAACACAGGCACTCTTGGTGGATTTCTCAAGGATCAGCACGGCGATATTTACGGTGTCACTTGCGGGCACGTCGCAACAGCTGCCGGGGCGTCCTTCGCACTTCCTGACGTTGCAGGCGTGAGTATTTCCAATGCCGGCTCTGTCTTGCACAGTAACTTCCCAGCCTTTCAACTTAATCCGAAAGGCGCCGTCTGCAATCAGTACACGACGCCCGCCCATCCAGAGGTGGACTTGGCCCTGCTAACGCTAGACCCGGCGCATGTCGGCACCTCGCAAATCGCCAAACACGGGACTGTCGTTGACATTTACGATCGCACGGTCCTTGGCTCTGGCTCCCAGGTCAGCATGCGCGGCGCGGTATCAGGCAAGAAGGACTACATCATCGGCGGATATGGCGTCACCAGCCGATTGAAAGACAGGGGGACCGGCAATTCGTATTGTTTTTCGCACTTGTTCGATTTCGCCGCGCCGCGGTCCCTTAAAGGCGGAAGGGTCAGCCAAGCCATCGCTGCTCGGCCGCTGAGTGGGGACTCCGGTGCTTTCGTTTGTGATACGCTCTCCTCGGGAGATCTGGCGCTCTTCGGCATGTTGATTGCGACCAGAGGCGCAGCCGGGGTGGCGTGTTTTGCCGACTCGATAACAAACTGGGCTAGCCACAATCATGGACTGATGTTGACCCATCTTTGAACGCAAGCGGGGGTAGGTATGGCACCGTTCAGAGCAAGACTTGGAAAATTGCTTCAGAATATCACAGGCGGGTCCGGTGAGACGGGGCTTGCGAGTGGGGATCAACTTGCCCACAAGGGGGATATTTTCTTCATCGCTATCTTGATACTTGTTGTTCTGGGTTCGATTGCTCTCCTGATATGGGTTCCAGGCACCGTAGTGCAGTACGTCCTTGCGGCGCTTTGGGGTCTCACGGTCGGCGGCGCGCTCCTGCTATATTTGCCAGCAAAGCTTTTGATTACCGTAATTGGTGGTCTTCTCGGTGTCGGGGCCTCGGATCTCGCCGGCCTGGCGCAGGTGGTCGAGAAGATGTCAACCACAGTCGTGGCAATAGCGAAGACGATAAGCTCAACAGGACCGGTCCAATTTCAGCAACAGGCGATCTGGCTTTTTTTGGCTCTTGTTGCCCTATGCTGCCTGCCGGCTTACCGAACCGAGAAGAGTGCATGAACGACAAGACTGAACTGAAGGTTTTCATGGATCTTCGTTCGATTCCCTTCGCCATGCCGAGTTTCTGCTCGGCACAAGCGGGATCAGAAGTTCAGCCGCGCGATCATCGGGCAGTGATCTGAGATTGCAGTACCTGGTCTTTCCCGTTCGGGGTGCCTGCTTTGTTGCCACCAAGGTTTCCAATGCTCAGATGCCCGGCCGGACCGTTGCTGTTGATGCCGGGGCCGACGAGGATGTGGTCAAGCCCTGCCGGGTTGCGGCATCCGAGATAAGTGTCCGACGCGAGCAGCTGCGTTTCCGGCGTGGTCAGGTCGCGGATCTCGGCCTGGGTGCAGCGCGCCTGCCCGACATCGCTGATCTGCCAGTGCTCGTCGAGAATCTTGAGGTTGGCGGCCGCTGGCTGACCTTTCGCGATTTCTTCTATGAGAGACCGAGTTAGCACCCCCGCCGGCCGCGGCGTTGAAGTGCCACTGGCGTCGGTCCTGGCCGGTCGCTGTTCGCGCAGCTCATGCCAGAAGTTGCGGTTGAAATCGCCTATGAGAACGATCTTGGCTCCGTCGGCCGACGCGCTCTCGATCCAGCTTTCGAGTGGGTCGACCTGCTGCTGCAGGATCATGCAGGTCCTTGCCTGTTCCCTCCAGATTAGCTCCGGCCTTATCTCGATCTTCGGAGACAATGCCTCGACTTTCCTCTCGACCCTCTTCACCATCGTACTGATGTGGTTCGGAACGACGCTTGCCCTCGATCAGACCGTCACGTGGAGTGCGCCCTTTGGGGCGGACAAGGATCAGGCTGCTGATTTGCCAGTCTGCCGGATGTGGTGATCCTCGAACTGTTGGGGGCTCAAGTAACCGAGCGCTGAATGGAGCCGTCGTTTGTTGTAGACCTCCTCGATGAAGTGGGGAAGGTGCTCGGTGATCTCTTCGAAGGTTTCGAAGGCCATCGGATAGACCGCCTCGACCTTCAGCGTTTTCATGAAGCTTTCGGCCTTGGCGTTGTCGTAGGGATTGCCGCGACGGCCCATCGAACCGATCACGGCGTTGGCGGCCAGTGTGTCGCGGTAGAGCTCGGCGGCATACTGCGAGCCGCGGTCGGAATGGTGGATCACGCCCGGCGGCGGCTTTCTCCTGTCAATGGCCGCCTTCAAGGCTGCCACCGTCAGCCGCGCGTCGATCGACCGACCGATGGCGTAACCGACGATCAGCCGCGACCAGGCATCGAGGATGATGGCGACGTAGATGAAACGGGTCGGCAAGGAGACATAGGTGATGTCGCTGACCCAAAGCTGGTTGGGACCGGTCGGGATGATGTCCTTCGCCAGGTTCGGGAAGATCGGGCCGTCGTGGTCACTGTCGGTCGTGGCAATGAACCGTCGTCTGATCTTCGGCTGCAGATCGTGTTCGCGCATGAGGCGGCGAATCTTCTTGTGGTTCACGACAAGACCTTGCTGCCGCAGGGCCGCACCGACGCGGCGGTAGCCGTAGCACTCGAACTCGTCGCAGATCGCGAACATCGCTTCGACGATTGCGGTGTCGTCGGCCGGGCGTTCCGGGCGGTCATAATAGGTGGAGCGCGCGATTCCCATCAGCCGGCATCCTTCCGCGACGGAGATGCCGCGGGGCCGGTGATGACGGATGTAGTCCCGTTTTTCGGCCGCGGTGCGCTTTTCAGAGCCCCCTTTAGAAACTCCAGTTCCAGAGCCTGCTTGCCAACCCGCCGCTCGAGGGCGGCGATCCGGGCCTCGTATTCCTGGATGAGATCGGCCGCCTGCGCATCGTCGTCGAATTCGCCTTGCTCGTACTTCTGAACCCAGATGCGGATAAGATTGCGCGACACGTCGTGGCGTTTTGCCAGACCATGCAGCGTTTCGCCGGCCAGGAATTCCTACGCGACCTGACGTTTGAATTCGACGCTGTGACTGCGGTGTTTTGCCATGGGTCTTCTTTCCGAAAACCCGGTAGGCCGGTCAATTCGTCATCCCGGTCTGTCCACCCCAAGGGGCGCACTCCAATAGGGGGTCAAAGTTCAGTGCCGATTGACAGGACGAGCATTGCTGCCGGACAAAATCATCGGGAGCGCGCAAGTCGATCTGATTCAGGATGATCCGCACGTTGACGCAACGCATCGGCGCCGGGTGCGGCACGCTCATCGACAATCACGGCAGGTGGTGTTCGATACTGTGCACGCCTTGCGCAAGGAAGGTCTGTCCTGTTCGGAGATCGCACGTCGCACCGGCTACGGCCGGCGCAGCATCGCGAAATGGTTGACTTTCGAGACGCCACCCGACCGGCGAAGGTCGGCGTTGAAGCCGACATTACCCTTATATTTCGAGGCGTTCCTCGCTGAGTGCTGGAAAGATGGATCGCTGCGGACGGCATCTGTTCCACGATATCAAACAGCGCGGCTACACGGGCAGTTTCTCGAATCTCGAGCGGCTTCTCGCAAGCTGGCGCCGCGCCGAAAGATCGATCAAGGACAGCGCGTCGCCGGCTCCAGTCATTCCGCATCAACCGGATCGCGATGCAGTCATCCCGATAAGGGATCCGGAGATCGGCCATGTGATCTCGCCGGTGGTCGCGGCTGCCCTTTGCATCAAACCGCGGGGCATGCTGACGATCAATCAGGCTAGCAAGGTCGACGCCCTGAAGCAGGCATCATATGAGTTTCCCCTGATGCGCAGCCTTGCCATGCGACTTCGCGGCATTCTCCGGAGCGGTGAATCGAGCAAGCTCAACATTTGGATCGATGACGCCGTCGGCTCCGGCTCTCCCCGATGGTGCGGTTCGCGCGGGTCTTGCAGCGTGACATCGGCGCCGTTCGCAACGCCATCGAATTGCCCTGGAGCAACGGCCAAGCGGAAGGCCAGATCAACCGCCTAAAGACGATCAAACGTGCGATGTATGGCAGAGCAGGCACGGAGCTCCTTAGAGCACGCATGCTACCGCTCATCAATAATCATCACCACACAATTGAGGAAGACCCCAATTGAATGCCAAGCGACACGAAGGCAACAGACAGTATCTCGCGCAGGCGGATCTCGGCCGGGCTATCGCCAGGGTGCCCGGCAGCGCTGCCGCCGCCCTTCCTCACCCGCTTCTCGATCGGCAATTCATGCCGGCCGGCCTGAAGGCATCCCTCCCTGCTTCTTTCGCCATGCTGACGGATCAGGGCGTTCGCCACGCTTATAACGAAGGTTCCTTGCCACGGAGCTGCGCAAATTCCAGCCATTTTTCGACGACCTTGACGGGCGCTCCCTTTCCGATCAGCAACGTGAGGCCTGTAACCGAGGCGCCGCGAAATGATCTGAGCAGCCGTTCCGAGGCACCGTTGACGAGTTGGTTTCAATGGTTGCCCACCCGCGCTAGGCGTCTCATCCTGATGTCGCATTATACGTCAGCCGTCTTGAGGGTTGTGGATGAGATAAATTTGCTTGCGCTGGCCAAACAGCACGTCCGGATTCGGTGCTGGCCTGACCTCGGCCGTGTAGTGCTCACCGTTGATGTCGAAGTGTGACCGCAACTCTTGATTGCGCTGGCCCGGTAGGATCCCGCGGTTCCCCAATTCACGAATGATTTCACGCGGCATTAGTTGACCGCCATTGTCCCAGCGGTGGTGATCCCAAAGCGGGCCAACCAGGTGTCCGATGTCTCGATGTGAGAGAGCCGACGAGGACGCCTTGCCAAGCGCCTGCGCCGATCCGCTAGATGACTTTTGGACGCAACATTCTCCAAACGCTTTCCTAACTGCTGACTTTACGCGCGACCACAGCGATCCGTCTTTGCTATGCAGGCCGGACCGCGGCAGCATCCGCATCGACCCGCCGAAGTCAGCGTACCGGATCCCTCCACGGTCATCTGCGGGCGTCGCATCAGGGGGAATGAGTTGTAAGTTGCCTGGGTGCTGTTCGTGCACGGCAATGTACTCCTGCATCGAAGCTGCCATGCTGAATTGGTCGATCGACTTGAGTTTCACTTTTCGTATCCTCCGAAGCTGGTGCGAAAGCGCGAATTGGAATGAGCGGACGCCATTCAACGCTTAGACCGGGCTGGCGCCTTGATTGCGCATCTCATATCCTTCGCCTTCCCCGGGCGGTCCTAAGCCGTTGGTTGCTGGTGAAGCCCTTTCTCCCAGGATGTAGTCGGGTGGCGGGACGGGAAAGTCGTTGGATCGTGTCGTAGGCGCAGCCCGCGCCCGCGAGGAACAAGCCGTAGTTCACCGCCCGCGCGAAACGGTTTGATCTGGCGCCCGTTCGGCCTGGCGCGCCCTCACCATCCTGTCCCTCACCACGTTTCGGCCGTGTCGGATTGGTCGCAGGTGAGGGTGCCGCATTCCGGGAATGAAACACAGTAAGTGGGTGCGCTTCGTGGAACGCAGTCACGGCGCTCGGAGCCTCTACCAGTCCGTCAACGAGGGGCCGGTCTAACGCCGAAAAGCCTTTAATTGGTTATTCCCAATTCGCATCTCACGGCTCCTCCATCAAGTCTATGATGCAGCCTCAATAGTTGCGGGCATGGCATCGAACGGATAGTCAGAGGAGGCATTGATCATCACGTGGACATCCTCGATAATGTTGCGGCCTTCAAGCGCGACAGACTCGTTTCTCCTGCGATCGGCCTCAGCTTGTTCGACAGGGCTTGAAGGCCATCCGTAAGCCGTGACCCCTTCTTCCGCCTAGGGCAATAGCGCTGCCAGGGCGCGAGCCCGATACTCCGGCTCGTCAGGTCCGCGGGCAAGGGCAGCGATGCGGCGTTGTAGGTCGGGGGCAAGCCCTGCCAAGCCTGGCCGAAGGCCTTCGAGAGCCCTTACGAGATACTCGGGGTCGTCGATGCTCTCGGCCAAGACAACGAGACGCTGCTGCAGTTCGGACGCAAGCTTTGGTAGGCCTGCTCCGAAGCCGCGTAGGGCCCAGGCGCGATCCTCGGGTTCACCGAGTCCCTCCGCGAGGCGGACGAGACGGCGCTGGAGATCCCGCGCAAGCCCCGCCAGGCCGGCTCCAAGGCCAATTAAAGCCGTGCCGCGATGCTCTTGGTCCTCAAGACCCTCGGCGAGCTTGACAAGACGCTCCTGGAGCTCCCGCGCAAGCCCTCCTACGCCTGTGCCGAGGTCTCGGAGGGCGAAGGCGCCATGCACTTGGTCAAGCCCTTCGGCGAGCCTGACAAGACGCTCCTGGAGATCCAGCGCAAGCCCTCCCACGCCTGTGCCGAAGCCTTGGAGGGCGAAGGCGCCATGCACTTGGTCAAGCCCTTCGGCGAGCCTGACAAGACGCTGCTGGAGCTCCCGATCAAGCCCCGCCACGCCCGCTCCGAGACCCTGCACGGCCAAGGCGCGATCCTCTTGGTCCCCGAGCCCCTCGGCGAGGCTAACGAGACGCTGCTGGAGCTCGCGATCAAGCCCCGCCACGCCCGCTCCGAAACCGTCCACGGCCGCGGCGCGATGCTCCTGGTCCTCAAGACCCTCGGCGAGCCTGACAAGACGCTGCTGGAGCTCCCGATCAAGCCCCGCCACGCCCGCTCCGAGACCCTGCACGGCCAAGGCGCGATCCTCTTGGTCCCCGAGCCCCTCGGCGAGGCTAACGAGACGCTGCTGGAGCTCGCGATCAAGCCCCGCCACGCCCGCTCCGAAACCGTCCACGGCCGCGGCGCGATGCTCCTGGTCCTCAAGACCCTCGGCGAGTCTGACAAGACGCTGCTGGAGCTCGCGATCAAGCCCCGCCACGCCCGCTCCGAGACCCTGCACGGCCAAGGCGCGATGCTCTTGGTCCCCGAGCCCCTCGGCGAGGCTAACGAGACGCTCCTGGAGGTTGGGGGCAAGCCCTGCCACGCCTGTTCCGAGGGCTCGGACGGCGGAGGCGCATTCCCAGGGCTGGTCAAGTCCCTCGGCGAAGAGGACGAGATCCTCCTGGAGATCTGGCTCGAGTCCTGCCAAACCCGGTCCGATATCCATCAAGATCGAGTTGCGCTCATCGGGGTCGCCAAGCCCCTGGACTAGCGCGACGAGATCCTCCTGGTCCGCCCGGGTGAGGTAATTGAAGTTGGGCGCGAGTGATTGGATCATGTTGGGCACCATGCTGCGCGCGGCAAAGCGATCCGCACCGGGCTCGTGACCCCGCAACCTCGCCCAGATGGCCTGAACCCGAATAGCCCTTTGGCGCCTTTCTCGAGACGCCGGCGATAGCCAGGTGTCGAAACGCAGCCGGCGATTTGTCTGCAACATGCTCGGCATATCGGTCGGGCTGACCCGCTCAGCAATCTGACCGAGTAGCTCCGGCGGCAGACGATGGAAACTGGTGTGCTGCATGCTGAGAGAGGAGGAAACGCGTGGGGCTTGAGACTCAGAGCGCGTCTGCTCCACCACAGAGCTGGATGCTTCGCCGGCCTCCTCAACGCGAACAAGCGGCCCGGCGGGAGGATCGTCCGTGGTATTTCGGTCCATGGCGCTAAAGAACGGCATCGGCGCCTTGCCACGCAAGTCAATGTTCCTCATGGTTCACCTCTTACGGATCGACAACTATTATGCCCATCGGGAACCATGACCCCATCGGGTGCGTGGTTTGTGGCAGGCACATCCTGATGTGCAAATGATGTGCCACTTGAACGACCGACATTGATCTCAGCCCTTCCGCGCCGAGAGGGTTGAACTTGCCAGCCAGCGGCGCGCGTGTCGCGGCGGTCTGGGAGAGACCTAAGTGTTGATAGACGACTGTTGCCGCGCAATTCTGCTTTTGCCGCCAGGATCTACCGTGGTCATTGCGCGCAAGGTCGCTGCTGATGAAGTTGTGCCGAAAACCATCCGGTGAGCTCCCTGATGGCATCTCTCTTCTTTGTCCGAAGCAGACATGCCGAATGTCATGAATCCGCCAATTTGTTGCGAAGGCAACCGCGTGCAGCAAAACGGACGCGCATGGTTCCCGCTGCGCAAACTGGCCCGGATCTTGCTGTGTGCTTCGCAGCACGAAAAAGGGTTGCAAGGATCCCCCGAGTGAATGCTCCTCCTACGACGTTCCGCTCGGCTTCCCTGCGGCAACTGCAGAATCTGGCAAACCGGTGGTCGCAAATCACGCCGCCGCAATCATTGGGCCTCACGATCACGATGCTCCGTATCGACGTATATCCACAGCGCGACGAGCGCAGAGACAAATGCCACAGGCGCAGTTTTCTTGAGCCGACTGCCTTGCACCTGACAACGTCCTCTCGGACGCGCTCGCCAGGGCATCGGCGGAATTCGAGGGAACGTACGAGCACGTTGTTCTCGTCGAGGACGAAGAGCGCCGGCTGCTCGTTGTCGCTGCGGGATCGACCTTTCCGAAGCTTTTTTCTGGGCGGAGGGCCGGGCGGCGAGACGAGCCGGCGGAGAAAAAGGGCTCATTCAATGAGAATTTCACTCTTCATGCCCGCACTGAGCGCGGCATCCGTTCCCTCTTGCGAAGCTGCTAGGCCCTCAATCGCGGAACACGCAGCCGCTTTGGAATCAGGGTGGCAAGGTAAGACCAGAGCGGAATGGTACTCTCGGCCTATTTGAAAACACGGATGGTGCGCTAGTGCTCCAAGCGGCATCAGGCGCAATCTAACTCACTTCAACTTGTCAAGGCTATGCCATGAAACTACGCCACCTCCGCTATTTCGTCAGCATCGTCGATGCAGGGAGCTTCTGCCGGGCAGCGGCCACCATCAATGTGGCCCAGCCGGCCCTCAGCCAACAGATCGCTGAACTTGAAACCATGCTCGGCGCCACCCTGTTGCAGCGTAGCGCACGCGGTGTGTGCCCGACCCAAGTGGGCAAGGTTTTCTATCGGGAGGCGTTCTCGATCTTGCAGCGGGTAGAGCAACTGCGCGGCATCGTTCGCTCCACGGAGGGAGAGCCAGAAGGTTCGGTGCGGCTCGGCATGTCTCCGACGCTCGCCGTCTCCCTCGCAGGCTCCTTGGTGGGCGCCTGCAGGACGGCACTCCCCAAGGTGACCCTGCGCTTGTTCACTGGTGACCTTCTTCGGATCAGGTCGCTCATCGAATCGCACGCCCTCGACGTTTGCATGGTCTTCGAGGACACACCCACCCGTGGTGTTTCCCGCAAGCCGCTGTTCCGCGAGCGCCTCTATCTGATCCGGGCTGCCAATGCAGAAAATGCCAAAACCTCCGTGTCTCTCGATGAGCTGGCTTCACTTCCTCTCGTGCTGCCCGTGCGGCCGCACACGATGCGCAACGCACTGGACCGAGCCTTTGGAATGGCCGGAGGGATACCGAACTGCGTGGCAGAGGTCGACACGTTCTGCAGCGTGCTCTCCATAGTCAAAGCCGGCGTAGCAAATGCGATAGTTCCAAAAGGGGATTTCTCGGATGTTCCAGGCTACGAAGGTCTGAGGCCCGTAGTCATCGATCCGCCGATTTATCTGACGGGATGCCTCATCTCATCCGCCCATATCCCTCTCACCTCCGCCGCCGAGGCGGCAAGTGCTCTGCTCGAGGCGCAGGTAGAACAGCACTTTAGGGAACGCTGCAATAGGTGTGTGGCACCGGAATGAGATGGTGCGCGTTGATCTTGAAAGATCAACGAGTCCTATGTCCAGGCGTCTCAGAGCTAGGGGGTTCGCATCGCAATGCCTTGAGGTGCTTGGCGGACTTGTAAGCAGCAACGAAGGCCCTGATATGGGCCTCAACGCTTCCCAGATCATCGTGGTAGTGGTGGACCTCAACCGTGGCGTACTTGATGGTGCGGTTCATTCGTTCGGCCGTGCCGTTAGCCGGGTCTTCTGCCGGACGCCACCAGGATGGCTTCCTCGGTCGGCGTCAGCACTATGCTCTTCGGCGCCCTGGGTCCTATATCGGCCGTTGTGGTCCGGCTGCGCCATTTCTTCACCGTCTTCCGATTCAGGCCTAGCCGCGGCAAGGGACCGGTGCTCTCTTGCGACGCATGGAACCCGGATCACAGCCTAGTGCGCCCGCTGCCGGGAAGAAGGACGCATGCCATAGCAAATCCTCCTCCTGACGTCTCATAATAAACCATCACAGTTCGCGGCTGCCCACTAAACACTTGGATCCGTGGTCAGGTATTTCCATCACAGGCAGATCAGATCCCAACGTCGCGCAGTAAAAGTTCAAAGCGCCTCACGAGACCCATGGGCCTACCGAGTGGGCCTATTCGCATGCGCCCGGAAAGACGTCCAAGGCGCTCGTTCGCGAAGAAACGGCGCCGCTCTCTGTGGACGCGGCATCTGGCGCCAGAGGGACCCTATGTTGGAGCTCATCATAAGGAGGGCAGATGATCCAATATCGACATGATATTTGCTTCTGGCCCGCGTTGGAGATTGGAATGTAAACGACAGCTCGGCGATTGAGCGGCGCCCTTTCCTCGGCGAGTGGAATGATTTCGGGTATTCGTCGCCGTGATGGGGATGATTTCAATTAGGAGCCGAATGATTTGCGTCAACAGCCTGTCCGAACCGGCCAGTCCCTGGGCTTGCCGACCTCAGAGGTCCCGAAGGGATTCTTCAGCTATGTATTTTGGGTTGACCTACTCCAAGAAGACGGCCGTCCGCATCGTTGAACATCGACCTGATGGGAGGATGCACTCCAGTACGTATGCCGCCATGGAGAATGGCGGTTTTGCCCCACCTCCGGGTCGGGCTACCGCGCCGTCGTGCGCGCATCTTGGAAACGTGGAGCGTTTCTCGCAAATGCTTAATGAGCCGAGTTTTAAAGGGTGCGTGTCATTCGAGGACGCACCCGGCAAAACTCTCGGCAGCCGCGAGCTTGAGTCGAAACAACGCTGCAGCGAAGCGCCGACTCGTCAAAACATGCTCCATTTCCTTGGTGCCACTTGGCTCGGCGTCACCGTCCTGAAGACCGACACGGATATTCGAGATACGGCCGAGCCGGGGGCGAGGCCACGATCCGCCATTGTCGCCGAATTGGCGGAAACAATATGCATTTTGGTAGGCCGAGGCAACGACGACAGCACGGTGCAAATCATCGTGCTTCAGGAGAAGTTGCTCGGCGATGCGAAAGTGACCATCAGTTATCGGCATGATACCTTACGTGTACTCATCGAGCCCGAGCGCCTTCGGGCTTTCCTGCAACGTCAGGGCTATGCGTTTGCTCGCGACCTATCGGATCGGCTCGGTGTGCGGATTCTGGTTGCGGCAGTTACCCACAGCTCATCTCCTGAGGAACAGGACAACACCCCAAGGTCACGCGGGTTTGAGGCAGTTCTTCACTATGTAGCCGAGAGGCGGACGTGATTGATCTGCCCTGCTGCAGTTCACGAGAGGCCGCCGCCATCTCGCTTCTTGCAACCCGCTTGCCGGCCACCCTCAGCCTCGCTGGCATTCAAGTCGCAGCCGTCATGCCCGATTCGACTCCACCACGTGTTCCGGGGGATTGCCGCAGGTTTTGGCTACGCCTACACGGCCACAATATCCGAATCGCCATCGACTCGACTCTGCTTCCGCCCCTTGCAGTGACACATTGGCCGGACATCACGATGCTGCCATCAGATGATGGCTTGCGGGAAATCCTGTTTAACATCGTCCTACACGATGTAGCGATTCAGGTGGAACAATGGTGCGGTCAGAGGCCCATCTGGTCTTTGTCCGAGATCACCACCGGAGTGCTTCCCCACGCAATTGAGCTCGTTCGCCTGGACGGTCCAGACAAACTCCTCGGGCTAATAGAATTCGACGGCGGCGGCCTCGAATGGATCACCGACTGCTGCCGCGATGCGCTGCCGGCCGTGTGCGCAGACCTCGACCATGTGGCTTTCTCTCTCGATCTGAGAGTCGCTCGCGTCAGCCTCACATTGGCGGAAATAGAGGCGCTCGCGCCGGGCGACGTCATCCTGCTCGACACCTCACCGGTCGCTCGTGACGGTGCGATGACCGTTCTACTGTGCCTCTTTGGCGATTCACGATTTCGCGCTTCGATCATGGATGGCCGCCTTTCAGTCCTTTCAGCAGTGGACCACATGATGGACAATCCTGACTCTCTCCCTCCCGAAACCTTCGACAACATCGACCTCCCAGTCGACGTGGATGTCGGACGCCTGACCATGTCGCTCAAGCAGCTTCGTGAGCTTGCTGTGGGCCAGATACTAGATCTTGGTTTCGACGCTACGACCAATGTCAGTTTGCGAGTCAATGGCCGGGTGGTCGCTGCGGGCGAGTTGGTGCGCATAGTCGATCGGACAGGTGTACGTGTCTTAGACATACGCCTACCGCGCGCCTCGTCATGAACACCGGTTTGCCCGATCCCGTTGCGATGATCGCTTTGATCGGCGCGATAGCGGTCATCCCCTTCTTTGCGATCATCGTCACGTCGTACGTCAAGCTCGTTGTCGTGTTCGGGCTGATCCGCAATGCCCTCGGCATTCAGAATATTCCACCGAACATGGCACTGAATGCGGTCGCCATCCTGCTGTCCGTATACATCATGCAGCCGGTAGCCAAGAACGCATATGAAGCTGTGAGCCACAAGGAGATCGCGTTCGATGATCTCCGTGGGCTCGGCGACACGATTTCGCTTGCTATTGAGCCCCTCCGCGATTTCATCCTGAAGAACACGTCGCGAGAGGAACGACAATTCTTCGCCAATGCGGCCCGTGACTTATGGAGCGAAGGGGACGCCCAAGCGGTAACTGACAGCGATTTTATCATTTCTATCCCAGCATTCATCACATCCGAGTTGGCAGACGCGTTCAAGATAGGTTTCCTTCTTTTCCTGCCTTTCCTCGTCATCGACCTCCTCGTTTCAAATATCCTTCTGGCGATGGGTATGATGATGGTTTCGCCGATGACGATCTCCCTGCCCTTGAAGCTGTTCTTGTTCGTCGCTGTGAACGGGTGGCAGCGCCTGATTCACGGTCTGGTCTTGTCCTATGCGGGGCCATCGTGATTAGCACCGACACTCTCGCCAACATCGCCGTGGACGCGCTGAAACTTGCTCTGGTTCTGTCGATGCCCACGATCCTCGTTGCTACGGCGGTTGGGCTGGTCGTCAGCGTGGTGCAGGCCCTAACCCAAGTTCATGAGCAGACCCTTCCGTTCGCGGTGAAACTGTTATGCGTGAGCCTGACGTTGCTGGCGACTGGGAGCTGGTTCAGTGGGGAGCTGTATCAGTATACGTTAAACATCTTCGACAAGATCGGAGTGATGTGAGTGAAAGGTGCGAGAAGATGCTTGATCGGTCTGATATCTCGTGCGGCAACTGCGCGGGCGATCTCAGCGAAGTGCACTCGATGAACTTATCTGTTCCGCCCTATGTCGCTATTTGATCCGCCTCTCTTGCATACTGCCCTTATCGTTTTTGCGCTCGCGACGACGCGTACGACGGGGTTGTTGCTGATTTTACCATTTCTGAGGCGCGGCACCGTCACCGGACTTGCGCGGAACGGTGTGATCATGGCACTGAGCCTACCGGTGATGGCGCATGCTTGGGCAACCAGGCCCGCGAACCTCAATATCTGGGATCTGAAGCTGATCCTGGGCCTAGGGCTGAAGGAGCTGTTGCTCGGGTTCATCCTCGGCATGCCAATTGCCGCCACCATCTGGGGTGTCGAGGCAGCGGGCACCTTCATTGACAACCAGAGGGGCGCCGCGATGGCAAGCCACTTGAATCCTATGAGCGGCAATCAGGTCTCGCCACTTGGAACGCTGCTCGCTCAGCTCTTCGTCACGGGGCTGTTTGCAACTGGTGGCTTCTCCGCATTGATCGAAGTGCTCTATCGTTCCCATGACGTCTGGCCTCTGTGGAGCTTGCAACCTGCATTTGGCCTGGCATTCGTTACGGGGGTTCTGCATCTCGCGGATGTTGTCATGCTAATGGCTTTAGTCCTCGCCGGTCCAGCCATCGTTACTATGTTTCTCGGCGAGATGGGTCTGGCACTGATAAGCCGCTTCGCACCACAACTGCAGGTCTTCTTTATCGCCATGCCTGTTAAAAGTGCGCTGGCCCTCCTGCTCTTAATTCTTTCGATCTCGATCGCCCTGACCAAGGCCGACCAATACGTGCCGTCACAGGTCATGATGCTCAATCTCATATCCCAGTGGTCGCGATGAGCGGAGAAAAGACCGAAAAGCCTACTCCCAAAAGGCTGCGCGACCTGCGCAGGAAGGGGCAGGTCGCACGGAGCAGTGAAGTCGTATCCGCGGCACTGATCATCGGATTCTTCGCTCTGTTCTTTGCCTCCCTGCCTGGCATGATAAACCGCCTCGAGGCAATTATCCTGTTGCCTATCCCGCTTCTCGAAGGTGACCTCCTGAGCGTAACTGAAAAGCTCCTGCAATCCTATGTTGCCGAATTGCAACGTATGCTCGCACCCTTCATTGGCATCGTTCTGGTGATCGGCATAGGCGCCAACGTGATACAGAATGGCCCGATGTTCACGCCCGAGGCGGTCGCGCCGACGCTAAAGAAGCTCAGTCCCAGTGAGAACGCCAAGAGAATCGTTTCCGTGGGGAATTTCATCGATTTGGGCCAGTCGATCGGAAAGATTCTGCTTGTCGGCTCGGTTCTGCTGTTCGTGTTGCGCGAAGGTATGCACGCGCTCGTCTGGACACCGAGTTGCGGGGTCCCCTGCCTGAGGGCGTTAACAGGTAACTTGCTGCTCGGTGTCGCCATCTATACGGCACTGAGTTTTGTGACGGTGGCAATAGCGGACTTCGCATTCCGGCGTTGGCAATTCACGAAGAAAAACATGATGTCTAAAGATGAGTTGAAGCGAGAACACAAGCAAAGCGAGGGTGCCCCCTTGGTCATAGCAACACGCAGGAGACTCCATATGGAGTTGCTCGCCAAGGGGATGATCAACCGGTCGCGCAACGCAACCGTCTTGATCACCAACCCGACGCATGTTGCCGTGGCGATTTACTTCGATCGGCAGCACACTCCCTTGCCTCTGGTCAGTGCGATCGGTACCGATCTTTTAGCGCAGGAAATGATTGACGCCGCGGTGGCTAACGCTGTGCCGGTGGTACGAAACATCCCACTGGCGCGCGCGCTGTTGAAGGATTGCCTAGTTGACGAGTATATTCCGTCACATCTACTCGAATCCCTCGCGGAGGTTCTGCGAGCGCTTCGTAAGCTGGCGACCGAGGCCGGTGATCGCTAGCGTTAAGCACGGTTCAACTGCCGAAGGTGGCGTGAGTTCCAAGCGCGCCGATTCCTCGTGGCCCCATATCCATTTTATATGTACTCGTAATGGTTTAATATTTGTTTTGCGCGCAGCGAAACTATAATTCCTATCCATGGGTTGATATCCGTTCGGTGCGTCGGAAAGCGAATGAAACGCAGCCCACCGGGGACCGCTCAGTGCTGCGCCGCCCGGATCTGCCTTCGCTGAAGCAAGCACTGAACCTTAGATCGTGAAATAATGTGGATCTACCCGGTTTTGGACCCAGACACGCAATGGCAAGTCGGCCCGCGAGGACGCACATACCTCGTAAGTCCGCAGTACACCGCGCTGGGATGCAGGAGGGTAGCGGTTGGGGAGCGCTCAAGCGATCCGGCATCAGACCGAGGGGCCGAGGTAATGTCTGATGGCACAGTATTCGAGACGGTCTCTTTGCGTCTTTGCTGTGATTGGGTAGCGATCCAGCCCGTCCCGGTGCCCGTGGCCTCATGGCGCGGTGAAACTGTTTTACGGACGAACTCATCGCCAAGCAGGGGGTCGGTGTCCGTGCCGGCCGTAGGACTTCCATGCTAGCGTCTGAAGAACCGGCGGATGATCAAAGGCTCGCTGCAGAGCTGCGTGATTTCTATCGGACCACGGTCTCGACCGATCCGGGACCGCTCCAGCTTTATAGGGGGATTCTCAATAAGTTTGAAGTCGAGGACTTTGCCCGTCATATCGCCTTTCTTACGCGTGCGCTCGGCGAGGACATCGCTTCGGCTGGTCCGTCGGTCGAGCCTGCTCGACTACGTGAGATCCTCGGCGGACAATCGGCGCTGCGAGTGCTGGATACAGTGTACGAGCAATGCGAAAAGATGGTCGAACGAATGCGGCGACTAAACGTCATCGACATCACCGCTAGTGGCGTGATGCAGCAGCTGTTACCGCTCGTGGACGATACCGTTCGCGCTCCGTCGAAAATTATTCTGATTCCGGATCGATTTGGAATCCCTCCCCTTCAACCGGATTTGCACATCGCCGTACTGCGCGAATCTCGAGATGTTCTCGCGATGATTCCGGTCGGGGTCTATCGCGACGTAGAGGCGCGAAAAACGACGCTGCGGGCGATAGAGGAAGCGATGGCCATTCGCATTGAACAGGAAGAGAGTGCATGAGGGTTCAAGCTTTTTGCTCGGCGATGGGATTTCCACAGCAACTGCCCCCATTAACGTTGCGTGTTGAATACTCGGGCTATCTCACGCAAAGTCGCGATGGCTCTAACCTAATGTGCTCAACGCGCCATGCCGCTTCGCTGCAAAGTCTTGCTGCGGCAGCTCTCAGGGCGATTAATCCGAATCGCATGCTGCAGCACGTGGTGAACGTGGCTGTTTTTGGCGAGACGCTGCTCGTCCTGCTCATTAGCAGGGCTGATGACCTCGTCGATTGCCAGCGTTGGAAACCGCGGCGCAGCTCCTCGTACGCCTGGTCGATGAATTGATGCCGCAGCAGGGACTATGATTACTATAGATTCTGACAGCTTGAATTATTCTGCTCCAATCGCCTCGGGATCGGCGGAACTGCGGCGGACAGGCTCCGACGTTGATGGCCTGATCCGCGCCGAATCTGGGGTGCCGCTGCTCGGCGCTATTCGGGTGTCGATTGTCGACACCAGGCCCGCTTTGCAATTCGATCTGCTATATGATGCCCCCACCGTCGACGACCTGATGATGGCCGCCTTCGCTCCCCCGATCGCAAATCCTGGAATCCTGGAAGCGCCGACATACGCCGCGACGGTCGAGGCGGCACATGCATCGCTGGCCGATCTCGTTGCGCAAGCGACCGACTCAGATCACGCCTTGCTCCGCGACGCGCTGTCTGTGCTCGATCAGGCGCGCTGCAACCGGTTTCTTTTCGACAATGCCCGCCGCGCTCTGATGCGAGGATAATCTAATGACCGAACCGCTCATCAGTCCCGACAAGCGCGATGCGCTATCGGTACTTGCGTATCTCTACATTAAATGTGGTCCTGACAGCGCGGCCAAGCTTCTGCTCGCGCTTGACCATCTCGACTCCGGATCAGGCTGGGCACGACATGCACGCTGTCTGGCATTGCTGCGAGCGGGCAACTGCGCGGAGGCCGCTGCCGAGGCGGGCCGGCTGCTTGTGCACGCGCTGGATAATGAGGACAGGTTCCGGATGTTGCGGGTGCGGGCCAAGGCCTGTTGGAAACTCGGTCTCAAGTCCGAGGCGAGGGCCTGTCAGCGAATGGTCGCGATACTGCTGACACAGGCAGCCGTGCCGAGTGCGGCGCGGGAGAGGGCAGTGTGAATTTTCTCGACAGAGTCCTGGTGGTTGCGACTGGTCGGAACGACGTCATTCTGGCGGGGGCGTTGATTGCGATCATCTTTATGATGATTATTCCGCTGCCATTGGTCCTAATGGATGTGCTGCAGGCTGTTAATCTTGGGATGTCCGCGCTCCTGCTGATGGTCGCGCTCTATATCAAGTCACCCCTAGCGTTCGTCTCCTTCCCGTCGCTGCTTTTGCTGACCACTCTCTTTCGGTTGTCGCTCGGCATCGCTGCAACACGCATGATCTTATTGCACTCAGACGCTGGCCAGATCATCAAGACTTTCGGCACTTTTGTGGTCGGTGGGAATCTCGTGGTGGGCGCGGTCACTTTCCTAATTATCACCATCGTGCAGTTCATGGTCATCACGAAAGGGTCCGAGCGGGCGGCTGAAGTCGCCGCACGCTTCTCGCTGGATGCAATGCCCGGCAAGCAAATGAGCATCGACGGCGACCTGCGGGCGGGCGGTATCGACATCCAAGAAGCACGTCGCCGCCGCAGCGCCATTGAGCGCGAGAGCCAATTGTACGCCGCCATGGACGGTGCCATGAAGTTCATAAAAGGTGACGCAATCGCAGGCCTGATAAGCATCGTCTTGAACATCATCGGCGGCATCGCGATTGGTACCCTGCAAAAGGACATGGGATTGCACAAAGCCCTCGAGGTTTACGCCATCCTGACTATCGGGGACGGGCTCGTCGGTCAGATCCCGGCCCTCTTCACCTCAATCACGGCTGGCTTCATCGTCACGAGGACAAGCGACCATGATAAGGGTACAGATCTCGGCAGTGAGATTGGAGACGAGATCGCGGCCCACCCACGTGCACTGATCGTAGGATCCTTCATCCTACTTCTATTCGCTCTGGTGCCGGGCTTTCCTTCGGTGATTTTCGTGCTGTTTGCAGTATTGGTTGGAGGCGGTGGCTGGCTATTGCAGCGCAGCCGACCGCCTTCAGCCCCGCCCGTGAGTTCCTACTCGGTCGCCGGCATGACGGCGCTCGCGACACCGTCGGATGGGCCGATTGAACAAAGTGGCGAAGGCGGCGATGCCATCATGCTCACGGTTCCTTTGATGGTCGATATCAGTCGTGACGTTCAAGGCATCATTCGGCCAGACTGGCTGATCAAGGAGTTAGCCGCTGTGCGGCAGGCGCTCCTTCTCGATCTCGGCGTTCCCTTTCCAGCCATCAATCTGCGTGTCAACGACAGCAACAAGGATGGCGCATACACCTTCTTGGTAAATGAGATTCCATGTGGTCAAGGATCATTTCGGGCGGAGCACCTTCTGGCGCGCGATATCCCCGAGAATCTCGACATCGTGGGCATTCCGTATGTTCTCGACAAGCCATTCCTGCCTCAGATTGAGACCGTCTGGGTGGACGTCGCACATCGCCAGTCGTTGCAAGCCGCCAGCATTCCTTTTTTGGAACCGGTTCAGATCCTCAGCTATCACCTTGGCCACGTGCTGCGCCGGCAAGCAGATGAGTTTATCGGAATCCAGGAAACAAGAATTCTGCTGAATCAGGTGGAAAGATCTTTCCCGGAACTGGTAAACGAGGTGCTGCGAGCCCTTCCTCTGCAGACGGTTTCTGAGATTTTGAAACGACTGGTCTCCGAGGAGGTCTCGCTGCGCAACATGCGCAGCATCCTCACCGCTCTGGTCGAGTGGGGACACAAGGAAAAAGACACCGTTCTGCTTACTGAACATGTGCGCTGTGCACTCAAAAGGCAAATCTGTTTCCGGCATTCTTCCGGCAGTCGCCTGATACCAGCCTACATTGTTGCGCCGGAAATAGAAGACACAGTGCGTAATGCCATTCGGCAGACTTCTGCTGGCAGCTATCTTGCCCTTGACCCTGACACCACACGGCAAATCATAGATAAGATGCGGGAGGCGGTAGGCAATGTCGGCCAGCAGCCGCACCAGCCCGTGCTGCTGACTTCCATCGATGTCCGCCGTTACTTGCGCAAGATCATTGAAGCCGATTTCTACGGATTGCCTGTGCTCTCCTATCAGGAGCTTACCCCCGATATCTCCGTACTGCCGTTGGCAAGGATATCGCTGTCGTGAAGGACACGACCATGGAAGACGTTACTTTGGCTGGCGATGATGCCAAGCTGACCCTACGTGTGATGTCCGGTCCCAAGCGGGGTGCAGAGACCTCGCTGGAGGAAGGAGTCTGGTTGATCGGTGCCAGCGACACCGATGATCTCACCTTCGCTGACCCGGAACTGGCTGCCACACATCTTCGCATTTCCGTCGAGGCGGGCCGCATAAATATTATTGCTTTCGCACCGGGAGTCCGCGTCGGCGGCAAAGATCTACCAATGGGCACCTGGACGGTTCTCGATCGGCTGACACCGGTAAAGGTTGGGCGGACGATTTTCACGATTGGTCCGGCCGGGAGCAGCTTTCCCGACGTCGATTCCGAAGTCAGGGAGCCGGACACTTCCGCGCATGGTTCGGGCCGTTCCGAATTAGCGTCAGCTTTGATCGGCCGACAGATTCCGCTCGTGGTAGGCTCGACACCGCGGCGATTGCAGCTCAGCGCGGTAGCTTGCGCTCTCCTGATCACGCCGCTCGTCTGGTTTTGGGCGGCAATAGGGCCAGTTCCCTCCTCCCTCTCGGAAGCCACGCCCGCTGCTGACCGAGTGAGGATAGCGGCGCATGTCGTCCGCGAATTAAATGTCGCGCGCAACGTCAACATACGCGCCGTTGATGATAAACTGGTGGTCGAAGGAGATTTGCGACCCGCAGAAGATGGTGCCTTTAGAGCCGCCCCGAGCAATACCGGTCTTGAAGCGGAAGTGTCATCCAAAGCGTCGACCACCATAACCGATTCGCAGCTCATCAACCTCGTAACGACGGTCATGACTGGCTTCGGAATTGAGGGCAACGTTCGGGTGATCGGCGCCCGAGAGATCACGATAACGGGATATGGACCAAGCGATGCGAAGGTCCAAGCGGCGCTTCATCGCCTGCAGCAGGATGTTCCAAGGCTACGCGAAGTCGAAAACGCGATCGTGACACCCGACCGTGCTCGCGTTTTTCTGGAGACCGCGATGACGGCCCAACTGCGTCGCCACATTCGCGTTTCGGCGAAGGCAGATGGTGTGCTCGTTTCGGGGGCCCTGCCTCCAACTGATTTTCAAGCGTGGCAGAACGTCGCTTCGCGCTTCCAAAAGAAGTTCGCGCCCTACATCTCGCTTGAGACGCAATTCACGCCGGTCATATTGCCGGCGCCGAGAGGTGTACACCTCGGCCGAACGCCATTCATCATCCTTGAGAATCGAACGCGCCTGAAGCTCGGCGACAGTCTCGAAAGCTTGGGGCAGATTGTTAACATCGATCGAGGCGGAATTTCTGTACGTATGGGCGCGGACGAGGTGCACGTTCCTTATCCGAGCCAGCCGAGATGGATAGCGGAGGAGGAAAAAGGGTGAACGAAGTCATGGCCGTTTTTGAGCCGCGAAGGCAACTGCTAACCGATCTGGACCGCGCAGGGAGAACTGCCATAGAGAGGGAACTTGATAGCTGCCGGCAATCGTTGAAGCGTGAAATGAGTGCTGGTGTTTCGAGGCAAGAATTTGCAAATTTGGCGGCTGTTGTCGACGCGATAGATGCGGCGACAGAGGTTCTCAACATGATATAGATGCAGCAGTATTAAAGGAATACGGCGAAAACGGAGTTGAACATGCAGATTACTGGCCCTACAATCAGCGTTAGAGGTATCGACAACAGCCTTGGCAGTGCCACTGTTGCGGCAGAAACAAACCTTAACAACTTCATGGCTTCCATGGACCCGAACAACGCGTCCGATCTCGTCAGGTTCCAATCGCTCACCGAGCAATGGAGCCTGGCCCTGAATTTGGAGTCCGGCATGATCAAAGTAATTTACGACGCCCTGAAGGGAGTGTGCCAGAAAATCAACTGATCATTTGGTAAAATTCCAGCAAATTCCCAGCACTCTGCGGGCCGACAGGCCGCATGCTGTGGCACCTGCGTCCGATGGAGCTTGATTGAAGAAGGTGCATGTTTGCTTCGGCACTCCGGAGCGGTAGTGATGTGCTCTTGCACTTGTCGACGGCTCTCAAGTCCAGGTGCTTGTCCGGGTGGCCCGTTGGTCAGCAGGTCAGCAGGTACTATCGCTTACGAAGGCCGGGTCCCGTGTTTCCTCGGGGGCTGCCCTTCTCCCTAATGGCTCGACCGGATGCGGTGCTGGCATCGGTGCATCAGTCCGAGGGTGCCCGAAGCGCTTTTTGGCCGCGTCCGGCATCATAGCATCCCACTGTGACGCGGGCCGAATGGTCTGCAACATATCGCGCACACCGATCCGGTGGACGCCAGTTGCCGGCGCCGCAGGTTGGGGCGCATGGCGCACAACGATCTGACCTCGACGAATTCGTGCTGCTGGTCACTACCAGAGCACTCCCTATGTGGAGAGAGCGATCCATTCATAGTCTCGCGCAATCCGGCAGCCGAGCCGGTTCAGGTCAGCTGCCCCCATTTCGCTTTCGACTGTGCGGCTGAGCTGACGGCGACAGCCGGCGGCCCAAGTCGGGGGCCAGGGACTCGAACTTTTCGCGCAGCTCCTCGGTCAGGGCTCTTGCGTCGGCGTCGCTGTCAACCACCCGGGGGTTAAGCAATATCAAGAGTTCGGTCCGTTGCTTGGCGTGTTCCGTGTTGCGGAACAGCGCCCCCAAAAGCGGAATGTCCTTCAGCATAGGAAGGCCCAGATTGGAGCGGTTGGTGCTATCTTGCATCAATCCCCCAATAACGATCGTGTCGCCGCTTCGTGTCGATACGGTACTCCGCAATCGGCGCACCGAAATCACTGGAGATTGGACATCGGTGAGCGTGTTCCTGTTGCCTGTGCTGACCTCCTGAAACGTGTCTAGCGTTATACTGCCGCCAGCGCCGATTCTGGGCGTAACAGCCAATATCACTCCTGTGTCGCGCATCTCGACTTCGCTGACGATCGATGAGTTCTCGCTTACGGTAGATTGCGATGATCGGACCAGGATCGGGACCTGATCCCCCACCTGAATCGTGGCGGTTTGATTGTCGACTGCCAGGATGCGCGGCGCAGATACAACCTTGACATCGCCAAGCCCGCTTAGCGCATGTAACACAATGTTGGCCCCTTCGCCGGGAAAGGCATACGACAAGCCATTTGGAACTGCGCCCAAGCCCCTGGTCGACAGGAGATAGTCCACGCCATAGCGTAGATCATTACTCAGCCTCACCTCGGCAACGATGGCTTGGATGAGAACCTGTCTAGGCTTGATGTCGAGTTGACGGATCGCGGCTTCCACGAGCTTGTAGTCGTGGGGTGCTGCGAATACTATGAGCGCGTTCTGTCCGGGGTCCGCCTGGATCCGCACCGGCGCCGAGAGGCCGAGAGGCTTCGCCGCAATTGATATTTCGTTCACCGGATGTGTGATCGAGCTCGTCGCATCTGGCGTTTCGATCGGCAAATCTGGCACATTGACCGGCAGACTGGTTTGATTGGATGCGCCACTGCCCACCGATAACCTGCCGAACGTCCCCGCAGGCTGTGCACGCGCAACAGCACTGGGCGCCTCAGCGCCGAACGTTTGCGCCAGCACATGCGCCAGTTCCGATGCTCGCCGGTACAGCAGTGGACGCACGTGAATTCCTGCCGTAGCCCCGGCCGCACTATCCAGTTTGATGATCGCCCGGTGGACTTGCTTAAGAGCTGCAGGATCTTTAGCCACAACAAGGATACCATTCAATCGCTCTAGCGCCGCAAATTGGACAGGCCCTCTCTCTCGGCCGCTTTGCGTAAACAACAAACTGAGTTCTCGCTCGACGTCGGCCGGGCTCGCTTGCAACAGCGTGTACAGCGCGAATGATTTGTGAAGCATGTCGTCGGTGTCAAAGAGGTCGACCAGTTGCCGCACAGAACTCACAGATTCAGGTGGCCCACTGACAACAATGCTTCCCCCTCCGGGCGCTGGAGTGAGGCGCACACCCTCTTCCAAGTTGGGTCGGATTACTTCGACCACCTCAGTCGGATCGACATACCTCACAGGAATAACTTGGACGCTATTCTGCGTCCCGCCGGCGAGGTCGGCCAAACGCCCCACCCGCACTCCTTGACCACCCGCAGCTAACCCATAGCCGTGCGGCGCCAGCGCTTTGTCGAGCAGCCGAGGCACGTCATTCGCGGGCACCTGGCGCAATGTATGAAGGCTCATTTTCCCTCCAACGCCAGGATCTATAACAACGGGCATGCTCATAATATCACCAACGATGTCCTGCACCACTTCGCGAATGTCGACATTGGTATAGTCGAGGCTCACCGGCCTTCTATCCGACACCACCGGCAGCTTCCGTTCACCTGTGGCTGCGACTGGCTGCGCTTGCCTCTGCGCCAGCACTTCAAAGCCGTTAGTCTGCGGTCCGCGAGCCTCTTGCGCAGACACAGATCCAGAGGGGACGAAGGACGGCGAGTTTAATAAAATCGCGCGCTCTGCAATCGTACCACTGCTGGCGCATCCACCAAGAGGTAACAGTAAACAGGGGAGAAAAAGCAATACAGTATTCCTGCTGGAAACGGTCATCCGCTCACGCCTACTTGACAAACTACAAACGCCACAATATTCGCGGGCCGGGTGCGCGGGCACGAACGCTCTTTACCTGATATTGCCAAGGATGATCTCCTTAGCTTTGGTATCCTTGGCCAACAAGTTGGTCGCCAGCTCAACGGACTGATTTACTTTGTCCATCAGGGATTGCAGGCGAATTAACGCCATCTGCGAGTCGCTATTCACAGTATCGATGCGCGATTTGAGATTGGAGATGGCGGCATCGAACTCCGACTGAACACCGGCGGTATCGCCCTTGTTCTGCTCGATAGGGATGCCGTTCGCGAGCATCCACTGATGGACATTCTGGGTCTTGCCCTGTGCGTCCACAAACGTGCCATAATCTTTAACGTCCTTGTCGTTACCGGGCCGGTTGACGCGCAGCGCGGCCAGAGCGGCGTTCGCGGTCTTCAGCCAATCATTCCGCTTCTGCATGTCTTCGAATTCGTCTTTAGCTTGAGCATCGAGAATATTATACCGCTCTATCTGGAGTAGCAGTGCCATCGCGGCCAAGCTGCCCCCACTCCCGGAAGTGTTGGACACATCGCGATAAAATGCATTTCCGAAGTCCGTCTTTGAGATCATCATCGACCTTTTCCTGTGTAGATTTAACTTGTTCCTGCTCTCATCCCATGTTGGCGATCTTGCTCCTCGTGTCAGCGTCCGCGCGTCTCACTTCGGAAAGCTTTTCCAGAACATCCTGGATCATCTTTTCATATGCCGATTTGAATTCACTCTCGTCGTCAGCGCGAGAGCGCATCTTGGTGCTCTCCGCTTCCAGCTTTGCCTTTTTCTCCTGCTCAACCGTCGCCCCCATGTTGAGGGCGGCACCACCGAGCTTGCCGAGCTCGGTTATGCCCGTAGCGACACCACCCCAGCTCATCGTGGTCCGCTGTGCGACTTGCTGGGCTCTGTAGACCCTGTCTGGGTCAAAGCCGGCAGGCCGACTACCCAAGCGGGCGCGGGGGGCTTGAGGCCCTCGTGCAGCGCGTCTCAGCAGATAATAGGCAATATTACAGAGGGCTTCATTTAGCTGTCTTCTGCCGCCGTGCTTGAATAGGCCGGCCTGAAATAGTTGTCTTATGCCGCCGTGCTTGAATAGGCCGGCCTTAAAACTCGTCTTGTTGCGGGCCGTCGAACTGCCGATCTCCACATCGAAACGCGCCTGTGCCTTACTCGCGCCTTTAAGGCTGACACCCGCACCGGCTATCGCGAAGGCGGAGGTTAGGAACGTGCCGACCAGCTGACATAGCCCTGAATCGCGAAGCGCCTTGGCAGCAGCTCCCTGCGCCGCGATGTCGCAGTCACGCGCAATTTGCCGGTCCAATCTCGCAGAGTCACGGAACTCCAGATTGAGGCTGTGCAGCAACGCGCTAATTTTATATATGTCAACTGAGGCTAGCCGTGCTCCCAGACTAGCTTCGGCACTATTGTTGTGGGCGGCGACGTCTCCGAGTGTTGGCCCGCCGGCCGATCTCTGCAATTGGACATCGGCCGGCGTTGACACGACTTCGGCGTCCCTCATACTCATGCCATTGGTGGGCATGAACATCGGCAATATAGACCGATGTTCATGCACAGCAGCGTCCGACAGATGATGGCGGTCAGTGCAGTTTGTTTGTACGACAGTATGTCGCATGCATGCTCTCCTAACGTTCTCATAGCATGGACAGTTATGGGCGCTCGTCAGGCGATGTGTCGTATGACAATTGATGCGGATCGAGTCTGCTCCTCCAACGCATCGACAACTCTCTGCGTCATAGTCTTCATACCGAGGGACAACTCCTGGATGCGCGCGATCTCGTCCTCTTGAAGCTGCGCCAGCTTGGCGAGGAATTTCCTGATGTCCAACGTCTCCGCCTGGGCGTCGACTGCTTGCTTCTGCTGGACGCCGCTCGCAATCCCCGCCGAGGCCCCAGCTGCCGAAGCAATGCCTTCGCCCGCCCGAGCGGCGGTCGCAACGCGCTGACTTCCCATAACAATCTTCGCTACCTTATCGCTCTGGCCCGTGATCTTCGTTGCAATGCTCGTCACCGCATTCCACCCGCCAGACCCGGCACCGGCGCCTAACGTGGCGAGTGAGCAAGCAAGGACGACGGCAACCGTAATGAACGTGGCCCACCACTTGGCCTGATTCTGCGCCACCCCTTGGTCTTCCATGAGACCCGTCGCAATGGCCCGCGTCATCTTATCGATGACGCCTGCCTCGGTCGCGGCTACCATGGCGACACTCACCGCTGCGGCCGTGAACGCGAGAACCCCGCCGGTGGCCACTGCCGCCACGACCGTCAGTGCGGCCGCAATCCATCCAAATATCCTCATGAGCCCCGAAGTTTTCTTAGCTTGCCTCAACTTCTCAGCAGCGGCCGCAATGTTTCGGGCAATCCTATCATTCTGCTGCTTCTGTAGTTCACTTCGGTGGCGTACATCCTTCATACCCGCTGCAACGTCGTTGTCGGCCATCTTCGTCGTGAGGCTCAGAAACTTGGCGGCCAGTTCCATCGCACTAAAGGCCCGTGGTGGGGGTAACTGTGGGACCGCATCTGACGCCGGAGAACCGCCAGAGACTGGTGGCAGCGCAAGTTCAGCGCCCGATTTGCTAAAACCAGTTGAAGAATTGCTGGTGGAAGCGTCGATCTTCGTTAGCATCCCAGCTTCAAGTAGCGTTCCACCGACCGCTTTCATTTTGCTGACGTTATGCATCGCAGCCTCCTTTTCAACCTGCTTCGGGCCTGAGTCTACGCAGCATAAGCGACGCCTGCTGAGCGAAAGCTCTATGCTCAGGCTTCCCACTGCTAAGCTCCAATACGCTCTCAAGGGCGCTCAAGGCTGCCGCTGGCTCATCGAGCTTGATGAGACATTTTGCGGCGCGTAACGGGATCTGCGGATCCTCGTCGTCCAGCAGCGCAGCCAATGCATAGGCACGCACGGCATTTGCTGAATCACCCAACATCTGACTGGCAGCACCGAATCCGAACCAAAATCTCGGGTCGATGTACCGGTGCATGCATAGAAAACGAAAGAAGCTCAGCGCCTCGCCGTATCTACCGGCGGAATAAAAACGATGGCCGAGCACGTAGACCGCCTCGAGTTCGTCATCCGTGATCCCGATGACAGCCGCCAAATCCGTACGACCCGCGATGATCTCTTCGGTAAGCCGTGCCAGCCGTCCAGCCTCAGTGTCCGCTTCGCCACCGTCCGTTACTAGCTCCTCTACCTTCTGCGTCACAGCCTCAGACCCTCAGTCGCATCGGCTTGACGCGCGGCCCACATACCGGCAGCTGAATGGAAGTGAGATTGTTGATCTCGCTCAGAGCCGCCTGCCGCTCGCACGTGTAAGCTTGCCGAAAACTGTCGTCTTGAGCCTCAACGAATCTGGAGATGACATCCCCGGTGATGGCACACTCGCCCAACAGCTTAGCTTGTTGACCAAGCTGCTCCCGACCTTGTCTCAAGAAGCTCTCCACCTGCGCGATCGTTTGCCGCGCGCTCGCCATCGTCTTATCTAGATCTTTGCTATCCAAGCCGCGCGAAGTTTTGATCGCTGGAGAGCAGCGACTGCTTGACGGCGTGATGCCGATGGCAGGTTCCATCCTGTTGAATGGCCACATTTCAGAATGACACCTCGCTTTACAGCCGCCCTATGCCATTGGCAGTCGAGCAGCAGAGCACCACCCCGGTCGGCACACAGCGCCACCTGACGGGAACACAGACAGCTAGCTGCAACGAGACAGAATCAAAAATATTATTCCGATATGTGCACATCAGGAGACCCGATGGTATCGAAGCGTCCTAGCCTAAAGGATTGGGGATATGCGATACCTTTCAGCGCGCCATATCCGGTAAGTATGGATGTATATCACCTTTGTATTTGCGGTTGGCATGCTATCGGACAACATTGGCGGTGAGACGTCTTGCTGGCTGCTTACGACTAGGCAAAATCGAAGAGGCTGCCGGCGCGTGGATTAGCGGCCCCCGGATGCAAGTTAAGGATGAAACGAATGCCGTCGTTGTGGGAGCGATTCGAAGAAGTTGCCGGCCGGTTACAATCGCAGGTTACGGGCAACTCGGCCAGAGAGAAGATATAAAGATGTCTCCTTCGTGCACATCAATGTCAGCCGGGGGTCGCACTGACATTGGGGCCGGCTTACGACGGAACCTTGCCGAAGCGGCATTCCTGGCTTGCATTTCGAACGACATAGTGCGGGCCAGACGAATTGCGAAAGGACTTAGCGCCATTGCGCCGGGTAGTAGGGAGTCCGTCATAGCTTACGCCGTCGCGGATCTGACGGTGGGAGATATCGAGGCGGCAGTGGAACAGCTCCGTCCGCTTTCGGACGCCAATGACGCATATGGGTTGGCCTTCGAGGCGCTGGCTCTCCATCTTGCCGGACGGTTCAGCCAGCGCGATACCTTACTCAGGCGGGTTCCGGGTGGAGATCCCGATGTCGATGGACTCGTCGCCGCGTTTGGCAAGAGCTCCGTCGGACATGCTGTAGAGAGGGACATCTAGTGAGCGTCAACAGCATCAGTCCACCCACAGTTTTGCCAAGCGGCAGTGCAATCGTATCGAACATATCAACTGAATCCATTGACGCCTTTCGTGCCACAATGGATCAGCCCGACTTGTCGGCGCTGCACGATAGGTCAGCGACCGCTTCAATCGACCCGTTGACCGAGGCGGCGCGCGGATCTGGCGTCGTCGGCACGCCGGGAGACGCCATCCTGAGCAGCATGGAGAAGCTAAGCGTCGGCTTTACACACGCCATGGAAGCCGCTCGAAGCACTGCGGCGAGTATGAAACCGGGGGAAATGCACGCAGGTGATTGGCTGAGAGCGCAGATCGCCATATCAGCTTTGTCGCTCGAGTGCGACATGCTGGCCAAGGTGGTCGGCAAGGCCACGCAGAGCCTGGATGCTTTCTTAAAAAATCAATGATCCTACGCCGGTGGACCTGTGATCTTTGTATTGAAGCGGCTCGCGACATTTCTTTTGTTGTTCACACTGGTGAGCTGCGAATCGAAGCTCGAGCTCTACCGCAATATTTCGGCGCACGAAGCGAACGAAATGCTTGCACTGCTCACGGGTCAAGGCATCGATGCCGAAAAAACGACGGACAACGACGGCACTGCCTCCTTGCTAGTCGATACGAAGGATGTTCCCCTCGCCATGGAGGTATTGAAAGGCGCCGGACTGCCACGCGACCACCATGCCGATATAGGCAGTCTTTTCGCGAACGAAGGTTTGATCTCATCGCCGACAGCGGAGCGCATTCGCTACATTTATGGCATTACACAGGAGCTGTCGCGGACCCTTTCAAGCATCGATGGCGTGCTCAATGCTCGCGTCCATGCGGTCTTGCCCCAAGAGACGAGTGACAATCGAGACCGATCCTTCCCCTCGAGCGCTGCTGTGCTTATCCGTTATGCGCCCGGAACTATCGTCGATCAGATCGTACCGAAAGTCAAAGAGCTCGTCGCAAACAGTTTGGAGGGCGTGTCCTACGAAAGAGTCTCCGTCGTTCTCGTGCAGGCAAGTCAGGCCAGCGCCTTATTACGTTCCGTTGATAGAACAGCCGTCCTCACGACAGAAGACAGCGGCACAGGCCATCTGGTGATCGCGCTTGCATGCGGCATTACCGGATCGCTTATCGGCAATGGTGTTCTCGCCTTCCTGCTATGGCGTCGCCCGTCGGACACCGGAATAGCGCCTCAATGAGATCAACAATTCAGAAGTGATAGCCGGGGAGATCAGCAGGAATGTCGGATGAATGGCTTGATGCACCTTGGGCGAGGGCGGTCATGTGCTGCATTGCCGATCCTGCCGCTGATCTCGATTCCACAAAGGCACATGGTTGGCCCGAATGGATGCCGCTGGATAGCGCTCAGAGCGACCCGTTCACTCGTGTCAGGCTTGGGCGCTGGCTCCTTCGTGGCCAAAATGATGAACCGTCCGCCATCATCGATGCTGGCGCCGCGCCACGAAGCAGGCTCGCGTTTCTCCCGTCGCAGGACGCCGTGCGCCTCATGCGCCTTGCGGGCGCCTGGGTGGGGGCAGCCGGCCTTACGAGACTTCTTCGGACAACTGATATCGCGGCGGTTCGCGCGGACCTCGGGGAAGAAGCCGTCGCATTCGCCCACGAAGCCGCGCTTTTGCCGCGACCGCCTGCCGAACTGATGTCGGCGATTCGTGCTTCTGACAATCCGTTCGCGACCAGCGAATTGCTTCACTGCGGCGCGGCGATGTTCGGCCTTGCGATTGGCGACATTCCGCAAATGCTGCGGACTCGGCTAGGCGTGCGCTGTCCCGCGCCAATCTGGGCGGCAGTGGTAGAGACTTGTCGTGACCACAATGCTGGCGAGGGCGCATTTTATGCGATCCGGCGACTGGTCCGCAAGAGGATGCCCGCATGGTCGCATTGGTTCAGCTAACGGCTGCATCGGCCGGGATCCTCGGCCCTGGGCGGATCTTGCCGGCCGCGAGCGCACAGGCCCTGTTGGACGCCGAGCAACTACTCATGCAGGCAAGGCGCGACGCTGATGCGCTGATCGACATGGCGCGGGGAGCCGCCCAAGCGATCGAGGCGCAGGCCAAAGAGGCTGGCTTTGCTGCAGCACAAAAGGCAATCGAGGCCCGTCTGACCGCGGTCGCCACGGATTCTCTGCGGATCATGGCGCAAAATGAGGCGCATATCATCGCCATGGGCCTGCAGATCGCGCGTCGGATCATCGACACTGTCGAGCCGGTGGATGCGGCGGTGCAGATCGCCTTGCGCGGTCTGAAATTTGCCGGCCACAACTCCGTCGTCCGGCTACGCGTGGCACCGCCGCTCCTCGAGGCGGTCCGCAGTCGGTTAGACGAGATCCTCCCGACAGCGACATCGCGTGCCGTCATCGACCTGATTGCCGACGCACGCGTAAATGATGCCGGATGCATTCTCGAGACCGATGCTGGACTGGTGGACGCCACGATCGACAGCCAGCTTGCGGCGATCGAAAGCGGCTTGCGTAGCTGCCTAACACCTCTGAAGGGCCAAAGCATAGTAATGTCCGAAGGACAAAGTGATGTTCGAACCAGCCGAGCCGACCAAAGCCGTTATTCCCTGTGAGCACGAGAACATCCGTTTTTTCTTCCAGCTCGCAAAAAAAACAATCGCGCAGGTGTCGACAATGCACGTCCGCGGCCGTGTCCTCCAGATTGTTGGAACGGTTATCCATGCAATGGCGCCGGGCGCCCGCATCGGTGACCTTTGCACTCTCCGCAGTCCGGAGCACAACTTGGAATTGTCGGCGGAAGTCGTCGGCGTGCAGTGCGATGTCGCCATCCTGACGCCCCTCGGGGAAATGCACGGCCTCTCGACGCTCACTGAAGTGATCCCAACGGGAAAGCCCCTCATGGTGCCGACCGGCTGGCACCTGCTCGGCCGCGTACTCGACGGTTTCGGCCGACCTTTGGACGAATCCACCAATGGACCCTTGCTTTCGGAAGCCCACGTGCCTGTCTACAGGGAAGCGCCGGATCCCCTGACCCGGCGTAGTATCGACAAAGTTCTTCCTGTCGGCGTAAGGGCAATCGACGGTCTTCTGACGTGCGGCGAGGGGCAGCGCATAGGCATCTTTGCCTCTGCGGGCGGGGGCAAGAGTACCCTGATGTCGATGCTGGTGCGTGGCGCAGCGGTTGACGTGATCGTGATAGCGCTAATCGGCGAGCGTGGCCGGGAGGTACAGGAGCTGATCGAACACAGTGTCGGCGCAGAAGCGCGATCGAGAGTGGTTCTTGTCGTTGCTACTTCTGACCGCTCCGCAACGGAGCGGGCGAAAGCGGCCTATGTCGCTACGGCGATCGCCGAATGGTACCGAGACCAAGGACAGCGTGTGCTACTTCTCATGGATTCAGTAACCCGTTTCGCGCGTGCACTGAGGGAGATTGGTCTCGCGGCCGGTGAGCCGCCGACACGGCGTGGTTTCCCGCCGTCGGTTTTCGCTTCACTGCCGCGGCTTTTGGAACGCGCTGGGAACAACCACTGCGGATCTATAACCGCATTCTACACAGTGCTCGTGGAGGGCGATGATATGGCCGAACCGGTGGCCGATGAAACCCGATCCGTTCTCGATGGTCACATCGTACTCTCACGCGCCTTGGCGATGTCGAACCACTATCCGGCTATCGACATTCTGGCGAGTATCAGCCGCGTCATGAGCGCTATTGTATCGTCGGACCATGAGCGGTTGGCGGGCAGCCTACGGCAGCTGATGGCCAAATTCCACGAGGTGGAACTCCTGGTACGTATCGGCGAGTACAAGGAAGGAGCCGATCCGATCGCCGATGCAGCGATCGCTAAAATAGACCACATAAGAAGCTTCTTGCGGCAGTCCACACAGGAGCAGGTCGGCTTCGAAGCAATGCTCGATGCGCTTGCTGGGTGTTTGGCATGACTCCCGAAGCGGTACATCGCCTTTTCGAACTTAAGGAACTGCGGCGCCGCCGCGCCGAACATGCGCTGCGCGTGAGGCACACGACTCTCGACAATGCTGTGAGGGCTATTGGTATCGCCTCGACAAATCTTCGGAGATGGCGCCAAGACCTTCCCCGTCGCGAACTCGCGCTATACGAACCATTAATCGGGAAAACCGCCGCTCTCACTGATCTTGAAGCGGTGAACGCGCAGATGGTCTCGCTGCGTCAATACGAACAGCTACTCGGAAAACGCATTGAAAAAGCTCAGGCAGAAGCCGACCTGGCTCGGCAGGAACGTGAGGAAGCGTACAGCGTAGTACGTGAGGCGTGGCGAGAGGTTAGCAAATTCGAGGATCTCATTAGGACCTTGCATATCAACGCCACACAGGAGGAGGAGCGCTCAGCAAATTTGGAATCGGAGGATTTCGCCCAGGGGCGGAACAGTATCGGCAGGGAGCAAGATGATGATCTGTCGGTGGATCTGCAGCGGATGCGGGCCTACCGTTCGTTTTCAATAATTCGCGGACCGCACTCCGCTAAATCCCGGGTGGCGATGTGGTGGTCGGCTCTCGGCCGCAGCCGTGGCTATGGCCCTAAATGGTGATCGTGCAGCAGCGGAAACGCGCGAATATGAGGCGGATGGCCTTTCGCGGGCGAATGTCGATGGCATCCTCAAAGGCCAATCGAGTAGCTCATGCCCTGGAACTTCCGCAAAGCTCAAGCCAAGTCGCACGGGGGATCGGCAAGGCGCTTACCACGGATATGGAATGGATAGAATCAATAACACTGTTCACTCGGCAGCCTCAGGAATGCAACACGCAGCCTTTGACCAGCATCGGCGCGAGGAGGCAGCGCAGCATTGCACGCAACGATCCAGTGCAGATCCTTCCCCTTGCCCCGGCTCCGCCGAGCGAAAGGACCATATCGGTGAGGCAACCCAGCAGCCGAGACTTGTCCTCATTTCGAACCGCGTTGCAACTTTTGACCCCGATCAACCCAAGACGGGCGGGCTAGCCGCGGCCCTCGAGCCTGTGGTGGAACGCTCTGGCGCGGTCTGGATGGGGTCCTCGGGCAAGTTGGGCGACGGCACGAAGGCCATGGACATCGGGCAGCACGGCGAGGGCCAAGTCGCGAAGCTCGATCTGCCGCGCGAGCACTATTCTGGGTATTACGAAGGTTTCGCGAATTCGATATTGTGGCCGGCGTTGCACTCGCTGCCTGACCGAATGGCTGGCTCCGCAGAAAACTATCAAAGCTATCAAGAGATCAACAAGTTCGTGGCGGGAGCCGCTTTCCAATTCCGGGATCGCGATGCAATCTGGGTGCATGACTATCACTTTCTTCCACTCGGCGCTGGTCTGCACAATCTCGGCGTCGACAAGCCGATCGGCTTTTTCCTGCATACGCCATGGCCAGCACCCGATATGATGGAGCGAGCGCCCAACCATCGTGAACTCATGAAATCGATGCTCGCCTACGATTTGCTCGGCTTTCAGACCAACTGGGACCTGAACAACTTCTGTGACTGCGTGCGCACCCATCTCGAACTGGAAGTCGAGCACGGTGTGGTGATTTCGGACGGCCGGCAGACGCGTTGTCAGAAATTTCCGATCGGTATCGATCCCAAACAGTTCGCACAGCATGCTTCGGAGTCGCTTACGAAACAGGACCGCTATATCTCGTCCTTGCAGAAGAAACTCAACGGCGCGAAGCTTGCCATCGGGGTCGACCGGCTCGACTACACCAAGGGTATCGACGCCCGGATCGAAGCCTTCGATCAGGTCCTGGCAGCCGAGCCGCGCAGCATAGTGCTCCTGCAGATCGCCAACCCCTCGCGCACGGAAATCGAAGCCTATAAAAGTTATAAGCGCGACGTTGAGCGCCTGGTCAAACGTGTCAATGACGAGCATGGCACGGACGAGTGGAGGCCGATCCTCTACGAGAATGATCCTTTTACGCAGGCTCAACTGGCAGGTCTCTATCGCGCCGCGCATGTTTGCGTGGTAACACCCCTGCGTGACGGCATGAATCTGGTCGCGAAAGAATATGTCGCTGCGCAAGATCCGGAAAATCCCGGCGTTTTGGTGCTGTCGAAGTTTGCGGGTGCGGCCGAAGACTTCGACAGAAATGGAGCGCTGCTGGTGGATCCGACCAGCCCTGCCGAGATCGCGGCCGCAATTTCCAGAGCGGCCAATATGCAGCGCGACGAGCGCATCGAGCGCTGGCGGCTGATGATGGATAAAATTGAATCATACACGATCCATGATTGGTCGGCGGACTTCGTACGGGAACTGGACAAAAGCCGGGTCACGGTGCCGGCGGACCAGTTCCGACATCTCGGCTTCGGCTGGATCAACGAGGCGCAAATGCCCTCGTACCGGACAGCCGAGTTGGACGCCGCGCTAAAGCGCGCAATGGATAGACGTTGGGTCCTGCCGCCGACGAGCCGTGCAGACCGTGCGGGAAGCGCCTCAGAACAATCGACCAGGCAGTTGAACTTTCGCGACTATGTTTGAAGCCCCTGCTGCAGTGAAGGTCTTGCATGAAGCCTTTGTGGGGGATTTGAAGCCGGCCAGTCTTCGGTGTGATCCCTGGGTCTCGTTGATGTTTGGGTTGGGTTTTTTCAGGTCAAGCTTCGGTGTTTTCGGGTGCGATTGGCCACCCCTCGCTACCTACCGTCCAGCGTTCCTATTCGAGTTTGCTAAACGGAAGATTCGACAGCACCAACGTGAGCGGAATAGGCTCCATCGCCATCTGGCAGAGCCAGCTCCAGCAGAAGAATTTCATAGCTCGCGCAACAAAATGCACTCGAGGCCTATTCCAGTGTACCAACTACATCAACGGCGAAACCGCTATCCCCGAGCGTAACTCGCACGGCGCGGGTAAGATCCGCATGATGGTCAACGAGCAGAGTCGGCACTTCATCTCCTAGGTGGACAGGTCACGGTGGCTATGACGCACCGGGGCGCCAGCAGAAGTGCGCAACTCGTCGCATTATCGTACCCTCTTTCCGACCGGTCATCGCTGTCAGGCCAGCGTCGTCCTCCAGAGCCTCATGATTCCATGACTGGGATGGTTAGCTTTCGAGAAGCGAACAGAACAAATCTATTGTTGGGATGATAGGCCCCAAATGATGGCTGGCCAGGCATTGAAGATTTCGGGTGAGAGCTGGACCCTTTCACTGTCGATCGCCAGGCTCCACGCACAAGCCAAACATCAACGATCGTTAAAGCATGGTTGTGTTGACTCTGTGGAGCACTCAGCCGAAAACAGGCGATGGCTAAAGGAGGGAATCACTGATGGCTGACGAGAGTAATGCGGGACCAGTTGCTGCGACAACTGCAGCGACTGACGCAGAAGTGAAAGTACCAACGGCTAAGAAGCGGAGGTCGCCAAGGCCGCAGAAGGCGGCTTCCGAACCAGCTCAATCAAAGACACCGGCGGCTAAACGCAGGGCGTATACCGAGCAAGAAAAGAGCGAGAAGCTGAAGCTGATCGAGACGCAAGTCATCGAAGGCAACACCCTCAAGGATGCTATCAAGAGCGCCGGCATATCAGAGCAAGCCTACTATCATTGGAAAGATGCCGCGAAGGCTGTCGAGCAAAAGGACACTAAGGGCGCCAAGCCCCACCCGGCCGGCGATGAGTTGGCAGATCTTGTCCAGCTCGAAGAGGAAAACCAGCGGCTCCGCAAACTACTGGCGGAGAAACTGCGAGCGGAAAATGCTGAACTGCGCAAGAGGCTCGGTCTCGACTAACCAATGACCGGGAATACGCCGGGCGTTCTTCGGCGGCCTCCGTGTTACGCCAGAAAGCTATATTGGCTCCCCAATGGCATCGTCGCGGCAAACGAAGCCCTGCTGTTCTCCGCTCTTGCCGGGTGAAGGCGTGCAGACGCGACGTTGGCGAGCAGTTGAAGCGCGCGAGGAGGGGCTGTATTGGTGCGCCAGCAGGAATGCAGCGGCGCCGCTCGGTGTTGCTTTTTTTCGGTTGCTTGGGATCGCAAGTAGATGAAGACGCCACAACGGAGGTTCGTTGTCGAATTCAAGTCGGGGCGACAAAAAGCCAAAACCCAAACGAACTCATCTGGGGAAGACACAGATCTCAAGGCTTTCCGATCAATGCAGACACTGTCGACGGACGAATCGACGACGTCGACGTTGCACCAGCAACGATACCACTTGTGAACGGCGCAGAGGTCGAAATTTGGAACCACCATAAGGCCGATCATGCGGCCGAAGCGGCAGTGTAAGTACTGGAGAGCGACACGGCATGGCAGCGTCAAACGAAATCAATCGGCACTCCTCGAAAGCGCGCCAAGCACGCCCAAACGATCGTGCATGTCCCTAAGCTTGCGAACGAGGATCGAAAGGCGCAGACCGGGACTGTTGACAATCCGATCTCCCACGACGAGCTTGCCGCCTTGACGCAGACAACAAGCGTCTCAAGAGGTTGTTGGCGAACAGCTTCGTGCACAGAACCTTCGGCTCGAGAAGATACTCGAACGATTTGGTGTCGAATAGCGAGGTGGCACCACTGGCGTCGGGGCAGAGAAAGCCGCTGAGGCGCGAGTTCCGCGGATAGCCGCGCGGGCTGCGCTACCTCGATGTCAGCTGCCGGTTTTTCGCGCGACCCGCTGAGGCGACGTTAGAGAAAGCCCGCTAATTGTCGAAGTTTTTTTGCGTCATTTGTCCCTCAGTCCTGACGTCCTTGCAAAATTGGGACCACAGAGTCTCTCCATTTGATTGGCGATTCGCAATCTCTCAAGTGCATCGTCACGCGATCCTCGCAGGTCCCGGTTGTCCCCAAGGCCGCTTCCTACTACAGGGCTTGCATCAGGCGGATTTCCTTGCAACAGGTCCGGCAGATTCCTGCCGCCATAATACTCTTCCGCCGCTTTTTGGCAGACATCGCGGTAGAACGCATCCGCATCCTCGATCGTATATCCAGCGCCCACAAAACAGCCACGCGCTACCTCATGGAGTGTATGCCGAATTGAGCTCGTGTCGTCGTACACAGCGTTGAGGCACGCTACGATCACTATGACCTCCTTCTTTGAGAGACGTGGCTGACCACTCATCAAACGCGCGTGGTTGATGCAGGCGACGCCATTTGCGCATGTGAATGAGTCACCAAGTCCAGAACAATCTTCGAATCCGTCGCCCTTCTCATTCAATTTGAAGTGAGCGATGGGCAGGTTCTTCAGGCCTGCGATCTCCCGGTGGTTCAGATCCTCAAGTACCTCGGGATCATAACCTGATCGCATTTCCTGAAGCCGGGTGTCGAGGCTGTGCAGCCACGGCCCCACCAAACTGGCATTGCGCTTCAGCTTGTTCTTTTGTGGATCCTCGAACATTAGCGTCGCATCGAGCTTTTCGGTTTCCGCCTTAGAGAGCAAACCATGCTCGATCAGGGTCTTCATCACAACGTTCTCAGCATGTCCCCAGTGCGCCTCAGCAGCATATACCTGTCTGAAATTTAGAATGGTCTGGCCGGCCGCAAACTGCGCCTCTTCGCTGAGACCGAAGGTCTTATCGTCGAGGAGCGGTTCGAGCTTCTCGACGCATCCTTTGAACGTTAAGCCCTTCTCGCTCCGCAAGTTCCTGAAGTGCTGCACGCCTTTGTTAATGAAGGGGTGAGTAATCGACCTTGACGTGCAGCTGTAGGCGCCGGTCTGCTCGTCGAAGACCCCCGTCAGCGCGTACTTGTTCTTCTCATCATACATTGGGCTCTTCGTTAGGTCGAAATCTTTCGGGACCTGAGGCGGTCTATACTTGGCCACGCACTCGTTCTTCACGAGATGACCCTTCATGCAACTCAGATTCAGAATGAGCGACCGGCGCGCCTCAGCACAGTCCACCAGCCGTGCAACGTGAACACGCGTCGCTGCCCGGTAGTCAATCATGGTGACAAATTGGTTATCGCCGCAGGTACGAATTGGATTGAGCGGCCGCTTATTTAGACGCTGGGTTTCAGCGTCGGCCGCATGATACCGCGTGTGAAATTCCCGTGCGCTGCCCTGAGCCCTCCTGAGCCGCTCACTCGAGGTGAATCCTTTTTTTCCGTCATGCAGCGATGTGGTGGACAGGGGAAAGTCGTTGGCGATCTTATCGTAGGCGTAGCCCGCAGCGGCTAGGGACAAGCCGTACTTCAACACGCGCGCGGAAAGGCTTGACTCGCCTCCCGTTCTGCTATTCGTTGCCCCTTCGCCTCCTTGCTCTGCACCCCCAGTCTTTAGTTGTGCAGGGTTCCTCGCAGGTGGGGTTGCCGTACTCAGGGTACGAAGTGCAGCAGGTGAGTTAACCGCTTCGTGGCGCGCAGTCATTGTCCTCAAGGCCCCTCCCGGTCTGTCAACGATCCGTAGTGCCGAAAAGCTTTCAAGGTGCCTATTCCCAATTCGCATCTCACTGGTCCCCAATTAATGCCCATGATTTCGAAGAAAAATATCATTCGGGCATCAGGTTCTAGTTCGAACAGGACCGCTTTGATCTCGATCAAAGTTCAAAAGCTTGAAGGGTTCTTTCTCCCGCGAAGATCGCGCCGGCGACAAGCAGCTTGTCGCCTATGTGATGTATTGGGCCGAGGCGGGTTCGGACGCGGACCTTCCAGGGCTCGTATCTTCGTATTCACAGAGCGCCGTCTAAGGCACAACGCAGCGGTATTGCGGCGTCAGCCAGCGCCGCCAGTGCGGTGATTACGTTGCGAATGTTGGTGACGCGTAATCCGGTTTGCCCTCTGACGAATGGCGGCGACGGCATCACCCAGGTGGGATTTACCAGCTCGCGTTCGCCTCCGACCGTGTTGCGGATGAGAGGCCCGGGTTTGTCGGGAAACACCTCGGTCGTCGAGTTCGCACGGTTGGTCATGTCGCCGTGCGGCCTGCCCGCGTGCCACAGCTGGTCAAACTCGACCTCGATCCGACACCGATTGCACATGCGTCCCCCTTGTCCGTCGCGGTGCGCTCTGCCGAGATCTTGATGCCAAACGGACGCAGGAGCCCACGGACCTGCCTGTAAAGCTGGCGCTTCACATTGGCCAGTTGCTCACGCGCTCCGAGCAATGCCTTCAACCGATGGCTTTCCATGGTCTTCACATGCACCGCCGAATACCAGCCGCTTGCCAGCATCTCGGCAAGCGCCTGCGCATCCGCGCTCCCGCGCCACACCACCTGCCGATCGTGGTCCATAATGCAGATGTGCGTGCTCTTGAGACTGACGTCCAAGCCAACGTAATATTCCATCGCTGCTCTCCTTAGGTCTTCGACAAACCAGGGCAGATGTCTCATCCGCCGAGGGGAGCAGCAACCTCATGTATGGGATGTATTAGATCGATCCCAGTCGCTCGCAACCGATCGGCCCTCAGCTCACGAAGATGCTCGTAATCCTCTTCGAGCGCAACGAGGTCCTCGGACGTTCCGTGATGCCGACCTGTTTCACTGCGCCTTAAGAGTGCTTTTGCCGGCGGAAAGCAGGCCTTGATCACGCTGGGCTTTTATGTCTGCTCATCGTCGGGTTACTTCTTGACCTCACAGGCGCTACGCGGGTAGGTGCCCGCACGCATTCACAAATACACCCACGGCGGAGCCGATGAATGTGAGCGTTTACGCGACCAAACTAGGGCCCGTAGGCGCATCATCTCGTGAATGGTCGACTGCCCTGCTTTGGCAACGGGAGTGTGACGGGTCTATGTCGCTTAGCATTGTCCCATGAACGACAATGTTGGACATGCGACACAGCTGGTTTCATCGATCACGTTGTATTTAAAAGAGTTTTCCTCTGGCACGCATGTTGCATTGAGTCATTTGCCACAGGGACCACCATAATGGCGCGGAGATGTCGAATGTCAGCAAAGTTCTTTCTAGCGGGGTCTGCGTCCGCTTATTCTACAGCAGAATGTTCCATATGCAGAAGAATGAAGAGGCCGTACTCGCCAAGGAATAATCCGGCCGAGGCTGAGCAGGCACTTTTGCGTCGGTTGTCCTCGCGCGAACGCCAACTCTCACATTCGCTTCAAACCGACGATTTCCTGGGAGCCCGCAGAGCGCGCACGGCCGCGGCGACTGGGGGAGGGCGCCCGGTGACCCATGCTAGGATGGTTTCGCGAATTCGGGCATTTGTCCTGAGCATGATCGCGCTGCAGCCTCTCATGACCTGGGAAGCGGCGGCCGTCGAGGCACCGCGCGGCAAGTCCGAGATCGGAAATTTCATGCTGAGCAACGGCATGCACGTGGTCGTCATACCCGATCATCGGGCGCCAATCGTCACGCAAATGGTCTGGTACAAGGTCGGGAATGCCGATGAGCTACCCGGCAAATCCGGCATCGCTCATTTCTTAGAGCATCTGATGTTCAAGAGCACGAAGAAGCACCCGGCCGGCGAGTTTAGCGCAAAGGTCAGTGAGATTGGCGGCGAGCAGAACGCATTCACATCGTCCGACTACACCGCCTATTACCAGACGGTCACGCCGGAGTCCCTCGGGACGATGATGGAATTAGAAGCTGACCGGATGCGCCAGCTTGTACTCACCGACGCGGTAATCGTGCCGGAGCGCGATGTCATTCTGGAGGAGCGGCGCGGCCGTGTCGAAGCCATTCCCGAGGCGCTCCTCGAGGAGGAAATGCGGGCGACCCTCTATCAAAACCATCCTTACCGCATCCCGGTCATCGGTTGGATGCACGAGATGGAACGGCTCAGTCGCGAGGACGCCGTAGCGTTCTACGACCGCTACTACGCGCCGAACAACGCCATACTCGTGGTGGCTGGCGATGTGGACACCGGGACCGTGCACAGGCTGGCAGAGAAGACCTACGGGGCCGTACCGCGTGGCCGCGAACTGCCGCCGCGGGTGAGGCCGCAAGAGCCGGAGCAGAACACCAAACGAACCGTCGTGCTCACCGACCCGCGTGTGACCGTGGCGAGCTTCGAGAAATCTTGGGTGACCACGTCGTACGCAACGGCCGAGCCGGGCGAAGCGGAAGCCCTCGATCTTCTGTCGGAGATTCTCGGCGGAGGAAAGCGCAGCCGGATCTATCAGGAATTGGTGGTGAGACAGGGAATAGCCTCCTCGGGCGGTGCCTATTTCTGGGGAAGATCGCTCGATCCGACGAGCTTCACAATTTTTGGCTCGCCGCTGGGCGAGGCAAAGGTTCAAGCGGTGGAAGACGCCATCGACACTGAAGTTCGGAAAATCATCGACGCCGGGGTTCCCGACGTCGAGCTCGAGAACGCCAAGAACCGCTTGGTGCGCTCGGTCATCTTCGCACGCGACAGCCAACAGGAAATCGCCCAGCTCTACGGCGAGGCGCTTGCGACCGGCAGTACTGCGTACGACTTGCAGGTATGGCCGTTGAGGGTCCGTGCAGTAACTGCGCGAGAGGTGCAGGCGGTTGCCAAGAAGTACCTTAATCCGGACCGGTCCGTGGCGGGATATCTGCTGCCGCCGGCAAACACATTTTCGGGGGATCAAAAGCGATGATGATGATGTTCAACAGACCGCCGCTCGGGGCGGCCAAGTCACTGCTAGTCGTGCTCGTATTGCTGAGCCTTGCCGCGACGACGCACGCTCGGGCGGCCATGGCAATTCAAGAGGTTAACTCATCGAGCGGGATGAAGGCCTGGCTGGTGGAGGATTATGCGGTACCGATCGTAACGATCCGTTTCGCGTTCCGGGGCGGCAGCGCGCAGGAGCTTCCGGGTGAGGAAGGCCTCGCCAATCTCATGAGCGGGTTGCTTAACGAGGGGGCCGGAGATCTTGACAGCAATGCCTTTCAGCAGCGACTGGATGATGTTGGCGCCGAGATGAAATTCGACGCCGGGCGCGATGCGGTTTACGGGTATATGCGGGTGCTTGCCGATCGGAAGGATGAGGCCTTTGAATTGCTCCGGCTGGCGATCGAGCAGCCGCGCTTCGACCAAGCGTCGCTGGACCGCATTCGCGCTCAGATCGTCTCCGGCATCATGGCGGGAGCCAAGGATCCGCAGACGGCCGCGGAGGTTGCATGGATGAAGGCGATCTATGGCGATCATCCGTATTCCAGGCGCAAGGAGGGCACCGCGCAAACCCTAGCCGCTCTCACGACCTTCGATTTGAAAGCCTTTCACCATCGGCTTTTCGCGCGCGGCAATGTTACCATCGCAGTGGCGGGGGCGATCGATGCCCGCGCGCTCAAGCGCGACCTGGATCGTATATTCGGCGGTTTACCTGCCCATCCCTTTCTAATGCCCGTGGCGGAAACGACGCCGAAGCTGGGGCAGGAAGTTCGCGTCCACGATGATTTACCTCAGAATCGGCTGCACCTGGCCTATTCGGGGATCAGCTACAAAGACCCGCAGTTCTTCGCGGCCTATCTGATGAACCACATCCTCGGTGGTGGCGCGTTCACGTCCAGGCTTTGGAACGAGGTGCGCGAGAAGCGAGGGCTCGCTTACAGCATCGAATCTAGCCTCGAGATCAGTGACCATGCCTCGGCGCTGGTCATCGACACGAGCACCCGCCCCGATTGCGCCGCAGAGACGCTCTCCCTCATTCGCGCCGAGGTGAGGCGGATGGTGGACGAGGACGTCACCGAGGAGGAGCTCGAAGCGGCGAAGAAAAATATCATCGGCGGTTATACGATCGGCAACCTCAATTCATCGAGCGCGGTCGCCGACACTCTGGTCGAACTCCAGCTGAAAGGTCTAGACATTGACTATATCGACCGGCGGGGACAGTTAATCCAGGCCGTAACCGTTGCGGACGTCCGGTCGGCCGCGAGACGGCTTCTCTCCGCTGCCCCCGCCTTGATGATCGTCGGACCGCCCCTCGAGGGGAAGAAAGCGCTCGAGGGAAAGAAAGGATGACTATCGACTGGGAAATGCCGTCCGTCTCGGCGGCAGAATTCATGCCGCGAGATATCGCTGCCGAGGCTTGAGAACTGAGGATTATCGCGGCGACGCTAGCACTCGCTTGTGAAGAGTGCTAGCACCTCCACCGGATCGATGAAGATCCACACTGTCACTTGATCAAGGGAATAGACAATGGCAAGCACCAATTTCCGTCCGCTGCACGACCGCGTTGTGGTCCGCCGCGTCGAGTCTGAAGAAAAGACCAAGGGCGGCGTCATCATTCCGGACACCGCGAAGGAAAAGCCGCAGGAAGGCGAAATCGTGGCTGTCGGTTCGGGCGCTCGCGACGAAAGCGGCAAGGTTGTACCGCTCGACGTTAAGTCTGGCGACCGCGTCCTGTTCGGCAAGTGGTCCGGCACCGAAGTCAAGATCAACGGCGAAGACCTTCTGATCATGAAGGAAGCCGACATCATGGGCATTATCGGCTGATCGCCGGCAACCCTCCAAACTTCCGCAATTTGAAACCGGGCACGTTCCGGAATTTCGAAACCAGGAAAGCTATCAAAATGACAGCAAAAGAAGTCAAGTTCGGCCGCAGCGCGCGCGAAAAGATGCTGCGCGGCGTCGACATCCTCGCCGATGCAGTCAAGGTAACGCTTGGCCCGAAGGGTCGTAACGTCGTCATCGACAAGTCGTTCGGCGCTCCGCGCATCACCAAGGACGGTGTGACGGTCGCCAAGGAAATCGAGCTCGAAGACAAGTTCGAGAACATGGGCGCCCAGATGGTCCGCGAAGTCGCTTCGAAGACCAATGATATCGCCGGCGACGGCACCACGACCGCAACCGTTCTCGCCCAGGCGATCGTTCGCGAAGGCGCCAAGGCCGTTGCTGCCGGCATGAACCCGATGGACCTGAAGCGCGGTATCGATCTCGCCGTCACCGAAGTCGTCAAGGACCTGCTCGCCAAGGCCAAGAAGATCAACACTTCGGAAGAAGTTGCCCAGGTCGGCACGATCTCGGCAAACGGTGAAAAGCAGATCGGCCTCGACATCGCCGAAGCGATGCAGAAGGTCGGCAACGAAGGCGTCATCACGGTTGAAGAAGCCAAGACCGCCGAAACCGAACTCGAAGTCGTCGAAGGCATGCAGTTCGACCGCGGCTACCTGTCGCCCTACTTCGTCACCAACCCGGAAAAGATGGTCGCGGACCTCGAAGACGCTTTCATTCTCCTGCACGAGAAGAAGCTTTCGAACCTCCAGGCCATGCTCCCGGTTCTCGAAGCCGTCGTCCAGACCGGCAAGCCGCTCCTCATCATCGCTGAAGACGTCGAGGGCGAAGCTCTCGCTACGCTGGTCGTAAACAAGCTGCGCGGCGGCCTGAAGATCGCTGCCGTCAAGGCTCCTGGCTTCGGCGACCGCCGCAAGGCCATGCTCGAAGACATCGCCATCCTGACGGGCGGCACGGTGATCTCCGAAGATCTCGGCATCAAGCTCGAAAACGTCACGCTCGACATGCTCGGCCGTGCGAAGAAGGTCTCGATCTACAAGGAAAACACGACGATCGTCGATGGTGCCGGCCAGAAGTCGGACATCGAAGGCCGCGTTGCCCAGATCAAGGCGCAGATCGAAGAAACCACCTCCGACTACGACCGCGAAAAGCTGCAGGAACGTCTTGCCAAGCTCGCCGGCGGCGTCGCCGTGATCCGCGTCGGCGGTGCGACGGAAGTCGAAGTGAAGGAAAAGAAGGACCGTATCGACGACGCGCTCAACGCGACGCGCGCTGCTGTTCAGGAAGGCATCGTACCGGGCGGCGGCGTTGCCCTGCTGCGCTCCTCCGTCAAGATCACCGTCAAGGGTGAAAACGACGACCAGGAAGCGGGCATCAACATCGTTCGCCGCGCTCTGCAGGCTCCGGCCCGTCAGATCGTCGAAAACGCTGGTGACGAAGCCTCCATCGTGGTCGGCAAGATCCTCGAGAAGAACACCGACGACTTCGGCTACAACGCCCAGACCGGCGAATATGGCGACATGATCGCCATGGGCATCATCGACCCGGTCAAGGTCGTTCGCACCGCGCTCCAGGATGCAGCCTCGGTTGCTGGCCTCCTCGTCACCACCGAAGCCATGATCGCCGAGCTGCCGAAGAAGGACGCTCCGGCAATGCCGGGCGGAATGGGCGGAATGGGCGGCATGGACATGATGTGATAGCGCGAAAGCCTTAGCACAGGTTGATCCATCCGGATCGAAGGGCGGCTCTCGGGCCGCCCTTCTGCGTGGTCTCCGGGACTGGACCCGTCGCAGCTCTATGCGTGCGTCGTAAGGTGCCTTCGTCGATCCTGATGTGATGCAGCGCACGCAAGATGGCAAGCGATCCGAGCGGCTACTCACCTTAGGTCGCGCGGCTGGTCCGCACGCTTCACTACCGGTGGCATGAAGTGTTCGCACCGAAGGGGTGGTCCCGGTCAGTTCATCTATAGCGACACGCTGCGGTTGTCGGTTTCGACCTCACCGTTCTTTCGGGAGAGGATCGCGGGCCGATACTGAAGGGCACCGACACTACACGGAGAGACTCGGATAAGTCTCAAAGAGCCGCCGAGGGGGAACGGATGGGGAAAAGTCAGGAAAGAACCGCAACGGCGGTTGGAGAGGTGACGTAGCCGTGCGATGGCTGCGCTCATGGCCGGCTGAATCTCGGCTTGCCGCTTCCGCCCGGGCCGTGAGCCTTGCGTCCCGACAACCGGGATCTCAACGCGTGCGCGGGTCTGCGGGCAACGGACGAGGGGATTCCGATCGCCAAGGCCAAGGTACCGGCCGCGCGTTTCTGGTGCGGCGACCGGCATGCTCACGCGCGTCGACTCGGAGGCAACCGGTACGCGCGACTTTCACAAGGGGCAGGTAGGCATCTCCATCACGCAAACGATGTTTGATGGATTTCAGACCCTGAACAATGTCAGAGCGGCCGAGTCGAACGTGTTATCGAGCTGCGAGAGTCTGAAGGCCAAGGAGGTCCAGATCCTTCATCGGCTGCGCAATCTTACGCGAACATCGCCCGCGACCACCAGATCGTTTCGATCCGCCGTCAGAACCTGACCTTCCTTCGTGAACAGTTGAACGCGGCCCAGAGCCGCCTCGACGTGGGCGAGGGTACGCGTACCGACGTGAGTCAGGCGGAAGCGCAACTCGCAAACAGTCCCTGCTCGTCGCCGCGGTCGCGCAGCTGAAGGACGCGATCACCGTGAACCGCTCGTTCGTGCGCCAGACCGATTTCGTGCGCGGCGCGCACGCCATCGCGTCAGGCCCGTTCGGCGAGACCTATACTTGCCTGCCGCGCGAGGCGCAACTCGAGCAGGCGCCCTCCGTTGCGATGCCCTTCTTCCGGAAGCATCAATGTCGGTGACGCTTAAGGCCATCCATCTCGGTGCCGAGAAAGAGTGCGTGGGCGAAGGTCTCTCTGACAGCGCCAGTATCCGCGAGGATACCTAGTTGGCGACCCCATGACGCTGAAGCAGCTGGTCGAGGCGCGCGCGTGTCACCGTCAACGTCAGCAAGGAAGCCGCAGCAGCAGTGACGGGAATTGCTATAAGCATGCTTGTATTTTCCGCAAGCTCATCCCGATCCGCGTGCCGTGCGCCAGGTTTTTGACGGCCCAGGAATCCCTTTATCCGTTTGCCCGCTGTTGAGGCGTCAACTGATATAAGCGTCGCTTGGTCGGGGCGCTTCCGCAGGTGGGCTGCGTTGCGCGATGTATGACAATGTCGGACATACGACTTTAGAGGATTAGCGCTACCAGGTTGTTCTAAAAAGGTTTTATGTTTTGGCGCAGTATGTGCAGGCGAGGAATGAAGAGCCGCGATGTCATCCTATCTGACCAGTTTGGTCAGATTGAACTCAGTTACCCTGAACGGCCCGCTGATGAGGCTACTCCTGTCGTCACCCTGTTGCCAGGCTGCTGCCTGGTGATTCATCCCGCTACCGAAAGTAGAAGGACTCAACAAATGAATGGGTTTGTGAACTCGCCAATCAATGCCGCTCGGCAAAACTCTAGCGAAACGGGTAGCCATTCTAGTCCACTATTTTGCAGTGTTGATCACATCGCTTTAGCTGTTCACAACTTAGACGACGCAATTCATTTGTTTCAAGATGTCCTTGGCTTTAAGCTCAAGCGTTTGCACGTAGGTAAGGGTGCAGGGACGGTTTGTGCGGACATGGTTCGCGACGGGATGTGCTTCGTGCTTTGCCAAGGTACGGGGCCAGAGTCTCAGGTTTATCAACTTGTCGAAAATTTTGGGGCCGGCCTCTATCATGTTGCCTTGGCCGTCGACGATGTACCGGCGGCGGTCGATACTCTCAAAGAGCGAGGGCTGTCCTTTGACACGACCGCTGTTGAGAGTGCTGGCCTGACACAGGTAAGTCGATGCCCCAACACGGGGATGAGCATTGAACTCATCGATCGGAACAGCGAGGGTAGGTTTCTCGACAGCAATAGCTTGAGCAAACCGGAAAAGAACAATTGACTCGTAAACGAGCCAGCAGTTCAGCAATTGACGACATCTCACGAATTCAGACGAGCGGGCGCTGACCGCTCTCTGGACCTATTCATCTACACCCTGCCTGTGCGGCTTCAGCTGGAGGGAAGCTGGGTCGGAGCGAGTGCGTGCAGCACGCATGCAGTGGAAGTCAAATATAATCGAAGGACGGAGCGGAGTGGCTCCCAAACGAAGTCGCTGCCAACGCTCATCAAATCTCGGGCGGCGCTTTTGGCCCTTGCCGTGTTTGTCACGGGTTTTCCCTACCGCTTGGGAGTGCGATGGGCGCAGCCCGGTCTGCTACCGGCCACGCGTGATCTGGACCAGGTAAGATCGATGTCAGGAACTACCGTTTTGTGTCACGGTCTCCTGCCGTCAAAGGACGTCATGCGGCGTGTCGCACGCTATCTCTGGATCTTAGCGCCGCTCACCGCGCGCGAAGCACGTGTCTAAAACCCGACAGGAGGTGTGGCTCGAACGTGACAACAAGGTCCAATACAGGCGGCCATTGACAGCATGCTGGGAGCTTCGAAAGCACAATCAGGAACTTACTGCCTGCTAAGCGCGGCTGGCACGCCCTTTGCAACAGTGAGTAAGGACAGACGCGCAAGGAGGAGCGATGCTCTCTTCCCTTGAACCCGTGGGCCTCACGCTAACAGGGAAACAAACTCATGCATAAAGTCGCGCAACCTTCTGAAATAGCTTTGGGGAACGACATGGTTTGCCGATGTTGCGGCAGGACATTGCCGACTATCTCGGCCTCACGATCGAGACAGTATCGCGCGTGATGACAAAACTCAAAGACCGCAGCGTCATCGCTCTTAGAGGCGCAAGGACGATCGACATCATCAAACCGGATGCTCTCCGTGAACTTTGCACCTGAGGGTGCCCGCGGCCTGTGCAAGGTCCCGGCCAGGATGGCAAATGTACGGCTCCGCAAAACTCATCCCAGAAACAAACGTCGAAAGTATATCATGACCAGTATAGACCGCTTCGCATGGCAAGCCCTTCATCGCCATTTCAAGAACGATGATTTGACCGGTCTCGTTAGCTCCCGCCGAAGGTTTGCTCCACATCTCCTGCCAGACATTCAAACCGTCATTGAAGAGCAGATCGCACCTCTGTCTCCCAAGCTTGTCGGCGTCCAGCAGCAAGACGAGCGCTTCCCCATGAAGCTGGCAGACCTGGTCATTCGCGAGGGAGGCCGCGCCGTTTCGCTGACGCCGTTGCGATATGAGGACATCGACATCGGCGGAGCTGAGCCTTTCGCTTCTCTGCACAACGCTCTGTGGCTATTCCAGATCGGCCACGAGCCGGTCGCGATTCTTCTGTCGCAGTTCCATGACTACTGGCGCCGGGTGCTTCAAGTAGAAATCGCTCATCTGCCCGGCGAGGAGGCATCCGCCTTATCGCGCGGATTTCTTCGGAACATCCAGGCCGCGGGCGAGAGATCACGGTATTATCGCAACAAGGTTCTCTCCTTCGAGCTCGATACAGGCGAGAATGGGATGCAGGGTACGATGCGCGTTCATCGCCTTCCTAACATACAGCGGGAAGACGTGGTGCTTTCCGAAGCAACTATGGCGCGTCTCGACACTCACATCCTCGAATTTGATCGACACCGAGAGGGGCTGAAGCGCCGCGGCCAATCAGTGAAAAAGGGTATTCTGCTCTACGGGCCACCTGGCACCGGCAAGACGCACGTCATCCGTTATCTTTCTGCGAACCTACCGGGGCGCACCACCATTCTGGTCACGGCTGAGCAGATGACGATCCCGTTCGCGATCCAGTACTACATCGGGCTGGCCCGTACCCTGCAGCCGAGCATCGTCGTGCTGGAGGACGTCGATCTGGTGGGCCGGTCGCGAGAAGATATTTATAGTTACAAAGCCGAAGGCCTCCTCAATCGTCTGTTGAACGAAATGGATGGTCTTGCAGCAGATGCAGACATTTTCTTCATCCTAACGACGAATCGGCCGGAGGACATTGAAGACGCGCTCGCCTCGCGCCCAGGCCGCGTGGACGAAGCTATTGAGGTTCCGCTCCCCGACGCTGTTTGCCGCGAGCGGCTGATCAAGCTGTATGGTCATGCACTCGTTTTCGAGAACGGAGCCATGGCCGATGCCGTCGCGCGGTCAGAGGACAGCAGCGCGGCTTATGTCAAGGAGATGGTCCGCCGTCTCGCGCAACGGAGCCTTGCTCGAGATGGCGGTCATTTTGTCTCCCGCGAGGATGTGGAGGTGGTCGTTGGCGACTCCGCAGTATTGGCCGACCGCCTCGGTAGGCGCATTGTTGGCCTCAGCGTGAAAACTTCAAGAAGAGGAAGACAAAGCGCCGAAGAAGATGACTCAAACTGCTGCGATTAAAGGTCCTACCACTGACACTCCATATGAGAAAGGTCGTTCTCCGTTTGAGCAAGCTGAGAATTTGGCGAGAGCCATGGCGTCGGTGGCGAGCTTCGCCGGCGCCAGCCAACCTTGGCATCACGAAAATCCACCGGCGGCCGCCGCCGGCTGGGCCCGGTGCAGGTGGGCATCACGGCAAAACGAGCAGAGAGCGGACCGAGGATGACCAATTCCAGAACGATGGAGCAGTTCCGTCCCCTGCCGGTCTCGCGCGTGACGCTTGGCGGACTCTGTAATGTCCGATGTTGAACAATGTTGAATATGCGACACGCTGGTTCACGAGCTATGGAAGAGAACGCAAGCTGGCGGAGTAGCCCCCTTGTCGTTGCCAACTGGCTGGTGGCCGCGCCTGGAGCGGGATGAGGAAGGTGTGGGTAGTTTTCTGGCCTCGTCCCCCCTCTAGCTATTCGTGATCCGGCGAGAAAACGAGAGGCCATGCTGGTCAGGGAAATGTCTCTCCAAGAAGGTCATGGGCTCGTGGCGGCGGGAGGTCTGGCGCGATTGCCCCCTGATCACATCGCCTTAGCTGTTCGCAATTTAGACGACGCAATTCATTTGTTTCAAGATGTCCTTGGCTTTAAGCTCAAGCGTTTGCACGTAGGTAAGGGTGCAGGGACGGTTTGTGCGGACATGGTTCGCGACGGGATGTGCTTCGTGCTTTGCCAAGGTACGGGGCCAGAGTCTCAGGTTTATCAACTTGTCGAAAATTTTGGGGCCGGCCTCTATCATGTTGCCTTGGCCGTCGACGATGTACCGGCGGCGGTCGATACTCTCAAAGAGCGAGGGCTGTCCTTTGACACGACCGCTGTTGAGAGTGCTGGCCTGACACAGGTAAGTCGATGCCCCAACACGGGGATGAGCATTGAACTCATCGATCGGAACAGCGAGGGTAGGTTTCTCGACAGCAATAGCTTGAGCAAACCGGAAAAGAACAATTGACTCGTAAACGAGCCAGCAGTTCAGCAATTGACGACATCTCACGAATTCAGACGAGCGGGCGCTGACCGCTCTCTGGACCTATTCATCTACACCCTGCCTGTGCGGCTTCAGCTGGAGGGAAGCTGGGTCGGAGCGAGTGCGTGCAGCACGCATGCAGTGGAAGTCAAATATAATCGAAGGACGGAGCGGAGTGGCTCCCAAACGAAGTCGCTGCCAACGCTCATCAAATCTCGGGCGGCGCTTTTGGCCCTTGCCGTGTTTGTCACGGGTTTTCCCTACCGCTTGGGAGTGCGATGGGCGCAGCCCGGTCTGCTAGCCGGCCACGCGTGATCTGGACCAGGTAAGATCGATGTCAGGAACTACCGTTTTGTGTCACGGTCTCCTGCCGTCAAAGGACGTCATGCGGGCGTGTCGCACGCTATCTCTGGATCTTAGCGCCGCTCACCGCGGAGCACGTGTCTAAAACCCGACAGGAGGTGTGGCTCGAACGTGACAACAGCAGGTCCAATACAGGCGGCCATCGAGGGATGCTGGGAGCTTCCAAAGCACAATCAGGACTTATGCCTGCTAAGCGCGGCTGGCACGCCCTTTGCAGCAATGAGTGAGGGCAGAGGCGCAAGGAGGAGCGACGCTCTCTTCCCATTGAACCCGTTTACCTTGTCTCTAACAGGGAAACAAACTCATGCATAAAATCGGGCAACCTTCTGAAATAACTTTGGGGAACGATATGGTCTTGCGTATGGGGTCTCCGGCTCCAGCGATCAAAGTGCAGAACTGGCTGCGTGGCGAGCCCCTCGCGAACTTTCAGCCGGACAAAGTCTACATCGTCGAGTTTTGGGCAACTTGGTGCGGACCCTGTGTGGCGGCGATGCCGCATCTGGTGCAGCTCCAGGAGCAATACAAAGACAGCGGACTTGAGGTCGTCGGTGTTGCGGCACATGAACACGCTCCAACGGCCGATGAGGCCCGAACCAAGTTGGACGCGTGGTTGACCGAAAAGTGCTCGAATCTGAACTATCGGATCGCATTCGACTCCACAGGCGAAATGAACAAGCGTTGGATGGAACCGAGCTTTTCTGTTGGGATTCCGACCTCGTTCGTGATCGACCGAGACGGCCACATTGCCTTTATAGGTCACCCGATGTCACTCTATGACGTTTTGCCGCAAGTGCTTGACGGCAGCTGGCGCACCAGTGATCAAGCGAAAGCCGCCGATAGGGAGCGGATCGCCAAAACGGAACACACAGCGCGAGAACAAGCGTTGAAGAAGCCGATCAATGACAAATTTTGGGCGGCGGTGAAGGCAAAGGATTGGAAGACGGCCCTCTCGGCAATCGAAGACGGCATCGCCTTGATGCCGGACGACATCAATTTCCGCGTAGCTCATGCGCACCTGTTGCTTCACAGGATGCGCGACATGCAGACCGGCTTGCCCGTCATACGCCAATTGGTTCGCGACGCAATCGACCGAAACTCCGAGCATTGGATGATTATGGCGATAGACCAACTCTTCCATCCGGCAAATGACTATTCGGGGTTTCCGGCTGCTGAGCGCTTTGCGATGGGTAAGGAGCTCTCCGAACACATCCTGGCACCAAATCCCTCACCAGACGACGTCCCTAAGTTCCTGTCTTATCGGGCGGTCGCTCACTACTATCATGAGATCGGCAACAAAGATCGCGCGATCGCGTTGTTGGAGCTGGCAATAAAGGCGCTGGACGGTCCAGAGCCTATGCCGGACGAACTGAAACGGGACTTTCTACCGGGTTTGCTGCAGACCCTCGCCAACTACAAGGGCGAGAAGGTTTGTTACGGCGCTCTCTGTGCGACTCCGCAAACGATTTCCCCCACGCCGAAGGCGGACAAGGAGAATTTGACTTGAAGATGTATAAGAGGACTTCTTGTCCTGCCGGGCGGCCGTGCTGACGGCGGCGTGACGCCGTAGAACGCTGCAGCGGCGTGTGCCCCAGCACGCCGCAATGTCGCGCCCCCTCTCTTGGTCTGCCGCTGCGGGCGCCAGTGCAACAAGTGCGGTCGGGGTGGTCGGCCCGGTTCCAGGAAATCATCATCAGCCGCTTGCTTCGGCATCCTCTTCGGCGCGCCGTGGACCTTCCAGCAGCGCCACCCTCTCGTCCAGCGACGCAACCGTTCCACAAGCAGGCGCAAGATCGGTCGGGCATCTCAGGAATGCTGGAGCGGTCAGCCTCGATCGCCGCCACAAGCTCGGACACATGGAAGTCCCTCCGTCGCTACTACCCCTCGGCGAGATGGCCGCGGATCGCAGTGATGGGCGACCCTTCGCCGCTATGATGCCGAACTTTGTCAAGTGCGCCCGGACCACATTGCGGATCTGCGTGCGATTTCCTGAAGCCGCCCCAAAACCGTGAGAACCTGCGCAAGCCCCCATGCCGATCAAGCAAACAACTGGCTGCGGCGAAGCTGGCGGCGCACGACAACCCGACCGCTCTCATCTGGACTGAAAGACGCTCTTTGCGGGTCGATACAGCTGTGGCCGCGCTCAGACATGGATGGCTCCTTCGCTCGGGACGACAACTATGGCGCAAACGCCGGGAGCAGGAGCCACCCACACCGTCAATCGAAAAGCTCTTCGCCAAGAGGTGCAAGCCAGGTCACGGCAGGCCATCTACGACTGACTGTGGACAAACCTCAACGTCGTCGCCCCGCAAGAATGCGATGATTACCTTACCGAACCCGGATATGACCGGACCTAAAAAGCATCAGCTCTAATTTGAAGGAGAGCTTTAGCCCTAAGGTCGGCCAAGGGGCGACTGCTGCGAACGATTCCTCGATATCTAGCTCCGAGGATGCTTGATATCGCCGAAGCGAATTAAAAACGATAGGTAATGCCAACGCCGAAGAGCAAGGGATCAAGCTTCGCTTTGCCAGTGACATTCCTTCCGCCGACGTTAGCATCGAAATCCGGCCTCAAGAAGATCTTCTTCGCGTCTGCGTTGAAGCCCCAATGATCATCGATCATGTAGTCAAAACCAACTTGCAAGACCGTACCAAACGCGTTCTTGACGTCGAGCCTGTCAGCGGATTTGCCTGACTGATTGTAGAAGACCGTATAGTTCACGCCGGCGCCCACATAGGGTCGGAAGGCACCAAAGTCGGTGAAATGGTATTGCAGGGTTAACGTCGGCGGCAGCAGCCAAGTCTTGCCGAGCTCACCTAAACCGGCAATTGAGCCACCGCCTTGGACCCTTGCATATGTCGTGCCGAGGATGAGCTCGGCCGCTATATTGTCATTGAAGAAATAGGAGATATCGAATTCTGGGACGACAGTGTCAGAGAAAGAGAGGGCGGAGCCTGCTAATCCATCAACGCGGCCAGAGTCTCTTGTGATGACGTCGAGTGCGCGCAGGCGCACCTGCCATGGGGTAGGGCTAGCCGCGATTTCGGCCGCATCGTGTGCGCTGATAAAGTCGGCTGCTTCAGCTGCACCAGCCACAGCGACGATCGCCGCGGTGATACTCGCATAGAGAATTTTTATGATGTTCACGTTTCTCTCCATTAGTAGTGTTGGCCATGAAGGTGGTATGAGCTGCTTGATGACGAAGGTGGGGGTACCGGATTGAGACTGCGAGCCGCCGGAGAATGACAGTAATTGGCCACACACCATTGCTTGACCTGCTTGTGGCTTCCATAGAAGTGTTCAACGGCGAGGGTGAAAAGATGAGTTTCTCGCATAGAATCACGCCTCGATGTTCGCACCAACACGATGGGCAGTTCCGAACGCTTAGTGTGCGTTCTTGGACGACGAAGCATGTACCGTGCCAAAGGAGAAAACCGTTCAAAAGCAACATGCTGCAGCGCACTGCCTTATGTCGCAGGATCGACACTTGTCGGAGATCGTACAACGCGAGCGGTTGTCACCGGCATATGAATGAACGCGTTCCCAGCAACATTGACCGACGAAAAACGGCAGAAGAAGATTGTGTCCATCGAATCCTTGACGACGGCTTCGCTTTCCCAAGTGACCGGCTAGACTAGAAAGGTGGGACCGACGACATCCAGTTCGGCGGAGAGGGGGCCATCCCTTCCGGCAAGTGGGAGGAGCCCGGCTACGGCCGGGCAGGAATATGCGCAATACGGTGTTGCTGCCGGATTGATTAGAGCCGTCATTTGCGTTGCGACTAGCTAAGCTGGCCAGTGTTGCCTACGGTTTACCGAAGCCGTGTCGGTTGGCGACGCGCGGAGCTCCCCTCGATCTCTGCTCGCGCTGTTGGCGTGCTTACGGAGAGCGGTCGAGATAAGCGTCGAATGCGGCAGCGACAGCGCGAATCACAAAGCGATAGTCGTGGCGGACACGGATGAATCCGTTCTCAACGTCCACGATACCGTCGTCCGCCAGCATCGCCAAACGTTCTACTGTATCGAGAAACGGCACCGGGTCCAGCCCATGGGCGGCGCAGATTGCCGCCACGTCGACCTGCAAATCGCACATCAGCCGCTCGATGATTGTGGCTCGCACGCGGTCTTGGTCTGTGAGACGGTGGCCCTTTGACGTCGCCAGGCGGCCAGCTGAGATGTGCCGGCTGTAGGATTCCAGCGCAACTTCGTTCTGGACGTAGCCCTCGCCAACGCGGCCGATAGCCGACGCGCCGAAACCGATCAAGGTTTTGCAGGTGTCGGCCGAGTAACCCAGGGAATTACGCCGCAGGCGACCGGCTTTCTGCGCCAGCGTGAGCTCGTCTCCCGGCAAGGCGAAATGGTCGAGCCCGATCTCTCGGTAACCGGCGGCAACCAGCGTCTCAGCTACGGCCGCAGCCTGTTCGGCGCGGGCAGCGTTGTCCGGCAGCGCTGTCTTCTCGATCAAGCGCTGATTCTTTATAGCGGACGGAATGTGCGAGTACCCGAACACCGCAAGCTGGTTCGGGCGCATGGCGACTGCCGCCGTCGCGGTTTCCACGCAGGACTTCACCGTCTGATGCGGCAGACCGTAGATAAGGTCGAAGTTGATGCGGCTTACTCCATTCCTGCGCAAGTTTTCAACGGCAGCCGCTGTCTGCCCCTCACTCTGGACGCGGTTGATCGCTTTTTGAACTAAGGGATCGAAGCTCTGAATGCCGATGCTCGCGCGGTTCACGCCGGTGGCTCCTAAGGCTTCGGCCATCCCGAGCGTGAACGTGCGCGGATCAATCTCGACGGCCACGGCTGCCGTTTCCACGAACGCGAAACGGCGGCGCAGGAGCTCCATCAGACCGAGGAACTCTGCTGGCTCGATGAGGTTAGGGCTTCCACCGCCGAAGTGCACGTCGCTCACCGGCAGCGCCTGCCGCGTTTGCTCCGAGACCAAACCGATCTCGTCACGCAGTACCGCGAGATAATGGAGGATCGGCGCATCCAGGCGGGCGATGTTGGTAGGGCAGCCGCAATACCAGCAGATTGATCGGCAGAACGGAATGTGAATATAGAGCGATATCGCATCCTTAGCCGGGAGCTCCCTCAGCCAGTGCTCATAAGCCTCGGCGCCAACTGCCGCGGAGAACTGCGGTGCAGTCGGATAAATGGTGTACCAAGGGGGGCCGGGGTCGCTGTATTTTGCCAGGATGGAGGTCGGCAATGGTTGCACTCCGATGCTGAATGTCACCATCTCACTAACCGGGGCGCCCTCCTGTGTCTTTGAGCTATATCAAATCTGTTCCGCTCGGCGGGAGATTTGCATCTCGTCCAATGCTCACGCGCGCGGAAGGCGATGTTTCGCAGCCAATGCATTCAGGCAACGCTAGCTTGACCGGATGGATGGTTCCGTCGTTTGTGCGGCAACCCGGGTCTCTATGAGAGAGTCGGCGCGCCGCTCGGGGCTGCATATGTTCGGAGTTGCCGGTTGAGCGCGAGGGGAAATCTCACGTGCCGACGATCTTCGTACATAACGCCTATGCCGTCGTAAGGCATATAGTAGGCTAACTGCGGTCCTGCCGCTTACCACTGGCTTGTGCGATAGGCGGGGGCGGCCGTCACGGAAGGGCCTGGTAGTGCCCTGGTAGTGCCACCAATGCTGGGGCCCTCTGTCTTCTCGGATAACTCACGCCGACTTGCTGTGCGTGCGCGCCGACTGGTCCAGATAGGCATCGAACGCGGCCGCCACGGCACGGATCAGGAAGCGCCCCTCCTCGCAGAGCCGGATGACGCCGGCGGTATTTTCGAGGATGCCGTCGCCTTCCAGCATGACGAGCCTCGCATTGTTTTCGAGCACGATGCCGGGATCAAAGCCGTGCGCGGCGGCAATGGCCGGAATGTCCGCGGAAAAGTCGCACATCAGCCGCTCGATGATCGCTGCCCGCAGCCGGTCCTCCTCGGTAAGACGATAGCCTTTCATTGTGGCGAGACGGCCGGCAGCGATCTTTTGCGCATAGAGGCCGGGCGGCACCTCGTTCTGTGCATAGCCCTTCGTCGTCCGCCCGATCGCCGAAGCGCCGAAACCGATCAGCGTATCGCAGGCATCGGTCGTATAGCCCTGGAAGTTGCGATGCAATTGCCCCACGGCTTGTGCGACCGCCAGGCTATCGTCGGCGCGGGCGAAGTGATCGAGGCCGATGCGGCGATAACCGGCGGCAACGAGCGTTGCAGCGATCGCCTCCGCCTGGACGATCCGGCCCTCCGCATCGGCAAGCGCGGTCTCGTCGATCAGCATCTGGTGTTTCTTGAAGGACGGAACATGCGCATAGCCGAAGACGGCGAAGCGGTCGGGCCGCATGGCGATAGCGGCCTCGGCCGTGTTGACGCAGGATTGAACAGTCTGGTGCGGCAGGCCGTAGACGAGATCGAAATTGATGCTGTCGACGCCTGCCCGCCGCAGCCGGGCAACGGCTTCCATCGTCTGTTCCTCGCTCTGATTCCGGTTGATCGCCTTCTGCACGACCGAGTCGAAGCTCTGGACGCCGAGACTCGCGCGGCGCACGCCTGCTTCGCCAAGAGCCTTCGCCATTTCCCGTTCGAGCGTTCGCGGGTCGATTTCCACCGCGATTTCGGCGTCTTTCGTGAACCCGAAACGGTCGCGCAGAACGCGGATGAGATCATGAAACTCCTGCGGCTTCATGATCGTCGGCGTTCCGCCTCCGAAATGCACGTGATCGACGGCGAGGTTTTTCCTCGCCGCCACCGAGACCAGGCGCACTTCCTCGCGCAGCATGTCCAGATAGTCGAGGATCGGCTGGTCGCGCTGGGTGATCGTCGTGTGACAGCCGCAATACCAGCACATCGAGCGGCAGAAGGGGATATGCAGATAGAGGGATACCGGCTTTTCCGCCGGTGTGGCCGCGAGCCAACCGCCATAGGTGCCAGCGTCGATGGTCGGCGAAAAGCGCGGTGCGGTCGGATAGCTCGTGTAGCGGGGCAGGCGTGCCTCGCCATATTTGGCGACAAGATCCGGTTGCATGAAGGCAGCCCCCTGTAGCGGATGACAGAACTGAGACGATCCTAGACAGGCTCCGCGTCTTTCTCTTTGAGCAATGTCAAGAATCCGCGACAAAGGCTCTTCCACTTCGCATTCAAAAACACACAGCTTCATCCAGTGGTTTGACGAGCATCAAAGAGACAGCGTCGTATCTATCGTATCTCGTTGCTGCAGGAACCAAGTAGGGTTCTTAAACCAAAGGAGAATTCCGTGCAGACATTCTCAAAGGGCGCTGCCGCTGCCGTTTTGCTTGCGGCGTTCGCCGGCAGCGCATATGCGGCCGATTTCGAAGTTCACATGCTCAACAACGGTGCTGAGGGAGCGATGGTGTTCGAACCGGCATTCGTCAAGATGAACCCGGGCGACAGCGTCACCTTCGTCCCAAAGGACAAGGGGCATAACGTCGAGACGATCAAGGACATGATCCCCGACGGCGCAAGGCCCTTCAAGAGCAAGATGAACGAGACCTATAAGGTTACGTTCGATGCACCGGGCATTTACGCCGTCAAATGCGCGCCGCATGTCGGCATGGGCATGGTCGGCGTTGTGATTGTCGGAGATGCGCCTGCGAACGTCGAAAAGGTGAAAACCGGCAAACTGCCGAAGAAGGCGCGGGAGCGCCTCGACGCCGCTCTCGTAGCTGCCCTTCCGTAACTGGGCCCACCAGCCACATGAGGAACGGGTTTGGTGTAACGGAACCAGTCGCCGGACCCGTTTTGCGCCTTGCATTTATGACAAGTTTACCCTAGCGCAGCCGAGTAGGGACGAGACTCAACCGGAGATGACTCATGAAAGGCCATGAGGGAATGACGCCCATCGGCGCTGAATCATGGCACGATTTGTTCAGACGAGCGGATGGCTGACTGGCACCAAAATGGATTATAGAGGCGCGAGAGTGTGCGGCCGGCCGCGACCCAGTCGCGACAATCTGTACACAACGACAGTTCGTTCCTGCAGTGGATAACGGAATGCAGTCAACGCGCATTGTCGAAGGGACGCGGCTCGGGCGGTCGCTCATCAGATGGCAACTCAATCGCACCTTGACCTACATTCTCACGACGGCGGCGGTGTTGAGTGTTGTTGCGCTGCGCTTGGGGCTATGGAAGCTCTTGGGCGGTAGCGCCATTCTCCTTTCCTTCACCCCCGTCATCCTTCTCGTCGCAATTGCCGGCCGATCGGGTCTGGTCGCCTTTGCGGCCGGGCTGTCATTTGCCGCAGCGGCCACTCTTCAGCAGCTCGAGAACGCCTCCGATCCGAGCTTAGTTGAGTTGATCTCCTTCGGAGTGGCGGTGCTTCTGACCATGGCTCTCGCGGAAGTACTCCAGGCGGCGAGACGCGCCATCGGCAGGACGGAGGAGGTCGTGAAGGCCCGCGATGCGCATCTGAGATCCATACTCGATACTGTTCCGGACGCGACTGTAGTCAGTGCCACCGATGGTACAATCGTCTCCTTCAACGCCGCGGCCGTGCGGCAGTTCGGATATGCGGAGGAGGAAGTCATTGGCCAGAACCTGCGCATATTGATGCCGCAACCCTATCGCCACGACCACGACGGATACATGCAGCGTTACGTAAGAACTGGCGAAAAGCGCATCATCGGCATCGATCGGGTCGTCTCCGGGCAACGGAAGGACGGATCGACCTTTCCGATGAAACTCGCCGTGGGGGAGATGCAGTCAGGGGGTGAGAGGTTCTTCACTGGCTTCATCAGAGACCTCACGGAGCGGGAGGAGTCCGCTGCGAGGCTCGAGCAGATCCAGGCTGAACTTGCGAGGTTGGCCCGCTTAAACGAGATGGGCGAGATGGCGTCGACGCTTGCCCACGAACTGAACCAGCCGTTGTCGGCGATCGCCAACTATTCGCATGGCTGTACGAGGCTGTTACGTGACATGGACGGCGCCGTCGCCACGCGAATGCGCGAGGCGCTTGAAGAGGTGGCCAGCCAGTCGCTGCGGGCCGGCCAGATCATCAAGCATCTTAGGGAGTTCGTCACGAAGGGCGAGACGGAAAAGGCCCCGGAAGACATTCGCAAGCTGGTGGAGGAGGCCGCCGCGCTGGCTCTGGTCGGTTCTCGCGAGCAAGGTGTCCGGACCGTATTCGAATATTTGCCCGGTGCCGAAATGGTAATGGTCGACCGAATCCAGGTCCAGCAAGTCCTCATCAATCTGATGCGTAACGGGATTGAGGCGATGCGCCACGTCGAGGGCCGAGAACTCACGATCCGGACGATGCCGGCTGATCGGGGCGCGGTTGCCGTGGTCGTCGAGGACACGGGCGGAGGCATTCCAGAGGAAATCGCCGGTCAGCTTTTCAAGCCGTTCGTTACGACAAAGGCAAGCGGAATGGGCATCGGGCTTTCCATTTCGAAACGCCTCGTCGAGGCGCATGGCGGTGAGATGATTGTCTCGAAAAACACGGCCGGTGGGGCTACTTTCCGCTTCACGCTTCCCGCATATGAAGATGAACGGATCGATGCCAATGACTGACTTTACGGTGCACATTGTCGATGACGAAGAGGCAGTCAGGAAATCGCTTGCCTTCATGCTGACGATGAACGGCTTCGCTGTGAAAATTCATCAATCGGCCGGTGCCTTTAGCGCTTTCGCACCGAGCGTCAGAAACGGGATTCTCGTGACGGATCTGAGGATGCCGGAAATGTCCGGCGTCGATCTGCTGCGCAACCTCGGCGACCGCAAAATCAAGATACCTTCGATCGTGATCACCGGGCACGGCGACGTGCCCATGGCGGTGGAGGCCATGAAGGCCGGGGCCGTGGATTTTATCGAGAAACCTTTCGAGAATTCCGTGATCATTGAGGCGATCGAGAGAGCATCTGAACATCTGGCCGTTCCGGAAGCCGATGCAGAGGAAGTCGTCGACATTCAGGCACGCCTGCAGACTCTCAGTGGGAGAGAACGCCAGGTGCTCTCGGCTGTGGTGGCGGGCCTTCCCAACAAGTCGATTGCCTACGACCTGGACATCAGCCCGCGCACCGTTGAGGTGCACCGCGCCAACGTGATGACCAAGATGAAAGCAAAGAGCCTTGCGCATCTTGTTCGAATGGCTCTCGCCGCGGGTTTCGGTCCTCCCTAACTTGGCCGAGTTGATCTCGCGCAATGCGTCGCATTGCCGCAAGCGCTCTAATGCCGGCTGATGGCTGCCAACACACGCCAGATGAGCGGGATTTCAATTTGTTAGGTGGAAGAAGCATTGTCGTCGTTGCAGCCGACCACGGACTCCGAAGGTCCGTGGCTTTCGCGCTTGAGGTCGAAGGATATTCGACCGAGTCCTACGACACCGTGCAGAAGGCCGAAGACTCTTCCCGTGAGGCGCTGTGCACAATTCTCGACGATGAGATACTGAGATCAGAGCCGCAGGCCGCCGCGCAATTCCTCAAGAAGCTCGGAGCGAGGGCCATTCTGCTGGTTGACGGGCTGTCGGCGCACCAAGCGCCTGTCGACAACGTCTTGACGAAGCCGTTCACCGGTCCCGACCTGCTCGGCGTGATCAACAGCCTGATCGAAGCGGCTAAGTAATTTCCCGTAGTGGTCTAACCGAGTTTCTCCAAGTCGCGTGAACTGTCAATCTGTCCCCACACTGAACAGGGGACACGACATGTACGCCGCTGCACAACCCAAAGAACAGTCCTTCCAACCGGCCGAAGACGTTGCACGGACCCAAATTTCTGCGCCCCACCTTGTCGCCACCTACAAGGCTGGTCGGGAGATTTATGCCGAGGGCGATTTGATCGAGAAGTGCTATCAGGTTTCTACTGGAGCCGTGCGTGTCTATCGCCTGCTCTCGGACGGACGGCGACAGGTCGTATCTTTTCATCTTCCAGGTGAAATGTTCGGTTTCGAAGCTGGCTCCAACCATTCTTTCTTTGCCGAGGCCGTCACCGAAACAACACTGGCCGTGTTCGGGCGGCGGCATATGCAGGAGCGTTCGCGGGAACTTCTCGCTCTCGCCTTGACCGGCATGGCGCGCGCCCAACAGCACCTTCTGGTGATCGGCCGGCAGTGTGCAGAGGAACGAATTGCGGCATTCATGGTCGACCTTTGCGAACGTCAAGGAGGGGGCAGGCAGGTGCGATTGCCGATGTTGCGGCAGGACATTGCGGACTATCTCGGCCTCACGATCGAGACGGTATCGCGCGTGATGACAAAACTGAAAGAGCGGAGCGTCATCGCCCTTAGAGATGCAAAAACGATCGACATCATGAAGCCGGACGCTCTCCGGTCGCTTTGCAACTGAGGCCGTCTGCGCGCTGTACCGGCGCCGTCGCTCTCCGCGTCGCTTCGGGGAGGGGTGGTGGCCAGGGCCTGGAGCGGGATGAGGAAAAGCTGGTCCTTTCCGACCTCATCCCGCTCCAGCTCATCCCGGGATCCAGCCGAGGAGGAGAGCGATGCTCGCCAGAAACGGCCAGGAAAGTCATGGCTCGTTGCGGCCGGAGATTGGGCGCGAGCGACCTGCTGGGACAGCCCATGTGGATCAACTAAGCGCCTCGAGCAACGGGCTCTATGGTTTTGCAAGCCCCGCCCAGAAAATGGACTGAGTGCGTGGCAAGGTCGTCCTCAGATCGACAATTTGATAGCGCGAGTGAAAGAGCGCGCTCCTACCAGATCGACACCGCAAGCTCCCGGCAGCGGCAGCCCGCCACAGCAAGCAGCTTCATGCATTGTCCGAGTTGAAAAGAAGGCCACTGGTGCGAGCCAAGCGGACTGACACCTTATGCCGCCGAAAGATTTCAGAGCCGTCGGCGCATACTTGTGTGCGCCGATCCGACGAGACGACCGGTCTTTCAGCCTACGAGGTGAGTTTGGTCTCCCTCCATATAGACAGATCGAGCGTAGTACCCCCCCGGGTGCCCCACGTCTTGCCTCGCCGCCCGCCCCCCGTTCTCAACTTTCGAGACATGCTTTGCGAGCGGTCGAAGCGCGACCTTGATCTGGATCAAGGTATCGAGAACTCCGCTGTGACAATTCTCAGAAGACTCCGGCGGACTGTGTGCCGAGTCGTACGCCAGTTTGGAAAAGAGTTGGGGCCTTTCATGAAACATTCAGTCGAGATAGTCGTGCTTGCTGCCGGCGCCTTCGTGGCGCTGGTCGGAGCCGGCTTTGCCCAGGACCACCTATTCGGCGCGCATCTGTGGGTTCTGTTCTTCGCGCTGATCGGCGGTACGCTAGTGCTCATGCGCCGCGTCAACTTCCGGCCGGTGGCCGCGCGTCGCGAAGCCCGCCAAACAGAATACTTCGACGAGGTCGTGAAATACGGCGTCATCGCCACCGTGTTCTGGGGCGTAGTGGGGTTCCTCGTTGGCGTGATCGTGGCGTTGCAACTCGCTTTCCCGGACCTTAACGTCGAACCCTGGTTTAATTTTGGCCGGGTCCGTCCGTTGCACACCTCCGCCGTCATCTTCGCATTCGGCGGCAACGCGCTGATCGCGACTTCTTTCTATGTCGTCCAGCGCACCAGCCGCGCGCGTCTTTTCGGCGGCGATCTCGGCTGGTTCGTGTTCTGGGGCTATCAGCTCTTCATCGTGCTTGCGGCAACCGGCTATCTGCTCGGCATCACCCAGAGCCGCGAATATGCCGAGCCTGAATGGTATGTCGACCTCTGGCTGACGATCGTCTGGGTCGCCTATCTCATCGTCTTTCTCGGCACAATCCTCAAGCGCAAGGAGCCGCACATTTATGTGGCGAACTGGTTCTATCTCGCCTTCATCGTCACCATCGCCATGCTGCACATCGTCAACAACCTGGCCGTGCCGGTATCATTCCTGGGCTCCAAGAGCTATTCGGCTTTCGCGGGCGTGCAGGACGCGCTGACGCAATGGTGGTACGGGCACAATGCCGTCGGCTTCTTCCTGACGGCCGGGTTCCTGGCGATGATGTACTACTTCATCCCCAAGCAGGTGAACCGTCCCGTCTATTCCTACCGGCTGTCGATCGTCCACTTCTGGGCGCTGATCTTCATGTACATATGGGCCGGTCCCCACCACCTGCACTACACGGCGCTACCGGACTGGGCTCAAACGCTCGGCATGGCCTTTTCCATTATGCTCTGGATGCCCTCCTGGGGCGGCATGATCAACGGCCTGATGACCCTTTCCGGCGCCTGGGACAAGATCCGTACCGATCCCGTCGTCCGAATGATGGTCATGGCTGTCGCCTTCTACGGCATGGCGACGTTCGAAGGACCGATGATGTCGATCAAGACGGTCAACTCGCTCAGCCACTATACCGACTGGACCATCGGCCACGTGCATTCCGGCGCACTCGGCTGGAACGGCCTGATCACATTCGGTGCCGTCTATTTTCTGGTGCCGAAGCTCTGGAAGCGCGAACGGCTCTACAGCCTGCGCATGGTCAATTGGCACTTCTGGCTCGCCACGCTAGGCATCGTCGTCTACGCCGCCGCCATGTGGGTTGCCGGCATCCAGCAGGGGTTGATGTGGCGCGAATACGACGACCAGGGCTTCCTCGTCTATTCCTTCGCGGAAACGGTCGCGGCCATGTTCCCCTACTATGTCATGCGCGCCGCCGGCGGCGCCCTGTTCCTCGCCGGCGCACTCGTCATGGCCTTCAACGTAACAATGACGATCCTCGGACGCGTGCGCGACGAAGCCCCGATCGTCGGCGCCGCGCCGCAGCCCGCGTCTGCGCGATAGGAGTGTAGATCATGTCCATTTTCGACAAACACGGGCTGATTGAACGCAACGCCACCTTGCTGCTCGTCGGCTCCCTGCTCGTCGTCTCCATTGGCGGAATCGTGGAAATCGCGCCGCTCTTCTATCTCGAAAACACGATCGAGAAAGTCGAAGGCATGCGGCCCTATTCGCCGCTGGAGCTTGCCGGCCGCGACATCTACACCCGTGAAGGCTGCTATGTCTGCCACAGTCAGATGATCCGCCCGTTCCGCGACGAGGTCGAGCGCTACGGCCATTACTCTCTGGCGGCGGAGTCGATGTACGATCACCCCTTCCAATGGGGGTCGAAGCGCACCGGGCCGGACCTCGCCCGTGTCGGCGACCGCTACTCCAACGAATGGCACGTCCAGCACATGATCGAGCCGCGCTCGGTCGTGCCGGAATCGGTGATGCCGAGCTATGCTTTCCTCAAGGAGGCACCGCTCGAGGTTAAGAACGTTTCCATGAAACTCAAGGCCAACAGAGCCGTCGGCGTTCCTTACACCGAAGAGATGATCGACAATGCGGCCGCGGACCTCAAAGCTCAGGCGGATCCCAACTCCGATACGTCGGGCGTCGAGGCCCGCTATCCCAAGGCCAAGGTCGGTGACTTTGACGGTGACCCGCAAAGGCTGACGGAGATGGACGCGCTCGTCGCCTATCTGCAGATGCTGGGCACGCTCGTAGACTTCTCCACCTATGACAACACCACGGGCTACCGCTGAGAGGAACGCAGATGGAAACCTACACGGCCCTGCGCCATTTTGCCGATAGCTGGGGGCTGCTCGGCATGACGTTTTTCTTCCTCGGTGTCGTCCTTTTCAACTTCCGGCCGGGCGCCAAAAAGGCCGCCGCTCAGGCCTCTGCCATCCCCCTGAAGGAGGACTGATCCATGGCGGACAAGCATAAGCACGTTGACGAGGTGAGCGGCGTAGACACCACCGGGCACGAATGGGACGGCATCCGAGAGCTCAACAACCCGATGCCGCGCTGGTGGGTCTATACCTTCTACGCCACTATTCTGTGGGCTGTCTGCTACGCGATCGCCTATCCCTCCTGGCCGATGCTGACGGAGGCGACCAAGGGCGTGCTCGGCTATTCTAGCCGCGCCGAGGTCACCGCGGAGTTGTCCGCCGCCAAGGCCGCGCAGGCCAGCAACCTTGAACGCATCGCCTCGAGGACGGTCGAGGACATCATGGCCGATCCGCAACTGAAGCAGTTCGCCATCTCGGCCGGAGCCTCCGCTTTCAAGGTGAACTGCGCCCAATGTCACGGTTCGGGCGGGGCCGGTGGCAAGGGCTTCCCGAACCTGAACGATGACGAGTGGCTCTGGGGAGGCAAACCCGAGGAGATCTACCAGACGATCGCGCATGGCGTCCGTCACCAAGGTGACGGGGAGACGCGGGTGTCGGAAATGCCGGCCTTTGCCGACATGCTGGCGTCGGAGGAGCTCCGCGCAACCGCAGCCTATGTCGTGAGCCTCACCGGAATACCCTCCAACCCGGCACTCGTGGAAACCGGCGAGCAGCTCTTCACCGACAATTGCGCCTCATGCCATGGTGCAGATGCAAAGGGCAGCCGCGAATTCGGCGCGCCCAATCTCGCCGACGCGATCTGGCTCAAGGGTGAGGGGGAGCAGGCGATCATCGATCAGATGCGGTCGCCAAAGCATGGCGTCATGCCCGCCTGGCTCCAGCGCATAGGCGATCCGGTGGTGAAAGAGCTGGCGATCTTCGTCCATTCTCTGGGCGGCGGCGAATAGTAAGCGCGGAATCCTGGCGGCCGCGCGACAGCAGCGCGGCCGGCGGAGCAAAATGGCGATTAGAAACGGCCGCCGCAAGGTTCGATCCATTCAAATCGGGTCTGACACACGGTCGAGCGTATCCCGGAGAGGGTGGCTCTCACTGCCGGTGGCGGCGCCCGCCCGCCAACTTGACGCAGATCAAGGCGCGCAATCGCCACATGGCGCAAAACCGCATCTGACAATCGAGTTCTAGTCGGGACTGCCCAAATGCTTCACAAGCCCGCGCATAAAGCTGGCTCAGTCGAGCGGCTCGAAGCCGAGCCCGTCAATGCCGCGCGTCACCGCAAGCCGCTTTACGAGAAACGGCGAAAGATTTTCCCCAAACGAGCCGAGGGCCGCTTCCGCCGGTTCAAGTGGCTGGTAATGCTGGTGACGCTCGGCATCTATTATATGACGCCCTGGATCCGATGGGACCGCGGTGAGCATGCGCCCGACCAGGCAGTTCTGATCGATCTTTCGGCGCGGCGGTTCTATTTCTTCTTCATCGAGATCTGGCCACAGGAATTCTTTTTCGTCGCCGGGCTCCTCGTCATGGCGGGCTTCGGCCTTTTCCTGGTGACCTCGGCCATCGGGCGCGCGTGGTGCGGCTACGCTTGTCCGCAAACGGTCTGGGTAGATCTCTTTCTGGTGATCGAGCGCTTCATCGAGGGCGACCGCAATGCCCGCATGCGCCTCGATGCCGGGCCATGGACGCTCCACAAGATTCGCAAGCGGGTTGCCAAGCATGCGATCTGGCTGGTGATCGGCGTTGCGACGGGGGGCGCCTGGATATTCTACTTCGCCGACGCTCCCACGCTCCTCAAGAGCTTCGCCGCTCTTCAGGCGCCGCCGGCGGCCTACATGACCGTGGCGATCCTTACCGCCACCACCTACGTGTTCGGCGGTCTCATGCGCGAGCAGGTCTGTACCTATATGTGCCCCTGGCCGCGCATCCAGGCTGCGATGCTCGATGAAAACTCGCTGGTCGTCACATATAACGACTGGCGCGGCGAGACGCGCTCGCGGCATGCCAAAAAGGCAGCCGCAGCCGGCGAGGTGGTCGGCGACTGCGTCGACTGCAATGCCTGCGTTGCGGTTTGTCCCATGGGGATCGATATCCGTGACGGCCAGCAACTCGAATGCATCACCTGTGCGCTCTGCATCGATGCCTGTGACGGCGTCATGGACAAGCTCGGCCGCGAACGCGGTTTGATCTCTTATGCGACGCTCAGCGACTATGCCGCTAACATGGCTCTTGCCACTGACGGCGGTGCGACTACGATCGATCCTCGGCGCGTGCGCGGCGCCAACGGCGCCTTCGTCGCCGGCATCAGGCATTTCAATTGGCGGACCATCTTCCGTCCGCGCGTTCTTGTCTATTTCGGCGTCTGGGTGCTCGTTGGGCTCGGCCTGCTCTACGCGCTCGTCTCACGCGACAGACTAGAGCTGAACGTACTGCATGACCGAAATCCGCAATATGTGGTCGAGTCCGACGGTTCCGTCCGCAACGGTTACATGATCAAGCTGCTCAACATGATCCCCGAGCAGCGGCGCATTACGCTCGCCCTCGAAGGGATGCCGTCGGCGCACATGCGAATTGCGGGCCGGGCGCAGGGCGACGGCCGCAGCTTTTCAGTTGCAGTAGATCCGGACAAGGTGACGTCGCTCAAGGTGTTCGTCACGGTGCCGAAAGCAAAGCTCGCAGAGGCGGAGGAAGGCATTTCTTTCAGAGCCGAAGACCCTTCCAGCCACGAGCGGGATGTCTACCGCGCGAACTTCAATCAACCGGAAACAGCAAAGTGAGCCGCTATGATCAGCCAACGCAGTGAACCGCGTCGTTTTACCGGATGGCATATGGTGGCGGTGATGGCGCTGTTCTTCGGCACCATCATGTCCGTAAACTTCGTCATGGCTTGGAATGCCAGCCGAAGCTGGAGCGGCCTCGTCGTCGAGAACGCCTACGTCGCCAACCAGCAGTTTAATGGCAAGGTGGCGGAGACACGCGCCTTTGCGGCAAGGGGCATCAAGGGCGAACTTACCGCCGAGAACGGCCTCCGTTATGTGTTGACCCGAAGAGGCGAGCCGGAGCGGGCGGTCGATCAGGTTGTCGCAGTGCTCAAACGGCCCGTCGAGGCGCATGAGGATGTCCGCGTCGAGCTCGTTGCCGATGGTGAGGGTGTGTTCATTTCGACGCAGGCGCTCAAACCGGGGCAGTGGATCGCGGACGTGACGGCTATGGCGGGTGGAGCGCTCGTCTACCGGCAGGCGGTTCGTTTCATCGCGCCGGGAGAGGGCCGATGAGCTGCTGTGCCACGGCGGTCGGCACGACCGTTATTGCAGACGCGGCGGGGCAGGGGCTGCCCTCTTCCGAGGAGCTGTGGCTCGCCAGCCGGGCGCTTGGGAACGGGTTGCGCCAGACGGATCTCAGCGCGCCGGGCGTCCACTGCGGCGCATGCATCACAACGCTCGAGACGGCGTTGCGGGCGAGACCCGAAGTCGAGCGGGCGCGCGTCAATCTTTCCTCCCGACGCGTTTCGATCGTCTGGAAGGAGGAAGTTGCCGGTAAACGCAGCGATCCTGCAGAACTCGTGCGCGCCATCAGCGAGCGGGGCTACGAGACGCATCTCTTCACCCCCCGCGGGGAGGAAGGCGATGCCGTCCTGAAGCAATTGATCCGCGCGGTCGCCGTTTCCGGCTTTGCTGCGGCCAATATCATGCTGCTTTCCGTCTCCGTCTGGTCGGGGGCGGACGCGGCTACACGCGATCTCTTCCACTGGGTATCGGCCATGATGGCGGGGCCGGCGCTGATCTATGCCGGCCGCTTCTTCTACCAATCCGCCTGGAACGCGCTTCGCCACGGGCGGACCAACATGGACGTACCGATCGCAATTGCGGTCACGCTCTCCTACGGCATGTCGCTACTAGAGACGATTAGCCATGGGACGCATGCCTGGTTCGATGCGACGGTCACCCTCCTGTTCTTCCTGCTCATCGGCCGGACGCTCGACCACATGATGCGGGACCGTGCACGCTCCGCGATCAGCGGTCTGGCGCGGCTGTCGCCGCGCGGAGCGACAGTCTTGCATGCCGACGGTTCGCGGGAATACCGCGCCATCGACGAGATCAAACCTGGTGAGCGCCTGATGATCGCTGCCGGCGAGCGAATACCGGTCGACGGACGCGTGGTCTTGGGTAGCAGCGATCTCGACCGCGCGGTGGTCAGCGGTGAGAGCGCGCCGATGCCGGTAACCGCCGGCAATATCGTCGAGGCCGGCACGCTCAACCTGACGGGTTCGCTGGTGCTCGAGGCGACGGCGAGTGCGCGGGAATCCTTCCTGGCCGAAATCATGGGTCTGATGGAGGCGGCCGAAGGCGGCAGGGCCCGCTATCGCCGAATTGCCGATCGTGCCGCACAATATTATTCGCCGGTCGTCCACTTGCTTGCGCTTTTGACCTTCGTGGGCTGGATGATCATCGAAGGCGATGCTCGCCATGCCATGCTGGTCGCCGTTGCCGTCCTCATCATCACCTGCCCCTGCGCATTGGGGCTTGCAGTGCCCGTCGTACAGGTCGTTGCCGCCGGACGGCTTTTTCGAGGCGGCGTCATGGTCAAGGATGGCTCGGCCATGGAGCGGCTCGCCGAAATCGACACGGTGCTGTTCGACAAGACAGGCACGCTGACGGTCGGCAGGCCGTGGCTGGTGAACGCGGCGGAAATTGCGCCCGATGCCCTCGCCATGGCCGCTGCGCTTGCCGTGCACTCAAAGCACCCGATCGCAACGGCGTTCCAGGACGCCGCACCGCGAGTGTCGCCGCTCGAGGCCGAAATCCGGGAGATCCCCGGCGCAGGAATCGAGGTTGAGACGCCGGGCGGTGTGTACCGGCTCGGCAGCCGGAACTTTGCGACTGGTGGGCCGGGTTCAGGAAGCGGGCAATCGGAGGCGGTCCTCTCTGTTGATCGGCGGGAGCTTGCATGCTTTCGCTTCGAGGATCGTCTGCGTCCGGCAACCGCGAGCGCGATTGACCAAATCGGCGAAATGGGACTGACGGTCGCAATATTGTCCGGCGACCGCAAGCCGGTCGTACAGGCACTCGCGGAGCAATTGGAGATCAAAGACTGGAAGGCCGAACTGTCGCCTCGCGACAAGCTTCAAGTCTGCGCTGACGTCTCTGACAGTGGTCGCAGGGCGCTGATGGTAGGCGACGGCATCAATGACGCGCCGGCTTTGCGTGCCGCCCACGTTTCGATGGCGCCGGCGACTGCGGCCGACGTGGGCCGTCAGGCGGCGGATTTCGTGTTCATGCATCAGCCGCTGATCGCCGTCCCCTTCGCGATCGCAACGTCGCGACGGGCGGGCCGCCTGATCCGCCAGAATTTCGCGTTGGCAATCGGCTACAATCTGATTGCCGTCCCGATTGCGATCCTCGGCTATGCGACACCTCTGGTAGCGGCGGTCGCGATGTCCACCTCGTCGCTGATCGTCGTTGCCAATGCCTTGCGGCTGAACGGCCTCGCATCGTCGAGCGCCGACGAAGGCAGATGGTCTGCCGCCGCTACGCAACCGTCAGGGAGCGGCAGATGAACACGCTGGTCTATCTTATTCCGATTGCGTTGGTCCTCGGCGGTCTCGGCCTCGCCGCCTTCCTCTGGGCGCTGAAGAGCGGACAATATGAAGATCTGGACGGTGCGTCCTGGCGCGTTCTCGACGACGGCGACGGCAGACCGCAAGACTGACAGGCTCTTCAGTTGTTTGACCGAGGTCAACCAACTTTTCCGCAAGAAGGCTAGATTGATGTGATCTTGTTAGGGCACGTGCATGAAGACCTTGCAATTGACTTCGAGGGATCGGGCGATCTTTTCCGCCTCCCGTTTTTTCGCGCGGCTGCCGGGCTCCAGCGTCGAGGCTATTGTCGAAGGAGCGACGCTATCGACCTTTGAAAAGCAGGACGTCCTGTTCCATCAGGGCGACGACATTGCCGATGTGTTTTTCGTGCTTTCCGGTCTGGTCCGGCTTTGCCGGCTGGGAAAGGACGGGCGCCAGGCCGACGTTGCCGTACTCGCAAGAGGCGAAATGTTCGGCGAGAACGCGATGTTTTTGGGCCAGCGCGCCACGACCAGCGCCGTTGCCGCCGAAGCATCGATCGTCGTGCAGGTCGATAGCGGCAAGCTTCGGCAGCTTGCCGCGGCAGATCCCGACATGGCGCAAGCAATGATCGAGCATCTGTGCCATCGCGGCAAGATGACGGAGGACCTGCTCGCGGAAGATCGCCTGCTCACCGCCCCTCAGCGCGTTGCAAACTATGTTCTCAGCCATTGTCCGAAAGACACGGCCAGCTTCTCGTTCCGCCTCCCGTTCCAGAAGCGCGTGCTCGCGGGCAAGCTCGGCCTTGCCCCGGAAGGCCTGTCGCGCGCCTTTTCGAGGCTACGCGAGTCGGGCGTCATGGTAAAAGGTCGAATGATCCAGATCCACGACCGGCGCGCGCTCGAGCGGTTCCGACGTGATGGTTGAATCGACGCGGCGGAGATTGTCGGCGCAGAAGCGGCGGAGTGAACTGTGGTGGTTGTCTAATCGCAGTCCATCCGTCAAGCTGGTTTGAGCATTCAGCGACCCTTTCCGGCTTGCGGGACAGGCAAACCGGCTGAACTGATTGGCTGGATCCGCCCTCACCGGCCGTGTCCTTCGGAGCTATCCAATGCTGGGAGCAGGGTTGTCTCCGCGGTCGACAAATGTCGCCGCACAATGGTTTTCGCAGGTGGGATCTTCCTGATGTTCGAGGCGCAGTCTCAACGAGCTGCAGCCACCAGAAGCGGAATGATCCTGCCCACGTCCGCAGCAGGGACGCTCAGCACCCAAAGTTAGATGGCGCGCTGAGGGAGGAAGGCTAAACGTCTCCTATATGGTCGCGCCAGCCGATGCGTTGAACACTTCTCCCGTCTTGAGCATGCTGTGCATGATGACCGCGAGTTTCCGGGCGACGGCCACGGCGGCCCGTTTGAAGCCAAGTCGCTCGCGCAGCTTAAGTCCCCAACGCTTGAGACTGCTCTCCGTCCTGGCACTGGTTCTCGTCAGAAGCACTGTCGCTGCTTCATAAAGCAACCCACGTAAACGATTGTCACCCCTTCGCGAGATATGGCCGTCATAGTCGACCTCGCCTGACTGATAACGCCGGGTTGTCAGCCCAAGCCAGGCGCCCACCGAGCGCGACGTTCGAAAGTTTTCTGGATTTTCAATTGCTGTAACGTAGGACACCGCCGTGACCGCGCCGATTCCCGGAATCGTCATCAATAGCTTCGTGGCTTCGCTCCGACGGGCCACTATAAGCAGCTGGCGACCAAGATCGGCTGCGCGCTTGCGGATATCGTACCACGCCTCCAAAAGAGGCAAGATAATCTTCGCAAGCTCGACGTTCCCATCTAAAAGCTTCCGCACATCGCCATCAAACACCCGACCCTTCCCTTTTGGGATGATCAGACCGAAGGTCTTCATCAGACCGCGGATTTGATTGCCAAGTTGTGTTGAGATGTTCAGAAGCTGTTCGCGGGCAGCCACCAACGTGCGGGCCATCATAGCGTCAAACGACTTGACGCGAACCGCTTTGTAAAAGCCTGCTTCAGCGAGTTGAGCTAAACCGTCCGCATCGTTGGCATCGGTTTTGTTGAGCGTTTCGTTCAATACCTTTTGCGCGTGCCGCGCTTCAATGCAGACCGCCGGCAACCCCTCGCTCGTCAGCGCGTGATAGAACCACGTCGACAGCGGTCCCGTTTCGAATACGACGCGCCGCGCGCGCGGAGCTTTTTTGCGGATCATCTGCGCGAGAAGATTGGGATCCGAAGGACATTTCCCCCGCCAGATCCGTTTCCCGTCCTCCCGGATCGAAATTGCGGTATCTTTCAATGAAACATCAAGGCCAATATATTGGTTCAAGGTTGCCTCCATCCGATGTTTGGCCCCGGTTCCAATCGAGAGCCCGTTTTTCCATCCTATCGGGGGCAACCACCCTCACCAGCCCAAAAACCAGAGACGGTCGCGCCGCGATTACTCCATGTTCGAGTGGTTGAGCTCAGACGTAAGTTTTACCAGCACAGCTTTGCTCCTGGGCCCCAAGGATGTGCGCCAGGAAAAGTCAGCAAAAGATTGACATCGGCACTGAACCTTGTTGCATGTTGCTGACCGCGCCTGCCCTCTCACCGCCACCAACGGCCCCACGAAGCAGTATATCAAGAAACTGACCGCGAACGAGAAGCGGCCCATAGACACCTCGGCGTTCTATGTGGAGCATCGCTTGGCGTTCAACGAGCGGCGATAATGCCGTTACAGCAATGCTGTGTTCTTCTTCTTTGCAGCGGCCGATCGCGTCCTGGCAAACCCGATCGCATTCGCCACGATGCTGGCGGCGTGCTGATTGCTGTCCCTCTTTCACGGTGAGGAACGCGGTGGTGCCGCCGAATCATACCCGAGCGATTGTTGCTGCGCTTCGGCACTGCGCTAGGCCGGTTGGGTGTTTCCTTGTTTCGGAGAACGGCACGGGTTTCGACATTCCGCTAATAGCAAGCGCGCTCTTGACGCCGAACTGTATTTCTACGCGATCGAGGTGTTTGGAGCGGGCTTGGCTTTCTAGTGCTTCTCGGCCGGTTGGCGCGTGCGTCCGTCTCCCGGCACAGGACCTGGCGACCTCGAGCACGAAGTTCGATGCGCGCAGAGCGCGAAAGCATACCTTTCCATAGCTTTCGGCCGCTGCGCGTTCCGGGTCCACGTGAATGAATTGATGGTCATGGGTCGCATCGGCGAAGAGGTTGATCATCCTTTGATCGACAGTGATCCATTTGGATGTACCGAGTTCCTGGCCAACCAACCCCGGTACGTCCGCGAGGGAAATTTCATGCATACGACCTCACTTATTTGCTGTGCCGAACTGACGTCCGATCGGTGTTGTCGTGGTCTGCTCGCCTGCGACAGAGACAGTACGACTTTCGTGCTTATCGAAGTCGTTGGGCTGAGCCGAGGCGTTCGTCTCTGCAGGATGCGTGAGCCAGCGTTTGACGCGCCTGGCCAAGGCATCGAGGTACGTGAGTACGACAGGCACAAAGACCAAAGTGAGGAGGGTCGAGGATATCAACCCGCCGATGACCGCATGGGCCATCGGGGCGCGCTGCGCGCCGCCTTCGCCTAAGCCCAAGGCCGTCGGGAGCATACCGAAGATCATGGCGAGGGTCGTCATTACGATCGGCCGGAGCCTTACCGCTCCGGCATCAGCGAGGCTCTGACGCAGACTCTTGCCTTCCCGAACGCCTAGATTGGAGTAGTCGACGAGAAGAATCGCGTTCTTGGTCACCAGCCCCATCAGCATGACGAAGCCGATCATCGAGAACATGTTGAGAGTCGATCCGGTAAACAGAAGACCAAGTAGGGCGCCCATCAGGGATAGCGGCAATGTCATCATAATAGCAATTGGCTGGATGAAGGAGCCGAACTGAGAAGCCAGAATGATGTAGATGAAGATTGCGGCTAGCACCAGCGACTGGAGTGCATAGGCGGTGCTCTCGGCCAGGTTCTTCGCATCACCGCCGAACGAGATGCGAAATCCGACCGGGATGTCCATCTTTGCGATCGCGGCGTTCAGATCGGCCGCAACGTCGCCCAAAGCTCTTCCTTCGATATTACTGGATATGCGGACCTCCCGCGATAGATCCTTGCGGGTGATTGCATCAGCCGCGGTGCCCTCGACGACGTCGGCGACTTGATCCAGCAATACTGTTACCGGCTTGCCGTTGTCGTCCGTACGGCCGGTCGAGATTGTGAGATTGCGGAGCTGTGCGGCATCCCGTCGGCCGGTCGGGGGCAGACGCACCACAACATCATGGGGCTCTCCGTCGGGGCCGTTCCATACGGATATCGCATCGCCGGCGATGAGTGGCCTGAGCGTATCGCCGATCATCGCGATCGACACGCCCAGATCGCTCGCCGCCTCTCGGCGTACCCGGACCGCCAGCGTTGGTCGAACATTTTCAATCGAAGATTCGATTTCCGTCGCGCCTGGGATAGCCGCGAGCGCCGAGGTGATTTGATCGGAGAGCCGTCGCAGCTCTTCATCACCATCCCCGAGAATCGAGAGTTCCAGCGGCTTCAACGATCCGCTCAGTCCGGAAGGCTGTCTGACGGAGATATCTAGGCCGGCGATTCTAGCAAGCCGCTGACGGATGGGATCAATGGTTTCCGCCGTCGTCAGCCTCCGTTGATCGCTGGGCACAAGTTGCACGGCCACCATGGCCTGGTTCGAGCCGCGCACTCCGCGGGAGTTGATGGTGGAATAGGTCGAGGCGACATAATCGAATTCCCGCAGCACTTGTTCGACTTGGCCGACCTTTGCGGCCATATAATCGAGGGAAGCGCCTTCGTTGGCTTCTAGCGATATGCTCACTTCACCCTGGTCGGCTGGCGGCAAAAACTCAGTTCCGATGCGCGGCACAAGCACCAGGCTGCCAACGAACATGCCAACGACAACAGCAATCGTCGTTTTCCGGTGGTCGAATGACCAGTGAATGACAGAGCGGTACCGGCTCGTGAGACCCTCGAACCATTGATCGAATCGCTCAATCATCCGACCGAAGAAGCCTCGCTTAGCACCTTTTTGAGATTGGGGGTCGTACCAAACGCTCGACAGCATCGGATCGAGGCTAAAGGAGACAAAGAGCGAAATCACCACGGCCACGGCGACGGTAACGCCAAACTGCAGGAAGAAGAGACCAATCAGCCCGCCCATGAACGCCACAGGTAGAAACACCGCGACAATGCACAGTGTAGTCGACAGAACGGCAAGGCCAATCTCGTTGGTGCCATCGAGCGCCGCCCTGACATGATCCTTGCCCATATGGAGATGCCGGGTGATGTTTTCACGAACGACTATCGCGTCGTCAATGAGAATACCAATCGACAGGGAGAGTGCCATCAGCGTCATGACGTTCAGCGTGAAGCCGAAAGCGTAGATGGTCGCGAATGTGCCGATGACTGAAATGGGGAGCGTAAGGCCGGTGATGACCGTGGATCGCCAGGAGTTCAAAAACACGAACACGACCAGCACGGCCAGAACACCGCCTTCGATCAGCGTCCGCTGAACTTCGGAAACCTGGGAGGCTATGGGCCGGGAGTTGTCACGCGTGATGGTGAGCTGAACGTTCTCCTTTGCTAGTTCTGTGTTCAACGCAGCGATTTCCCTGCGAAGCGCGGACGCTACCTCTACCGTGTTCGCGCCGCGGATCTTGACGATATCCACCCCAAGAGATGTCATGCTCTGAAAGTTCGCACGGCTGGTCACTTCAGCGCCTGTGTCGAGAACAGTCGCCACGTCCGAGAGGTAGACGGGATAGCCGCCGCTTTGAGCGACGATGATGCTGTTGAAGCCTGAAGCGTCCGCGATGCGTCCCTCGACCGTCACGATCCGCTGGTTAATGCCGGATATGAGCGTTCCCGCCGCCCGGTCCTGGTTCTCGCGTCGGATTGCATCCATGACGGTAGAGACACCGACGCCATAAGCCTCCAAACGATCAGGATCCACAATCACGAGAACCTGCCGCTCGCTACCGCCAACCAGTGAAATCTGGCCGACGCCGGATATGACGCTCAGGCGATTAGTGATCACGCGATTGGCAAGCGTGGTGATTTCGGGCAGCGTCCGGCTGTACGAGGATGCCGCAAGAGAGAGAATTGTCTGGTCGTCCGGTTTGAAGCGCGAGACTTGAGGTGTATCCACTCCGTCGGGGAACGTCGCTTGCAGCCGCGCAACTTTCTCGCGTACCTCCTGCGCCGCGATTTTTGGGTCCACATCGAGTTCGAACTGGACCGCAACGATCGAACGTCCTTCGTAGGATTCCGAGGTGATGCTGTCGATGCCGCCGATCGTGTTGAGCGCCGATTCAATCGTCCGTGAGATCTCGGTTTCGACCGATACCGGTGACGCTCCGGTGTAGGTGGTCTCGACCACGACGATCGGGAGGTCGGTCTCGGGGTAGTGATCGACGCCTAGTCGACCATATGAAAAGAGTCCAAGGACAAGGATCGTCACCATCATCATGGTGGCGAAGACCGGATGGTTGACGCTGATACGCGTAAGGAACATCCGTCAGGTGCCCTCGATGGCCACGGGCGTGTCGGGGACGAGATCGGGCAAGGGGGCGGTGACGATAACATCACCCTCATTCACCCCCGACAGCTGCACAAGATTTCGGTCGCTCCAACTCCTGCCGAGCTCGACAGGTTGCCTGCGCAAAACGCCTCCTTCCACCTTGAGAACGAAAGATCCATCTGCGTCATGCCGGATGGCGGCCGGCGGAAGTGCTATAACATCCTCCTGGTCGTCGATTTTGAGGATGCCGGTGGTGAACATCCCGCCTCTCAATAGGCCGTCCTTGTTATTGATGGCGATGAATACCCGCACAGCGCGCGATCCAGCGACCGCGGTGGGCGAGATACGGACGACCTCACCAGGGAACGTGCGGCCCGGAAAACCTTCTACAGTCAGCTCTACAAGCTGCTTGAGGCGAACCAATGGGATGCGGCTCGTAGGAACCCCGGCTTCAACCTCCATCCGCTTGAGCTCGACAATAGTCATCAGTTCGGTGTTCAGCGGCACGGTCTGGCCCTGTTCCACCGGACGCGCAGCAATGACGCCATCGAACTCGGCGCGCAATTCTGCATAGGAGAGTGAGCGTTCGGCATCCGCGACCTCGGCCTGTTTCGATCTGAGCTGCGCGCGAAGTTTGAGCACGTTCGCCCGCGCTGAAAGCCTCGTCGCCTCCGATGCCGCACCTCGTTCACCCAGCGTGGTGTTTCGCTCAAGCACCGACTCAGCGAGTTCGATCTGGGCGTTAAGGGCATCCATCTCTGCTGTTCGTGCTGTCACGGCCGATCCGAGAGCTTCCGTATCAAAACGGACGAGGAGGTCGCCGGCTTTGACCACGTCTCCGATCTGCACGGGCAGCCCAATGATTGTCGAGGATATCCGAGATGTCATTGTCGAACGTCGAATGGGCGTAAGAGAGCCGGCTATACGGACTTCGTTTACGATGTCCTGCCGAACGGCGGTGCTCACGTCGGCTTGAGCAAGCTCGATCGGGCTGCCACGTTTAGTTTGCGCAATCGCCCAACCTGCGGAAAGGAGGGTGGCGATTACCATGGTTATGGCGACTGCGAGTTTCCCGAAATTGCACCGACCAATTATCGTCATCTGGATCTCTATCCGGGCTTTGATTTCTAAGTACGAAGTGTTGGCGTTTCCGATGGAGGAGCCTTGCCACTTATGAAAGTGTCACAATCATTCGACGGTCACCGATTTGGCGAGATTGCGCGGCTGGTCCACATCGGTCCCCGTGAAGACGGCCGTGTGATAGGCGAGGAGCTGCACCGGCAAGGAGAAGATCATCGGAGCGATGACCTCGTCGACGTTCGGCAGCACGATCGTGTGCATCGTGTCGAGCTTCGATACGGAGGCTCCCGTCTCGTCCGTAATGAGAATGATGCGCCCGCCACGAGCGGCAACTTCCTGCATGTTCGAGACGGTCTTGTCGAAGAAGCGGTCGTGCGGCGCGATGACGATGACCGGCATGTTCTCGTCGATCAGCGCGATCGGTCCGTGCTTCAGCTCACCGGCCGCATAGCCTTCCGCATGGATGTAGGAAATCTCCTTAAGCTTCAGCGCGCCTTCCATCGCCAGCGGGAAGCTGGTGCCGCGGCCGAGGTAGAGCACGTCACGGCACTTCGACAGTTCGCGCGACAGGAGCTCGATCTTCGGCTGGATGGTGTTCAACACCTGGCCCATGATCCGCGGCATCTCAGCGAGGCTCCTGACGAGCGCCTGTTCTTCCTGCTCGCTGACCGCCCCTCGCGCCCGGCCAGCGCCGATGGCAAGCGCGGCGAGCACGGCAAGCTGGCAGGTGAAGGCCTTGGTCGATGCCACGCCGATCTCGGGACCGGCGAGGATCGGGAAGACGGCGTCTGACTCTCGCGCGATCGTCGATTCGCGGGTATTGACGACGGCACCGATCTTCAGGCCGTGTTCCTTGCAGTACCTGAGCGATGCCAGCGTATCGGCCGTTTCGCCAGACTGCGAAATGAAAAGAGCGGCCGATTGCGGCGAGAGCGGGATCTCGCGATACCGGAACTCTGAAGCAACATCGATTTCGACCGGAAGACGCGCATAACGCTCGAACCAGTATTTGCCGATCAGCCCGGCCAGATACGCCGTGCCACAAGCGGAGATGGCGAGGCTCGGAACTTTGGCAAAATCGATGCCGTCGGAAACGGGCACGACCCGATTATCGATGAAGTTGATGTAGTGGCCGAGCGCGTGGGAGATCACCTCCGGTTGCTCGTAGATCTCCTTTTCCATGAAGTGACGATGATTGCCCTTGTCGACCAGATAGGCGGCAGCCATCGAGACCTGCCGCGGGCGCGCGACGACGTTGCCCTCGGTGTCGAAGATGTGCACGCCGGTCCTGCCGATGACCGCCCAGTCGCCATCGACCAGATAGGTGATTTCGTTGGTGAAGGGTGCGAGCGCGATCGCGTCGGATCCGAGGAACATCTCGCCGTTGCCGTGGCCGATCGCCAGAGGCGGTCCGTTGCGTGCGGCCATGATGGTCGACGGATCATCCTCGAAGAGGACCGCAAGCGCATAGGCGCCCCTGACCCGCTTCAGCATCGCATGCATGGCCTCACGCAGGCCCATGCCCTCGCGGCGGTATTTCGCGAGAAGATGCGCGACGACCTCCGTGTCGGTTTCAGTCAGAAACTCCGCTCCGACCGCCGACAACTCGTCCTTGATTTCCGCAAAATTCTCGATGATGCCGTTGTGGACGACCGCGACACCGCCGGTGAAATGCGGGTGGGCATTGCGCTCCGTTGGAGCACCATGGGTCGCCCAGCGCGTGTGGGCAATGCCGATGGTGCCGCTCAGCGGCTCTTCCTTCAACCTCGCCTCTAGATTGACGAGCTTGCCCTCGGCACGCCGGCGATGCAAGGCGCCCTCGGTGATCGTCGCAACGCCGGCCGAATCATAGCCTCGATATTCCAGCCACTTCAACGCATCGACCAGCCGCTCCGACACCGGCTGTTTCCCTACGATGCCAACAATGCCGCACATGTTCTCTCCAAATTCGTTCCTGCACTTCAGCCGACGCAGTAATCACGAGCACCGACAAGCGCCTGGGGCCTTCATTCAGGATCTTCTAATAGCATTGGTCAGGATTGGTATAATCGATAGTTGGGATAACAATCATCCATCTTATGGATATACGAAAATGCGTTTGAGAGGAGTTGTCAGATCGTCGGGCGGTGATCGAACTATTGCGCCGCTGTCTAAAGATAAGGCAGCGTTCGGTGACGGCTTTCCCCGGATGAATGCGGAGCGTTGCCAGGCGGTGCGACGAAGAGAATTCGAATGGCGGAGAAGATCGCTGTGAGACCCAGCCATCGGACCCGGAACCCTCATCAACTACGAGATATCCCCAAACATTCCAGGACCGGTGTATTGTCTCCTTCACGGTTACGTTTCGTCGGTCGCATGGCGCGCTTCTGCAGGTCGATGTACCCGAGACGCGTTGATCGTTCGACGGGCCCGGCCGACATGCAGTTCGTTTGCACATTCAGTTTGTTTGCACATCCGGACCAAGCGCGAAACTGTTGGTTGGTCTCGCTTGAGGGTAGTCTCTCTTGATGGTCGTGGGGATGATCTCTTCCCGCTTCTCATCACAAGACCCCGGTAGCCCCGGTGATCGAGTGCGGTCTTCTGTCAGGCCTTTCGCTACGGTACTTGAGAAGCCGCTGGCCGGTATGATGATCTGCGGATCGGTCCAAATCTGCCAAAGGAGCTCCCGCCCACAGTTAAATCCTGATTTTCCCGGTCCAGATCTGTTCGATCATGCGCCCATTCAGGTCATCGACTTCTCACACCTGGTGTCTGCCTTTTGGTGGTGGTGCCCATTGGCGCTTTCGCGCCGACATGGATCCCTTCTCCGCTGCCCACGATTTCGCGGCCGTGATTGGGGCTTGTACCACGACAGCACTCCTGAGCATGGTACGATGACGCGGATCAGAGGGCGGAGCCGCCACGGCTTCCGGCCGAAAGCCGTTCGAGGAATAGCCTCCCGCGGATAAAGGCTTCCATCTGAAAACAGGGCGGCAAACAATGAGACAATGCCGTCCGTAACGCGGGCCATCGATGTGCGGTCGCAGGACTTCGCAGGGAGCTTCGTCCGTTTCATTTCGGGGCGATTCGGGTCGCATGCCCCATACCGAAGGCTTTTGCTTCGGCATGTCCGACGGCAGCGATATCGACGATGATCTCGCCCTTGTGGCCAATGCCCGTCGACCGGCTGGCGAAGGCTTGGCCGCCTTTTATACATCCTGGTGGTAGAGCGTCGCTAGAACGGCACTGCCCTCCCAGTCGTCGTTGACGGCCGCTGCTCTGTCGGCGCCGCACACCGGTGTCCGTGGGCTGGAGCAACAGATGTCACCGGAACTAGAGGTTTATCTTCTTGCGGGCACGAGCTTCCGCGGCGGGCGCGGATGCAGGCGCCGGCCCTTCAGGGTTCTTTCCGAGACCAATCGCACGCGCTAGTTGGGAGCGCTGGTGGGCGTAGTTTGGAGCGGTCATTGGATAGTCGAAGGGAAGCTTCCACTTCTCACGATACTGCTCCGGAGTGAGGCCGTACTTGGCCATCAGATGTCGCTTCAGCGATTTGAATTTCTTGCCATTTTCCAGGCAGATGATGAAGTCCGCAGTGACTGATTTCTTGATCGGCACTGCGGGGCGCGACTCGCTGGCCGGTTCGGTTTTTTCCGCCTGAGATGTGCCACATAAGGAGTCGTAGGTCTGTTCAATCAGGCGCCGCACTTCCCCGGCGGGCACAGTATTGCGGCTCAGATAGGCCGCGACGATACGGCTGGTGAGCTCAAGTCTGCGTTCCCGGGCGTCCATGCGCGATTCGGTCATGCTATTCTCCTTGCCTGTAATGGAACAAAAACGAATCGCATAACTTGCAGGTATTTTGGTCTGAAGGAAGGCTGCAGATTGGAGTCGATGTTTATTGACTGCTTCCGCAGGATTTTTCTTAGCTCTAGACCAATTCCGTTGCCCAAACATGGCCGGCGTTCTATCTCGATAGCTCTCGTCCCGGGCTACTCGGGTCCATGAGCACCACCAATACTGATAACGATGCTATAACAACTCGAATGTTTCCCGCGTCCCGCCATAAAACCATTCCATCATACCACTTCGCGCTTTCGCGGAGCTACTGAAGGCGAGCCAACATTCACGTGTGCGCATCTTCGCTCAGCGCAGTCTGTTCGGCACGAAGGATTGCCTGAAGGCTTGCGGATACCGCTGCCCTAAGTGCTTGTGGATCGATTTAAAGCCCGATGGGTTTCGGCGACGGCAATTCGGGTCGTGGCCCATAGTGCACGCCACGTTCCGCTGCGCCTCACGTCGCGCGACACAGCGAACACCCCAAGAAGCGCATGGGAGGGAGGAGGGACAGTGGGCACTGTTCGCGGCGGCTCTCGCCAGCCGGTCGAATTTCGGCGCCGGTAGGTTCGCGAATATCCGGAGGCACGTTCCGCCGGCTGTCGTGAACAGAATTCAACACCGAGACCGGCGCAACGGAGATCGCTGTTGCGTGGGATCAGGTAAATTTAGAACATCTTCTCTATAGATATACAGGATTATCCTGTTCGATAGCTCTGTCGACTAGCGATGAGAATTTCAACGCGAGCGGACATCCGCTGGCCGGATGCGATTTGCTGTACTCTTGCAATCAACCAGGAGATCCCCATGAGCAACCCGATCCTTGTCAATCAGACCATTCCTGAGTCCGACGTTGTACCGCTGACTGGACGTGTCGGAGCCGAAATCAGAGGCGTCCGCCTTGGCGGAGACCTTTCCGACGCAATGATAGCAGCCATCAACCAGTTGCTTCTGAAGCACAAGGTCATCTTCTTCCGCGGCCAGGAGCACCTCGACGACGCGGAACAGGAATTGTTCGCGCGGCGCCTGGGTGACCTTGTCCCTCATCCCACACAGGGACCGATTGCCGGCACCGCCTCAATTCTCAACCTCGATTCCAGCCGCGGCGGCGGCAGGGCAGACCAGTGGCACACCGATGTGACGTTCGTCGATGCCTATCCGAAATTCTCGGTTCTTCGTGGCGTCGTCATTCCGGCGGCGGGGGGCGACACGATCTGGTCCAACACCCACGCCGCGTATGAGAGTCTGCCGGCGCCGCTGAAGCTCTTGGCCGACAATCTTTGGGCGATCCACAGCAATGCATTCGACTACGCGGCCGTGCGTCCTCGCGCCAGCCCTGAGGAGAAGAAACACTTCGAGGAAGTCTTCACCTCGACGATCTACGAAACGGAGCATCCGGTCGTCCGCGTCCATCCGGAAACTGGAGAACGGACGCTGCTGCTCGGCAATTTCGTGCAGCGCCTCGTCGGTCTGTCGAAGAGCGATTCCGCCAAACTTTACGAGGTGTTTCAATCCTATGTCACCGCCCCCGAAAACACCGTGCGGTGGCGCTGGCAGGCTGGTGATGTCGCCATCTGGGACAACCGTGCCACCCAGCATTATGCGGTCAACGACTATGGCGACCAGCACCGGGTCGTGCGCCGCGCCACGGTTGACGGTGACGTTCCGGTTAGTGTCGACGGTCGCCGCAGCGTAACCCATGTCAAGGCAACCAAGCCGGTCGCGAAGGCAGCCTGAGCGGCGCTGAACAGGGGGAAAGATCATGAAACTTCGTATCGCCGCGGTGCTTGCCGCACTTCTCACCTCGCTTAGCTCAGTCTCAGCCGAGGAACTGACCATCCGCCTCGGCCACCCCGGAACTGGCCTTGACAACAGGCAATATTCGCATGGGGACGCGACGTCTTATGCGCGGGCCCGCGAGCTCATCGAGAGGGAATTCGCATCCGATAAGGACATCAAGGTCGAGTGGACCTACTTCCGTGGCGCTGGTCCTGCGCTCAACGAATCCGTTGCGGCAGAGCAGCTCGACTTCTTCCTGCTCGGCGACTTGCCGGCGATCGTCGGCCGCTCGCGCGGGCTTGAGCACAAGTTCCTATTCGCCACCAGCCGGCATGAGCCGATCTATCTCGCCGTGCCGGCCAACAGCGATATAAAGTCGATCGACGACGTGAAGGGCAGGAAGGTTGCGCTCTTCAAGGGAACCAATTTGCAGCTCGCCACCGATCACGTGTTGTCCACCCACGGCCTCACGGAAAAGGACGTCCGCTTCATCAATCTCGACACCAGTGCTGCCGTAGCTGCACTCGCGTCGGGCAACGTTGACGCCGTGTTTGGCGGCCCGGAATTTCTGGCACTGGCGAACAAAGGGATCGTGAAGATCGCCTATACCACCAAGGGCGACGATCCGACACTTGGTCGCAATTCGTCCTATCTGGTCACGGCCGCCTTCGAACAGGCCCATCCTGATCTGACGCAGCGGGTGGTTACCACCTTCGTCAAAGCGGCCGCCTTTGCTTCGGATCCATCTAACAAGGACGAGGTCTTCGATGGCTGGTCGCTTTCGGGTTTCCCCAAGGATGTCTTCGAAACGGACCTTGAGGGCGACACGCTTGCGAACCGGCTCAATCCCCTCATCGATGATTTCGTCGTTGCCCGTTACAAGGACAAGGTCGCGCGGGCAAAGACCTACGGCTTGATCAAGGGCGACGTCGACGTCGACGGCTGGCTGGAGCCGAAATATCTGCGGCAGGCGCTCAAGGAGCTGAAGCTGGAGAACCACTGGTCAAGCTTAACGGCCAACGGCGAAGTCGCCAGGCGGGGCGACCTAGACAAGAAGCAGACGAACTGAATGTCGATAGGACTGGACCGCGCCGCCAGCGCGGCCGGTCCTTCGCCAACGAGGACGAGAGATGACCTTCACTGTTTCGGCCGATCCGCCTGCAGAACGACAGTTCACCCGATTATTGCCGGCTTTGACCGACATCGCCTACGGGATTTCACTGCCACCAACCCTGTTGCTGGTATGGGGATTTTTGTCGCGCTTCGGCTGGCTGCCGCAACAGATCCTGCCGGCTCCTGCGGTGGTCTGGGCAACCATCGTGGAATTGTGGCGCGACGGGTCCCTTGCCGAACACACCCTTCAAAGCCTGCGGCGCGTCGCCATCGGATTCACAATCGGTGCGATGCTGGGTCTCGTCGCCGGGGCCGCCCTCGGGCTCGCGCCCAGGATCAGAGCATTTGTAGCGCCGGTCTTCACCGCCCTTGCGCAGGTCAACACGCTTGCCTGGCTGCCGCTCCTCGTGTTGTTCGTCGGCATCGACGAGGAACTCAAATATGTCTGCATCGCCTGGTCGACGGCGATACCGGTGATCCTGGCGACCACGCGCAGCATTACCGACGTCTCCCCCAAACTTGTGGAACTCGGTCGCGTCCTCGATTTCACACCGTTGCAGCGGGTGTCGGCCATTGTTCTGCCGGCCGCGCTGCCGTCCCTGTTCACCGGCCTTCGCGAAGGACTGGCCGCCGCCTGGCAGAATCTGGTGATTGTCGAATTGTTCGCGTCCTTCGAAGGTCTTGGCTACCTGATGACCTGGGGCCGTCAGCTCTTCCAGCTGGAACTGGTTATCGCTGCGATGGTGGTTATCGCGGCAATCGGCTTGTTGCTCAACGCGACACTCCAATATCTGGAACGTCTCGTCCAGCCCTGGAAGACGGAGGACGCCTATGGCCGCTGACGCTTCGCCTTTCCAAGTGCTTCGCTGCGCAGCGCGGCATTGGCGCCCCTTTTTGGCTTTCGGGACTATCATGCTTCTTTGGTTTGCGGCAGCGCAGTTTGCATGGGTGGAACCCCGTTTTGTTCCTTCGCCAGCAGCCGTGGCTGCCCGTGCCAGAACGGAATTTACGACCGGCACGCTGGCCTTCGATATCAGTGAGAGCCTCAGGCGAAACATCACTGGCTTTGCGATTGGTGCATTCGCCGGCCTGTTGCTCGGCCTGTGGCTTGGCTTCTCGCGCACAGCGGAGCGGATTGTCGGTCCAAGCCTGCTGGCCTTTCGTCAGATCGCGCTTTTTGCCTGGGTACCGCTCTTGTCAGCATGGTTTGGCGGCGCGGATGCCGGCAAGATCGCCTTCATCGCCGTCGCGGGGTTTCAGCCGGTGGTCATCAACACTTGGCAGGGCGTGAGAGGGCTGCCTCCAGCCTATCGGGAACTATCGGAGGTGTTGATCTTCAGTCGGATCGACTTTGCGCGTCTCGTTGCTCTGCCTGGTGCTCTCCCCTCCATATTCACCGGTCTGCATTCCGCTCTTATCTATGCCTGGCTCGCGACGCTCGGGTCTGAGCTTTTTCTCAATGTGACGCCAGGAATCGGCGGCAGGCTCAATGAGGGCAGCCAACTGTTCGAGATGGATCTACTCTTTCTCGGCATCATCGTCCTGGCCGTCATCGGCCTCCTCTACAATAGCTCGGCTGTCTGGCTGGAAACATGGCTTCTCAGGAGAAGAACGCGATGAACCGGATATACCCATCGTCCACTTTTCAGGGTAATGTCGCGCCGGCACTTGAAATTCGTCATCTCGACAAAAGCTTCACCGTCGCAGGGCGAGAGCTGAAGGTGCTTGCCGGTGTCGATCTTTCCGTCAAGACCGGAGAGTTCGTCACGATCGTGGGCGCGTCAGGCTGCGGGAAGTCTACTTTGTTGCGGCTTATTCTCGGCCTCGATCTCGACTACAGTGGGGATATCCTGGTCGACGGCGCGCCCGTCCGTCGGCCAGGTCTCGATCGCTCGATCGTCTTTCAGGATCACAGGCTGTTGCCTTGGCTCACGGTCGAGGGAAATGTCGCGGCTGCGCTGCAACGCAGCCCTTTATCACGATCCGCGAAGCAGGAGACAGTGCGCGAGCATATCGATCTCGTCGGTCTGTCGCAATTTGCCAAGGCCTACCCTGCGCAGTTGTCGGGTGGAATGGCCCAGCGTGTTGCGATTGCCCGGGCGCTCGTCAACCGGCCGCGATTTCTGCTGCTTGATGAGCCGCTCGGTGCCTTGGATGCGCTCACGCGCCTGAAGCTGCAGGAGGAACTCAAACGCATCGTTCAACATGAGGGGACGACGGCGCTGCTGGTGACCCATGACGTCGACGAGGCGGTTCACCTCGGACATCGGGTCGTTATCATGCAGCCTCACCCCGGCCGCATCGCCACGATCCTTTCGATCCCCGAGCAAGCGCGTCAAGACCGGTCCAGCCGCGAGTTCATCTATCTGCGGGACAAGGTACTCGGAGTTCTCGGAATCGGTGCTGCGGCACGCCAGACAACGGCACAGGCAGGAGCCGCGGAATCATCTTGTGAAAAAGGGCGTAAACCGACCAGTTGCGAGCGCTGATCGCTGACCACGTGACAGACAAGGACGGATAATCGTCTGCTATCTGGACTGAGGAGGGAGCGGGTTGTCGCCGAGGGTCGAGGGCGTCCGAGCGCATTGTTTATCCTCTAGACAATGTTAGCCTGGCGGCGGTTAGCCCGATGACGGTGCACTATCTTGTCGGACCGTGACCGGAGTCAAGAAGGGAAGTGCCCACATACCATCGGAATGGGCCCCAGCTCTCTCAAAGTGCAGCTGCGCCGTATTGCCGCCTCCTTCGCTTCCGGGCTGAATCTGTACATGGGATCAGCTATCACAGGCGGATCACCTCTGGATAGGAGTCAACAGGTCAGTGATCATCTCACATCGGCACAAATTCGTGTTGCTCACGCCGTGGAAAACAGCCAGTTCAACCACGCATGCTCGTCTTCAGGCTCTCAATGAAAGCCCATACAGCGGATTTTTTCACTTTAACCCATTCCTCAACCGTGTAGTTCATCGACACATTACCTACGCCGAATTCGCAACTCTCCCCGAAAGCAGATTGGGCTACAAGGTTGCCGCGTTCGTTAGAAATCCATACGACAGGGCTTATTCGGGCTTCCTGCAGTTACAGAGAGATATTAAGGATCAGCCATCACTTGAATTTCCAGCAGACTGGATAAAAACATTAGTAATGAAGCAGCTGGTTGAGAATCAAACCAAGCTATTTGAGGCGCGCTATGACTTCGATCTTTGGATCGAACTATTGGAGGAATACGAAGTTTCCGAGGTAGGGCGAAACACGAGCCTGCCTCTATACCCGGCGAACTACTGGACCCACTATAATGCCATTCAGGCAGTCAACTTCGTTGGAAAGGTGGAAGAATTCGAAGCTGATTTCGCTGCATTCTGCCGCTTCGTGGACATCGATTTTCCGGAGCGGATCAACGAAAACGTCTCTGTGCAATTTGCGGAAGGCGGTCGATATAGGTATGAAGCGCAGATGTCTGCGTCAACTCTTTCTAAGATAAATGAATTGTTCAAATCCGATTTCGATCTCTTCGGATATACTCAAATTTGACTTTTTAGCCGTAACCAAGAGATACGAAGTTCCCGTTGTCTATGCCAGTCGGCAGGGCTTCGAAGGGCGTCCCGAATAGCATCATGCTCGAAAAGCAATTCGCCTTTCAATAATGCGGCGATCCGGCAAGCAGTTGCACAAGACCCGAGCTCTAAGGCAGTGCTCTCAAATAGCGAATGTCGCGCCCGACGCTCACAGCTTGAGCCGCATGAATGATCGCACTGGTACCAGGTCCATGATGTCGGTCGATCGGCAATCGTCCCTTCCTGCCCGAAAGGCTCAATCCCCAACGCCTTGACCCGGTGCCCGATAGAGCCACCGATGCAGGCGAGTGTTGCAGGTGGCCGTCAATCACCGTGGCGATCCCGCAGTCCGCGACAACGGCGCCAACAGACGCTCGATGTGGCTCGTTGCATCGACCGCTCCCGCTGACGGGCACGCTCCGCCGCCCGACACCCGAATTGGAGGCCTCCATAAGACACTGGGGCGTGCCATTGTTCCAGGAGTCGGCAATGAAGGTGGCAATGGTGTGCGGGTTCACGGGTCGCAAAGCGGACCAGCTCCGGAAATCCATACCGACGTTAAAGCTCACGGGTGGCGTTTCACGCTTCAAGGACAAGTTCGTTTCAGGAATGGTCCGGAACGGCTAGTCTGCCGGATTTCGCTGAGAAGACATTCAGGCAGCTCAAAGGCTTGACTCCTGTGGTTTCGGGAAAGCCATGCCGCGTCCTTCGTGCTGATCGCCTATGGCTCCAACTACGTGAAATGCCATTTTCCGGATGTCTTCTGCGCCCGCGTCTGCGGATGAAGACCGAAACGGCGCAGGGTAGCCAAACCAACGGTCAGGTGGATATAGTTGATCTGCAGGGTGGAAGCACCGATATTCAGGCCAGAACGTCACTTCCGACTGACCACTTGGGTCGAATGAGGAGCTGGCCGGGCTTCAGATTTTCTCGCTGTTCTCCATAGAGAGCCGCTTGTCAAGATGCTCTGCGGGTCGAAATACGCTCCCAGCGCCGCGGCAGTCGCCTTGATCTGGTCGTTGTGTGCCCACCGGAAGCGATCGCGGTGGCGTGCTCACCGGTTGTCAGGTTGAACAATTCGTTCTTCGCGCTTCCGCGCCTATGCTTTCCGACCTGGAAGAGTTTGCGAGGAGACGGCTGAGCGGGACGCCTGGGGTCGTCAGATTGCGTCTATGATCTCGGGCGCGAGCTTGGCTTTGAAACCCAGGATCTTGGGCTCGCCTTTGGCTATTGCCTCCACAACCTCAGCCTCGATTAGCGTGACTTCGCGAATATCGGGTTTTGGCGAATAGGTTCCCGTGCAATCCCACTGTTTGCAATCAGTTGCGCTCCCGCCAGTTCTTCCATTTCGTGGGAAGCCGCAGGCGCAATATATGTGGAGCAGTCCACCCGGCCAAGTCATGCATCAGCCCCATCAAGTTTCGATGCGGGCCTCCAAGTGAAGACCATATCAGCTTTGTGAACCGGCGCGCTGGTGCTCGTGTCTCGCAAATCCCAGCGGTCACGGCACCAGCCGCGGTCATCGCTGAACTGCGCGCGTAACTGGTCCTCTAGACAGTGCCGTTCGCTATGTTGCTGGTCCAGTTTCACTTCGGATGCGGCTGGCTAGTGTCAGGGCTGAATACCCCATGACAAGTCCAAGCCGATACGCTGTGGCCTCTTCTGGTTCTGGCTCATAAAGAGGCGAGATCGCATGAACGCCAAGGCCAGCACGTCGGGCGGTCTCAAGCAAGGCCGCCTCGGACGACATCGGCAGTTCGTTGAACCAGACCACCACATGCAATCCTGCATCGGCGCCTTCTACAGTGATCCGTTCGCCAAACACCCGCTGCAGCGCATTCAACAATGTCTCACGGCGCTCCCTGTTCAGCCGCCGTACGCGGCGCACATGGCTTTCATAGGCGCCGCTTTCGATCAGAGACGCCAAGGCTGCCTGTTCGGTCACCGGCGAATGTCTGTCCACAGTTGCTTGGCGGTCGCGAACACGTCCTGCAGTTCCGGTGGCACGACGAGATAGCCGATGCGCATCATCGGCGACAGCGTTTTGGAAATCGTACCGAAATAAATGACGGCGCTTGCAGCGTCGAGACTATGGACTGGGGGGATCGGACCGATATCGTAGCGGTACTCGCTGTCATTGATCGTCCTCGATGACATAAGCGTCGTTCTCCCGTGCCCATTCGAGGAGCTGATGACGGCGAGAAATCGGCATGACGCCGCCGAGCGGAAACTGATGGGAAGGTGTGACATAGGCAAGGTTCTGCAGCGCGCGCGTGGATTCGATCGGTATCCTCGGTAGCGCCGGAACCTACATGTATCTGTCGCGCGAGGGCGCCGCCGCGCCCTTGGTGCAGCTCTGGAGGAAACTGCGGGGACTGTCCCTGTCGTCGCAGGCGTCGGCGCCATGCGGACCGATGAAGCAGTCAAGTTGGCTCAGGATGCGAAAGACCTGGGCGCTGCGGCGGGCCTGCTTGCCGCCGTCTCCTACACCCCCCTGACCGAGGACGAAGTGTTCGAGCACTTTTGCGCTGTGGCTCGTGAGAGCGGTCTGCCTATCGTCATCTATGATAACCCGGGAACCACCCATTTCCGCTTCACGCCGACGCTCGTGGCGCGGTTGGCTCAGGTACCGGGCAACGTGGCCATCAAGAACCCGACGGACAAAAGCCACGAAACTGGGGGCCATCTTGCGGATCAGAGACGAATCACGCCAGACGATTTCTCGATCGGTTATAGTGGTGACTGGAACGCCACAGAAGCCATGATCTGCGGCGCAGATACCTGGCACAGCGTACTCGCCGGAATCATGCCCGACGTCTGTCTCCGCATCGTAAGGGCGGCTCAAACTGGCGATGTTGCCGAGGCGCGCCGGCTCGATGCGAGCCCTGACCCCGATTGGGACCTCTTCAAGCAGTTCTCTAGCCTTCGCTCAGTGTATGCGCTTGCCGACTTGCTCGGAGTCTGCCAAGCAGAGCCTCCCCGTCCATCTGCCGCTTCCGGAGCCGGCCGGGCGCAAGGTCGCTGACTACCTGTCGGCAATTCGGCAGGTTGTCTCTCCGCTTGAGCACACGAAGATCGATCCGGCCGCCTGAGGGAAAAACTGCTTTGTGTGATCTGAGAACCCCTATAACTTCCATTCGTCGTCGCAGTTGCGAGTGGACGAAAGACCATGTCGCTCGGCCGACACTTACCACCCTATGGAACACGATCTGAGAAGAAACAATGACACGCAGTCAAAAAGAGAAGATGCTTGCAGGCGAAATGTACAATGCGGCGGATCCGGAAATCCAAGCCGACCTGCTGGCCACCGGGGCTTGGCTGAAGCGGTATAATGATGCACTGGACGCCCGCCCCGATCAGTGGCATGCACTCCTCTGCGAACGGCTGGGAGAGGTTGGGCTTGGAGCGGTCATCCGCCCGCCCTTTTACTGCGACTACGCCTTCAACATCCGGCTCGGAGCCCACGTTTACGTCAATTTCAACTGCGTCATCCTTGACGTGGCAGAGGTGGCGATTGGCGAAGGAACTGCAATTGGGCCGGCTGTGCAGATCTATACCGCCGATCATCCACATGATCCCGAGCAGCGGCAGGCTGGGTTGCAGCTCGGACGACCTGTCCGCATCGGGCGCCACGCCTGGATCGGCGGTGGAGCAATCATTCTCCCGGGCGTGACGATTGGCGATCATGCGGTCGTGGGCGCTGGCAGCGTCGTCACGCGAGACGTTCCTGCAGGGGCAAAGGTCGTCGGAAGTCCAGCTCGGGGCAGGGGCTGACACATGCCTCCTGCAACTTGTGAGGACTTCTACCAGCTCTCGGTTCAGTCTTGGGACTGAAGTTGGATGGGGCTCCCCGAGATGTCTTAAGGCGTCGCATCATCTGAGTTCCTCAACTGGAGATCACGTGTCGCGCTATGGAATGTTCAAGGTTTGTTCGAAGGATGAAGTTCTCGAAAAGTCGGGACGATGTTGGAACCTGGGAAGACTCGCCTGTGGCGTGAGGCCGGTATCGATTTGGTTATCGATAAGCGCGAAGGCTACGAAATTTTTGACATGGATGGCCGCTGGCTGATCGACCTCCACACCAATTGACAGAATCCTGCGATAGTCGAACGCTAAATCGGCCCTCGACCCGTTTCGACATTGGGAATCACTGGTTCCTTTCGATGGCGCGAGGGCGCCGGCCGAGCATTGGTGAAGGTCAGTCCAGGATCCGACTATGCCTTTTTCTCGCCGAGCGCGCGGAGGCGATCGATGTCGCGATCAAGTCGGCAGGTACCGTTCAACGATTTCAGGGGCTCTCTCCGGAAGACGGTGGCTGCAGTCATAATTGAGACCATTCCTGCAACGTATGGAATTCGGATGCCCAATGACGGTTACAACCCGCTCGGCAAGGAACTGTGCGAACGTTATGGAGCACTCTCCATTGCCCATGAAGTGCAGATGGGCCTGTTGCGCACCGGCCAGGTGTGGTGATGGCAGGCGGATATCGACGCCGCTCTCGAGCAGATGCGTGGCAAAGCTGTGCCGCAGCGTGTGCACGCTGACCCGCTTGGTCAATCCCGCCGTCTTGGTCCCCGAACCGCAGGCGGCATAATGCACCTGCACATCGATCGGCTTGTTGCCCGTCCGGCAAACAGCCAATTCCTCGGGCGTGCCAGCCGCCATAGGTGCGGCAGGATGCCCGAGCAACTGCGGCGAGAGCATCACCGTGCAATCCTTGGCGCCCTTGCCGTGACGGACCTGGATCACCATGCGTTGGCTGTCGATGTCGGCGACCTCCAGGCTATGCCCAGTCAGGGCGGCATAGGCGGTCGTCAGCGCCGTGCGCGCCTTCAAGTACGGCACCGCTTCGAGAAAGCGCGCGACCTCGTCGGCGCTCAAGATCGCCGGCAGCTTGCGCAGCGTGCGCGCGTAGCCAATCCGTTCGGGGATCTCGGCCCGGTCCAGCGTCACGCCGAAAAAGAAGCGGAGCGCGCAAACCGCCTGGTTGAGCGCCGGCCAGGCTCCAACCCGGCCGATCCGGCGAGCGGCCGAATAGCGGCTGAACTTTGTCACGGAATTCACGTAGGATCGTTTCGTGGCCGGTGACAAGGCGGACTGAATCGAACGTCGATCTCGGCTATTTCAGTTTCGCGTTTGCGGCTCACCGTCTTCCTCGTTAGTGAATGTGGACCATGCTTGAATCAGCACAAGTCCAAGTGGACCACCGATCAGACCGCCGACCAATCCAAGTAAGAAATTCAATATCATTAACGCCACCTCAGTTGAATGGGTCCACTCGGCCCTGCCGCCTTCTCACCACCTCTCCTGCGTCAGCGCCTAAATACATCCCGTTCTAGGCCGGAGCGCGGCGATGGTCTTCGATGAAATGCAGCCTCGTACGCCGTCAAAATCTACTTTTGAGCCCGAAGGAGATTGACGTCCTTTGGAATGTGGCGCCGGCGCTATCCTTCTCGAATTCATTTTTGCGTGTCTCCCCGTCGTGCACTTTCATGTCGCCGCGGCTGCCAAAAAACACCCAGTCGAAGGACCCGGACAGATAGAGCGAGGTGGCCGGCGTCAACGCGTAGTTGACAGCGACAGTGGCGCCGATCACCGGCGCCGGATCCATGTAGTCATGATACTGGTTATTGCGAAGCCAGTGGTTGTCGATGTCCTTAATGCCGAAACTTAAGCCGGACTGAAGGGCGCCGCTGATCGTGAGATCGCCCACGACGTGCTCGCCGCTCAGGCTGAGGAAGCCAACCGGAACCTTTTGCCGGTAGCTGATGCCTCTTACCCAGTCTGGATCCTTCCAGTGGTCGTCTCGGAATTTTCCCTCGCTCGAATAGATGCCCGATCCGCCATACGCAGTCCACTTGACGTCGGTATAGCGATAACCGGCGCCGACCGCGATACTGGTGGTATCATCGCGGTAGATGATCCGGTCCAACTCGATCGCTCCGCCGACATAGTGGCCGAGCTCGGTATTGGGATGAATTGAGCGGTCGCTCCAGTCATCCCGGTCATCCCAATCGGTGTCGACCATGTGACCGTTGCCGCCGGTGCCGAAGTTGACGCTGCCCTTCAAGCTCCAGCCGTTATCAATCTGCGCGTCGACGCCAACGGTGAAAATGGTCACCCCCTTGCTCTCCCAGTTCAGCTGGCTGATCTTCTGGTCGCCGTCATAGACAAATTCCTGGGCCTTGATGTTAGCAACGCCGATTCCGCCGAAAAAGATGAAACTGCCGTCGTCGGAGGAAAACAGAACGTCGTCGGCGGCGGCGAATGACGGGGTGGTCATCAGGAAAGACGAAGTGACCACTGATCTGATGATGACAGGCTTTGTAGGCTGACCGCGTTTTTCGTTCAGCACCTCCGTGTTGGCCCTGATCTTCTCCGCCTCGCATACCCCTTGTCTGGCCTCAGACTTGCCCACGGAGCGAGCCGCTGCTGTTGATGGACCGGTTTCGCCGTGCTGTTGCGAGGCAGGCCGCGTGAGCCGCTTAAGGGAAGGGAAGTATTCGCAGAACATTTGTCACCCTTTGCTGGAGAGCGATGGAATTGTTAGGACTGGGTCGGAGCGGCGCACACCTAGCGATCCGCGGAGCCGATGTGGAAACTGCCGGGCGCGTTCAGACAAGGCGCTCTACAGTGTCGCTCCGCCGGGCTTCATCAGGCGGCGGGACGAGCGAGCGCCGTTTTGTTAGGCGTCGACCGCGTCGTGAGACCTTGGCTTCCCCACATGCGGCGGGAGATTGACGGTTACAGACTTGGCCACATGGTAACCGGTGGGTGGCTTCGCTCGCATTAATCTCGTCGTAGCGACTGCCTGGCCGGCGGGGCTGTTCATGGCGGAACTCCTGTTGGCTGAGTTAAGTGTAGCTCGCTTTATCGGAGCAACTGCTGGGCCAACCAGAAGATTGTTGTAAAACAATGGGATAACGGTCACAGTGCAGTGTCTCATGTCCGACATTGTCCAATATCCGACAGCGTCGACAACTCGACAATGAACGCCTGACCGCCTCTTGCACCATAAGAACCAAGCTGCGAACTTCAGTGTCTGACGACGCAGCAGCACGGACTCAACTGGCCTATGTCCAACGGGACCGGGCCACAGGTACGTCGGCATTCTTAACCATTGGCCCTATTGCCTTTGTCGCATCCACGAACGAGAGCTCGGCGGGCGGCCCGGCGCTGCAGCCGACAATCCCGCACCTGACGCGCTCCTCGCTGACCGCTGCGCCATGGCATCGGTCGTCTGCCGGATGTCGGCGGCGACAGGCCGGCGAAGAAGAAATTCAAGAGCTATCCAGTCGGCTAGTTCCACATCGACATTGCCGAGGTGCGCACTGAACTGGGCAAGCTGCACATGTTCGTTGCCATCGATCGCATCTCGAAGTTCGCCTTTGTCGAACTGCACGAGAAGGCCACCACCGCCGTCTCACGCGAGTTCCTGCTGCGTTTCATCGCAGCCGTCCCGTACAAGATCCATACCGTGCTCACCGACAACGGCATCCCAGTTCGACACCCGGCGCTTGCGGCTCGGCTGTCCCGCTGATCAAGGAGGCAATCGCCGACGGTGAACGCTTCTGGGCCCATGCCTTCGAATACGCCAGCACCTCGCCGATTTCGTTGCCGCCTACAACTTCGGCCGTTGGCTCAAGACGTTCAACGGCTTCACCCCTTACGACATGTGCACGGCATGGCGCGAAGGGAAAGCCTGGGCTTAACAGATCCCAAACGATCTCAGTGAATGGCGGGACGTCAGCTCAATTGGGCCGACGTTGACCGGGGCCCTCCTGAGTGGTGAGCGCGATGAACAGCCCACGGCTTTCGATGTCGAAATCGGCGGAATGGGAGTAGCGCGTCGTTTCAGAACTGTTGCTTTGCTCGCTTTGGCATGAAGTAGCTTCGGATTTTAACGAGCGCTTCAGCGACCGCTGCGGCGTCCGATTGGGTGGCCGGTCCAGTAGCTTCACTGAGCTTGCGGATCGGCGCGATGATATCGCCAGTGATGGCGTGGCCGCGGATGACCGGCCGCCACTGCTTTTGCGAGAAGCCTGTCCCCATCAGGAAGCTGACGTGCCAATCCATGGCATCGAAGGTTCGGTCGTCGATCCTGCTGAACCTCGGCCGGTGATCCTCAGGTGTTTCGGCAAGGCTCGCGGAGATCCGGTTATATTCCGCAACGATGGTCTGCACGGCCTGGTGCGCTGTCGTTTCCATCGGCATATCCAAGGCCTCTGAACCGGTGAGCTCCGGGATCCATTCGAGTGGGTCTATGAACTTCGGACCGATGATAAGCGCGGTCAGATAGCCGTCGAGGCCGCTCATCGTCCAGATCGGAGATACTGGACGGCGCGCCCTCATGAAGGCTTCGAACGCCTCGTCGTCGAGCTTCGGCCGTGCGGCGGTACCCTGGCTCTTATGTGTCATGCTGCACACCGCCCTTGGTCTGCAATGCCCTCTCGTTCGGCCTTCCAGGCCCAGGGGAAGAGCGTCTAGGAAAAGGAACGCGATACGCACAAGCCTAGCGCACTTCGAGAAGGTCCTTCGCTATATGGTAGATCATTCGGACTGCATCACTCCGGATGTAACCCCCAACGCTGGCGAGCACACAATGAGCGCCTGGCCCAGTTGGGTGCACTGAGGAGATCCGGACTAGATTTCCGCGGAATGCGTGAGTGGGTTGTCACCGACGTGGGGCGCGCAGAGGTCAAGCGAATCGACGGGTGACGGAACTGGAGTTCTGAGCCGACTTGGGAGCGGAATAGTTGTTATCCCTTCTTCGCGTTCGTTTGTCCGGCAAACCGGCCCTCATAGCCTCGTACAGGCGTGCCAACTGTCTGTTCAAAGATAAGCTGACATATCTTCATGCCGGGGCGAAGTTTAATCGGAAATTTGTTGTGGTTCACCATCTCAAGCCGTATCTGCCCGGAAAAACCCGCATGAATGGTAGGCGCTGTCAGATGAATGCCTATCCCCAGCCTAGCAAGTGAGCTCTTGCCCTCCACCCTAGCTGCTATGCGCGATTGGGACTTAAGTTCGACATATTCCCTGGTCCATGCCAGCAACATCTGGCCAGGCTTAAAGTCATAGCCTAGTGCGGCATCGATATCGTGGGGTGAAGTAGTCTCCCCCAGAATCTCTTCGTGATTATACTTGGGGTCTGAAGGGTCGATTGTTATCGCCAATCCGCCCTTTGGCTCTTTGAAAAGAGTTAGCCTTCCGTCAAGCGTCAAATCAAGACTGGTGGAGCTGTATAAGGATAGATCTGGGTCTGGATCAACAATGATGGCGCCAGTCTGTATTGCAATCTGTATTTCGCGGTCAGTCAAAATCATTGCGCGTCAGCCCCAGTGACCCGATTATTCAACCACCACTGCTTCAGGCACCCAGACACGCCAAGAGCCAGAAATGGTTTCTCTCGGCAATTCAACTAAGAGGCTGTTTCGATCTCGGTTAATCGGGTATCCGATGTCGAGTCCGTTATCCTTGATGGATCTCTGGTGGACGACCAGCCTTTCTGGCCCACTCGTCGTATCGACGGTAACAATCACCTCGCTGGGATGTGTCCCATGACCGACTTGGGTGACTTTAACTTTCATAGCCATATTCCTCCATTTTGGACATCAGACCGGAAAATCGACTGATTCGATATTGTGGATTTTTTTCTCCACATCTTTTCTCTCATAGTGAGAACAAAAAGTGAACAAAAAATATGGTGGCCTCACCACAGTCTCTAACTCAGTAGTAAACAAAGCGTTTCCGCCGCTTGGCAAATCACATCCTTTTACAGAAAGCCTTTGTCGCACGCAGACTAAGTTGTGATTTTCAGATCGGCTCAGTTGCCTCCGATACACAGCCTCCCGCTCTAGGCGTTCAGTCTCAGGAATGGTCGGCTGCAGTGAATTAGAGGCAATCTTCCTCCGGCGACAGGACCGTCGAGCGCGGCTCCCGCGGACTGGTCGAACGATCGGCAACGGAGCTACGTCTTCCACTTCGCCACCGTCTTCGGATTGATCCCGTACCGCTTCGAAAGCGCCCTCAGGCTCTCTTGAGTATTTTGTATTGCTCGACGGATTGCCTCTGTCATCGTGGCGCTGCTGTGTAGAACCTGTCCCATGGTGCCTCTCTCCAAGCCGGCGAAAACATTGCACCATCAAAGATCCCATGACGGGTGGTGGATAGCGACCTGCGCTCTGGCAGAGTCGGGTTGCTGACCAACAACTCTGTGGAGGCCAATCATGCATGTTGTAGCCGATCGATCTGCGGCGCCTGCCACTATCCGCACCGATCTTGGCGCGATCTTCGTTTCTTTGGAACTGAGTAAATCGACCTGGTTGATCACTTCGCTGTCGCCGGGCAGTGGGGAGAGGATGTCGAAACATGCGGTACGCGGCGGCGATATCACCGGACTGCTGGCACGCTTTGCCCAGCTTCAGGACAAGGCACAGGTGCGCACCGGCCGGCACTTTGCGCTTGTGGTCATTCAGGAGGCGGGTCTCGACGGCTTCTGGATCCATCGAATCCTGGAGACCGAGGGGATCGAAAGCCATGTCGTCGACGCCGCCTCGATTGCCACGTCGCGCCGACGGCGTCGTGCCAAGACCGACAAGATCGATGGTGAGGCATTGGTGCGTGCGCTGCTCGCCTACAAACGGGGCGAGCCGCGCGTGTGCGCGATGGTTAGGGTACCGAGCGTCAAGGAGGAGGACCATCGGCGCATCGGCCGTGAACGCAAGGTTCTGGTTGGTGAGCGGACCTGCCATGTCAACCGCATCAAGGGCCTACTATTTGCCCAGGGCATCACCGGCTACGAGCCGCTGCGCCGTGACCGGCGGCATCGGCTTGAGGAACTGAGGACCGGCGACGGCCGCGCGCTGCCTGAACATCTGAAGGGGCAGATCCGTCGCGAGCTCGACCGCCTCGAACTGGTGATAGCCCAGATCAAAGAGGTGCAGGCCGAACGCGACGCTCTGCTGGCAATCGAAGTCGCCGAGACTCCGGCAGCGACATTGCTCGATCTCAAGGGTATCGGCCCCGAGTGTGCGGCCATCCTCTACGCGGAAGGGCTGTTTCCGGCACTTCGATAATCGCCGGCAGGTCGCTGCCTATGCCGGGCTCGCGCCGACACCTTGGCAGAGCGGATCGGTCCAGCACGAACAAGGCGTCTCGAAGGCCGGCAACCCCCGGCTGCGAACGACGATGATCGAGTTGGCCTGGCTATGGCTGCGCAATCAACCGGGTTCGGCGCTTACCCGCTGGTTCCACGAACGCGTGATGCGCAATCAGGGCGCCTCAAAAAGACGACCCTCGTCGCCCTTGCAAGGAAGCTGCTTGTGGCGCTGTGGAAATACGTCACCGCAGGCGTCGTCATCGAGGGTTCCGTCATGAAGGCTGTCTGACGGGACCGACACACCCATCCCTCGAGGCCTGATCAGCCTCGGCGGATCCAGAAGGCGAACCGAGATCCCAGCTGGCTGGAATGCCGTATCAAAGACGGGTTTCGCCCTTGTGGGCCCTGCCGCCGCAAGCGGGATATTGGTGCAGCCGCCCCAAGCGGCGACCGGATGTGAGTTTGACTAGACTTGACTGACCGAGCCGTGTCACGCAATCGGGCCCAGCTCTGGATTCCGCTGCCAATTGGAGCAACACGATGCCGCCCTAACACACCTCTTGACCTCAGCATCGTCATGTGAGCCTGGGATCAAACACCTAGAGCTCGTCCTTCCCATCAAGCACAATCTTCAATGTCCTGATGACGTCAGCGGCATCGACGAGGGCGTCTCTGATATCTGCGGCGGAAAGGTCGCGGGCGCGCTCGGACGCCACTCGGAGGTCTATCAGCACGTCTTTGACGCCGTGGATGCCGGCAATCCCTGTCTGCTCGCGCATGTCGCGTATCGTATCGATCGAGCCATCGAGAAGACGACTGACTTCATAAGGCAGACGACGGGCAGGCCGTTTTCCCGGAACCATGGACATCCGTAGATGCTCATCTAGATGCACGTCAAAACGCGCAATAACGTTGCCGCCGCCTAGTTCGGGCCGGATGTCGATGATTTTCATTCAATAGCGCCTATCGGTTTCTAGACAAAATGGGGCTAACCCATTAATGCCGATTTGTCTTCTAAGGCCTGTTGAGATTCAGGATTCCCGCCGCGGCTTGTTTATGAGTCAAGCTTCGGATGGAACGATTCGTATTGACTGACGCCCAATGGGCGAAGATGGAGCCGCACTGCCTGGGCAAGCCGACAGACCCCGGGGCGAAGCGGCAGCGATAACCGGCAGTCCGTGGCGTGACCTTCCCGCCTTCTTCGGCAACTGGAACACCGTCTTCAAGCGGTACCGTGATTGGGTCAAGGCCGATGTCTTCGTACGGCTTTTCGAGGCCTGCTCGGACGAGCCCGACATGGAATACGCCATGATCGACGCCACCAAGGTCCACCGCCACGGCCAGGGCGCAAAAGGGGGACTCAGAGCCAGGCCATAGGCCGTTCCAAGGGCGGCATGACCGCCAAAATCCTCGCGCTGACCGACGCGCTCGGCAACCTTGTCCGCTTCGTCCTGCTGCCCGGCCACCGCTTCGATACCGTCGGCGTGCCGCCGCTCATTGACGGCGTCGCTTTCGGCGCGCTGATCGCCGATAAGGCCTTCGACAGCAACACCATCATCGCCGACCTCGACGACCGCGGCGCCAAGGTTGTCATCTCCCAGCATCCGCGCCGCGCCAAGCCATTACCGTTCGACGCCGAGATGTACAAATGGCGTCATCTCATCGAGAACTTCTTCTGCAAGCTCAAGGAATTCAAGCGCATCGCCATGCGCGCCGACAAAACCGACCAGAGCTTCAACGCTATCATCCATCTCGCAGCAGCCGTCATAAACTCAAGATGAATCTCAACAGGCCTTAGACAGAAGTTGCGCGTGAACCTGATTGAAAAAGCACGCTTCGTCGCGGATTGCTTTTCCTCAATTGCGTCGCCAACAGGATCGACGAACTCCCCCCTTGCTCTCCTCAGACATGGAGTCCACTTAAATCCACAGTGGACACTATCCCCGGCAATCCGAACGCTACGATGCGGGCATCACGCCAGGCTATCTCTCTGCTACCGGTGGCGACGACGCTCCTCGGACGAACGCGATGAGCCTCTTGCGATCTCTGGCCAATCCATAAGGTCCGCGAGGGCAGTTTGCACTAGTTGTCGGCTTCCTGACTAAGTCGGACATGAAGCACTGGCTATCAGAGCGGTCCTATTGATTTTAATGGCTTTCCTGGGTCGGCACGGCACTTGCTTCGCCCAGTACAACTCAGCACGGCATTGATTGAGCAGGGTATCTCCATGAACAACCCACCAAACATGCAGACGTCACCGGGAGATCTCTGCGCGACTACCTCTACAAGCGCAGCCGCCCTCCGGTCGGAATCGGCCTGGGACAAGAAAACGGTATAGAATAATGAATATTCGTGCTGGAGCCATATTTGTATCGTTTGATGCTGTTGCTGTATCAGGAGTTACTGTAGAAGCATTCAAGGTAGCTAAAAATCTCGCACGGAATCGGATTAAATCCTATCTGGACCTTGGTTATGACATAAAAATAGATAAAGGCAAATTTAACAAGCCTTACGATTATGAAAAAGAGATTTATAGTGATATACTTACCCTGGTTCGTGTCGATGATATTGATTCCGTTCCGTACTACAATGTCAGTTTTATTGAGCACTCACACAATATTTTGATAAGTGGGAAAACGACCGTTTCTTCCGAAGAACAGGAAGAAATCATGCTTGCAATTAGCGAGTCGTCTCGACAACTAGCCCATCGAATTGTACAGCTATGGGAGGGGCTGAACATCAGTTATGTAATCGTTGAGAATGGAACACTTCCAGAAAATATAATTTACACCAAAGCACTTTATCTGGCGATTGACGCGTACGGGAAACGTCATGGACTGGGCAACTTCGTTATTTGGCGCGATCACGACTTAATGTGGAATAGTGAGAAGACCGTGATGAAATACGGCCTTGCACCATATCCTGACGTCGTCAAGCCTATCAAGTCCAACCACATAACATACATCACACTCAATAATCACCTAAAAAACAAGCTTGAGGCGTGGTGCCACCATGAAGTGGAAATCAAGGTTAAGAAGAATACCTATGATTTTACCAGACAGGGTAATTACACAAATATCAGAAAAAATCTGTCCGTACGTGACAACGATATTCTGATTGCTCGTACCACACGTATTATACCTCAAAAACGCATTGACAGAGATATTTATCTAGTCCATCGACTCAACCAGCGTTTTCTTCAGGACTGTGTCGACCGTAAAGTGTTTTTGGTTGTGGCAGGCGATCCTCATGAAGATAGTACTTTCTATCAGGAGCTGAGAGCCTTAGCTAAAAAACTAAACATCGAATCGTTTATTAATTTTATTGGCACACTACAGCATAAATATGCAACAGCAGAAAATAACACTATAACTATTGATGATTTATATTACACGTGCGACCTGGTATCGTTTCTTACCTCTTGGGATTACGACAGTTACGGAAATCCCATTGGCGAAGCGATTAGCTTCCAGCGCTGCTATATCACTACCAGCTACGAGTATTACTGGGAAGTTTATGGGCAATATGGATTTGAAGCGCCCGTTATGGCGATATCAGAGGAGCGGGATGGCCTGCCTGATGAAGCATTCATCAATGATCTGTACGAGTTTGTCAATAATAAGCAACGAATGAATGACGTTGCTATGAGGAACTTCTGCATTGGCAGGCAGGTACTGTCGGATAACGTAATTGACATTATGGACTTTAATTCTTTTGAAGGAGATATGCGCGACAACGTTTTTGTATCGATTGTGCTGCCGGTTTATAACGAAAGCAATCGTATTAATGACGTACTGCTCTCTCTGTTTAATCAGAAAACATATCGCGGCATGATTACTCATGAAAGTTATGAGCTGATTATTGTGGATAATAATTCAACGGACGATTCCGTTGAGAAAATTAACGCCTTCAATGCCCAAAATCCACTCTTGGATATTCATATTATCAAGGAAACCGTTCAGGGCGTCTCGTCCGCCAGAAAACGTGGCATGGATTACGCCTCTTCGCGCTCAAAAGCCCGTGACAGCCGCCTAGGCGTTCAAAAAAAACATTACATTGTTTCCGCAGATGCGGACTGCACGGTAGACCCTTACTGGCTGCACGCGCTGATTGAAAAAATGGTGGAGGAAAATGGGGATCTAGGCACCTGCAATTACTATTACAACGAAGAATCCTTCCGCCATCGCCCCAATCTTTTCCGGGAAATCCAAAAAACCCTGCGCTGTCGTGACATGTCGTTTTCGTTGTTCGGCGGCTTTCCGGACGGCAAAGGTTTTGCCGTTGAGCGCACTTTCTACGATAAAGTGGGCGGTATCGAAATTTTCTACCAGTTGAACAATGGCCGCTTTGTAGAACACCTCTCCGATGACTGGGACTTTGGGATCCGCGTAATCGCCTGGGGCGGCAACCCGGTTTACGCCCGGGATTCTCGAGTGGAAATTAACAGCCGGCGCCTCGATACCATCCTGGAGGAGGTGATCACCGGTACCGCCTACGGACAGGATGGTATCATCATCATGAAAGATGTGCGCCCGGATGTGGGAGAGCAAAGGCCAGCGCTGTGCGACACCACTCCCGCTCAGTCTCAGCAGGTCTGGTTCTACTCCATCAAGGACTACATTCCCAAAAATGTCGTGCTGCCTGCGTTGCTTAACCCGCAGATATTGCTGGAAAACCCCGCTGTGCGTGAATTCTTTACCGGACCGGTGGCTGATCGTTTGTACCAGCGAATCCGTGAAATTAAGCACGAATCGCGCATTATCGACTTCAAAGCGATCCATGCTTACAAAACCCCGGCATATCGGCTTTATTTTGAGTTCTGTAACGAAATTTTCAGTGCTTTGCGGCGCGCTGTTGGTGAAGATATCGGTTTTCCGCCGCCGTTACCGGCGTGCTTCTATGTGGTCAAACCGGAAGAATTCGAGCGCTTTGTCTACTACTTCTGCGAAGACCGTGAGTCTGGTGAAGCTCATAACTACTTCGCTAACGGCGGGGTATTCTGATGAATAGAGAAGCTCTGAACTCGCTGAACGATATCGATGCGGACTATCCGGTGCCGCGAGTATACGATTTTCTCTCGTGCCCGGAGAACAGCGCATTTCTGCAGTATGTGTTTAAAGATCCGTTCGGTTGCCACGTTTTCCCCGGTGATATCTCCCGTTATCCACGCGATTCTTTTTTCGATGACATGGACCGTGATATCAAACAGGCAAAGCAGATACACCTGTGGTCGTATATCCCCACCTGCCGCTACCGTTGCCATTTCTGCCAATACCCAACGGTTACTCTAAACCCAGAGGCCACTTCCTCGCTGGCTGTGTTCCGGGAACTAGTAGATTATAATATCAAAGAGGCCACCATCTGGCTTCGGAGCGTTCCGTGCCTTGCACAGGCCGAAGTCGGCGAATTTAACATCTTCGGTGGCACGCCATCACTGCTTCCTGAACCTGAGCTACGGCGCCTGATGGATTTTTACCGGAGCCATTTTAACTTTTCTGCCGCCACCATGCGCTTTGAAGGCGAGCCTCGGACCCTCACTAAAGACTATCTGCGGCTGTTAAAAGAGTTGGGTTTTACCAAAATAAGCTTCGGTGCTCAGGCCTTCAACGACCGCATTATCACGGCCTGCGGACGTATGCATTCTGCCGAAGAGTGTGTGGGAACCATCTATAACGCGGGCGAAGTCGGGTTCGAATGGGTCAGCGTTGACCTTATCTACGGCATGTTGGGCCAGAGCGTGGATGACGTGAAATATGACATGGAGAAAACCCTCGAGCTGGACCTTTCACACGTAGTCTGCACCAAGTTGCACATGGAAGAGTTCATGAAAAAGCGTACCGGCGTTTCCGGGGAACGAGAAAGCCTGTGGCAGAAAAAGGGCCGTGTTAATATCAACAACATGACTTTCCCGGGGCTCGGCAAGCAGTATCAGATGCGCGAACTGGTCGAACAGTATCTCTTGCCAGGTTATGTGGAACACCCGACGATGTATTTCCACCGGAATAATCAGCATCCGGAAAAATGGAAAGGGTTAATCACCGACCTTGATACGCAGTACCCGGAAGTGGCAATTGGCCTCGGTGGTAGCTCGAAATGCACCTGGGCCGAAGCCATCAACATCACCGGCTACAAAAAATACAAGGAAGCGCTGGATGAAAACCGTCTGCCCATTGAGGAAAGCCGGGGCGTCTCCTCGCTTCAGCGCGAAGTTAACGCCTTCAAAATGGCGCTTTCCACGCTGGTTCCGGTGAATGACAATGTGTTCAGACAACGTTTTGAAGGCAGAAGCTTTTTCGACAACCCGATTATCCGCCGCACGCTCATGACACTAGTCGATAAAGCGCTGGTCACCGCCGACAGGGATGCGGTGACGCTCACCCCCAACGGGGTAACGCTAGTCGAAGCCATAATCAACACCCAGTTCCTAGCACCCGAAGCCCGAGGAGCACACTAGGCAGGGTGAAGTGACATTCATCCGAGCCAGATCGTTGCGGCCGCGAGTAAGGCAAGCCGTTGACGTGGATTGTGCGGCGATCATAGCGGGTGGAAACCGACGGAAGCATTTTAGGCGGTTGAAGCAGCGTTCGATTACGGTTGCGGTGGCGATACGCTTGGGCATCATGAGGAATGGTGACGTTGCGCGAGCGGTTTGAGGGGATGACCGCCTCGGCCTCATGGCGGCGATCGTCTCGCGCAGGGCATTGCTGTCATAGGCTTTGTCAGCGAGGACGGCGGCTCCGGATCGCCCCACTAGCAAGACCTCTTCCTGCATGACGTCGCCGACCTGACTGGCGGACGACGGGGGGCGTCCGAGCGCATCGACCGGCATGTGGATCTTGGTGGTCAGTCTGCCTCGAGAACGCCCAGCACCTGATCCTTGCCCGGCTTCTTCTCCGCTCGCCGCCTGTTTCCCACAGCAGTTGCTTTGGAGCGCGTTACGGATCGGCCGCCCGATTGAAGAGGGTGTTCGAGGTTTTGGCGGACGGCTCTGGCAGCGGCAGAAGTCCGACCCACTGCTGCGCCGCGCCTCGAACACTTGCACGGCTGTGGCGAAGCGAAAGCCTGGGCTTAACAGATCGCAAACGATCTCGGTGACCTCCGGTCGTGGGCAACACTTGGCGATTACGTGCGACTGCCATTTCATTGCCACCTCGGTTGCCCAATGGCAGGCGAGGGGCTATTGGCGACTTGCTTAAAGCCATGCGAGCGGACTTCGCTGAACCTCGCGAGAAGGATCCGGCGATCATCATGTTGAATGCAATCGGCACCTCGACGTCGACAATCATGTGGGCGCCGCGCTGCAGGTCGGTTTCGACTACATGATTGACGAGCATTGGGGCGTGAACTTCGATGTTCATTCGTGTCCCAAGGGCCGAATGGACAATCTGTTGAAAGCTCACACCAAGTAGGTTTCCGCCTGACATAAGACATAAGAGCCCGGCTCGGTGATTCCTTTCGCACGAGCATTTGCGAGTACGACGCATGTGCACAGGAATATCCTTCACAGTCCCGCGGTCCGATCGCCGACGACTGGCTGGCCAGAGAGCGCAAGTCGCCGCAGAAGCACCTCTGTCGCGGCGAGATCATCCTGTTGAATACCGATGCTTCCACCATCTTAGATCACGTGCCGGCTGCGTGCTTGCCGATGGCGGTTGTGGCTCACATCCACGAGCGCCGATCATAATTGATGTGCCCCGCCGCGGCCGCCGATGGAGATGATCGTCCATGGCTGACGACGAGCTTGTTCCATGCGCACCGCAGGTCGTACCCCATATGAGGGGATGTCAGAAATTCGACACCAATTGTCGAATTGTGCGGTTATCGACGCAGCCTTGTTTGGCGGCATCGCTGTCCCAATCATGGGAACCCTTTGCAAATAACGAGCAAGAATCCACTCCCGAGACGCTCGAGCGCGGTTGGCACGACGTTTGCTAATCCTCAGCCATAAACCGATGGATCGGCCGGACATTCAGGTGTCGAGCGCCGTCACGAACAATTAACGGAAGACAAAGCGAATATGTTAGTTCGCCACAATCCACTTTCAAAGAAGAGCGGCACCGGCAGGGCGATATCTCCCGATGCTCGCCTACCGCCGTTGTCGATGAGGGCATTCAGATCCATTTCGGACCCGCGCCGCATATGTACGGGACGTCGAGGCGGGTGCGGACCAATTGCAGATGCAGGTCCTCCGAGCGCTTTAGAGACTGCGGGAAGGCAAAGTTGATAAGTCACATTTCCTTCGACGTCTGGAACACTCTCGTATCGCCAAATCCCGGCCATGCGCCGATGAGGACCAAGTTTCTCGCGGCCTGTTTCGATGCGGAAGAAGCAGCTGTTAGGAATGCATACGCCGAGGTCAAGATATGGGTGAACCAACACGCGATTGAAACTGGGTACGCTCCATCCCTGTTCGAAAATATCCGTCTGCTTATGATGCGTTGCAATGTTCACAAAGATCCGAGCTACATCGCAAAGTCGTTCGAGGACATTTTTCAGATCTGCAAGCCAATTGTATTGGATACTACCGTGAGGCTAATCCAGGCGTTGGTCGAAGACGGATATACGCTGTCACTAGGCAGCAACTCGAGCTTTATTAGCGGCCGAGTGGTCCACGATTTTCTTGAGAGCACGTTTGGATGCGTGTTTCGGTTCGGAATTTATTCCGATTTGCTTGGATATGCAAAACCGAAGAAAACCTTCTTCAACAAAATCATCAAGTCGTGTGACGTTGCGGCCAACAACATCCTGCATGTCGGTGACCACGCGATCTGCGACCTGCGGGGTGCGCAGAGCGCCGGAATACATGGCGCCCTGCTGAGACGACCTGAAGACATTAGAGAGGTGGTGAATGAATCAATTTCAGGAGTTTGCGCTCCATGAATTTCAGTCGATCGAGGATGCACCCTTTCGACCGGAACAATATTCACGTCTGAAATTCGGTTGCGACGAAGCAGCTCGCGAGATGGGCTACCAGATTGCAGACGCGTTCTTCCAAAAAAACGCACCCGCTCTACTGAACAATCGCTGCCTGATGATTTCGTCGCCATATAACTTTGTCCCGAATGCAGCGACTATAATGACGATGCATTTGCTCAATCGCCTCAACAGCCACATGGTTGATGCCAAAGGCAAACACGTGGAATATGCGACTGTCCCACGAAAGATCAGTTATGTGAACGACTACGGACGCCTGTCAGGGGAACATCGCAAGTCATTGATCGCCGGTGATAGGTTCTACTTCAACTCGCAGCATTTCGAAGGTCGTTGTCTTCTGTTTGTCGACGACGTGAAGATCACTGGCACTCACGAAAACAGGTTAGTCGAGCTCATGCACGAGCAGCAGCTCAAGAACAAAACATTCTTCCTATATTTTGCTCGATACACGGGCGATCGTCCCGACATAGAGTCCGAGATAAATTTTGCTGCGGTTAAGTCAATCAGGGACCTGAATCAGATCGTTGCGGAGCCAAATCATCACATGACCGCTCGCCAAATCAAATATATTCTTACCGCAGCTCCAAGCGAGCTATATCACGATTTTTTAAGGTTCAGAAGCGCCAGATACCTTAAGAGCCTTTATTTCAATTGCTTGCACGAAGGATATTACAAAATTCAAGAGTATGAAACCAACATAGGTGTAATCCGCGACGCGATCGATCACTCGGAAGGCGCAAGGAAACGCTTGGTCTAAGAGACGGACTCGAAAAGAACTTAATGGTAGCAATACCTTGCAAGACGTCGTGTGACGAGGCGAATGTGGGCGATCATGATCCATGCATAGGCTGAAGCGACTGATTTTTCAAAGTCCTTCGCCAGTCTACGGCATCTGCCAAGCCACGCGAAAGTCCGTTCCACGACCCATCGGCGCGGCAGAACCTCAAAGCCCCTTGCCTTGTCAGTGCGCTTGATGATCTCCAGAGACCAGCGCCCGGTTTTCTTCAGCCGCCTCTTCAACTTGTCGCCAGCATAACCGCCATTGGCAAAAACATGCAGCAACCACGGCCATCTCTGGCGGATGGATTTCAAGAGGTCTGGAGTCTTGAATGTCGGCGCTGTGGACCATGAGACCGACCAACTGACGCTGGACCGGGAGATGCTGCAGGACGTCATTCGCCGGAAGCTCTGCGGCCTCCCTCGGAAGCGAGAGCAGGTGGTGTGTTAGCAGGTCGGCTACCCGAGAGGTGCCGGTCACGGCACCGAATTCATGTCCCGCCATCTTGACCTACGGGCCTATGCCAACGTTTGCTGTGCTGGACTTCCGCGGCATAGAGAGCCGACCCCACACGCCTCATTGATTCGCTTAACGGTCGCTTTCGGGCGGAGTGTCTGAAGCAGCACTGGTTCCTGGCCGCCCTTGCGGAGCCCGCGAAAAGAAGGACGTTTTGCGCCGATACGATATGAAAAGCGGCGACCGGTTTGCGGTGGCGCCCGACGGCCAGACGCAACGCCCCGCCCAAGTTTCGCGGAAGACGCCGACAATCGGCGATCTGCGCCGCATCGGGAGCACCGCGACGGGCACTGTAGGCAGATCGCCGGCCCGGTCGCGCGCGATCACCTCGATACCGCTATAGCGTCCGAGCCAAGCGTCGACCGGATCGGCATTGTGGAAGCGCCAGGAGGCCCGTTACGGGCGACGCCGTTCGCGATCGCGCCAGCGCACGGCGCGACGACATAGGCTACGTAGGTCCCCGAATCCGAGCCGCTGCAAAAACGAGGAAGCCGGCTAACCGCCCGACAGAAATGCGCGCCCGACATGGGGCCTATCGTGCTCATAGCCTTCCCCCAACTAAGTTCGCCATGAGCTGCATTGCTTAGATTTGCGCGTGTTCCCCGCGCTCATCTAGCTCGATTAAGCACTTACTGTTTCACTTAATTGTCAGGTTCTCGACACTGTCAGACACGAGGGCAGCGCAATAAGAGTGATCGCGTTGCTATGAAACGATTTTCTCGCTTGGCACAACGCATGCATAGCTATCCACAAACGCGCTGCGGCGCCGCCTATGTGGTGATCCCAAAGCGATAGTTAACGAAGTTCCTGGGTCGCAGCGACTCTTGGCTTGAACGCCTAGTCGGTTGGAGCGGACCTTGGACAGATCCTGCGAATCAGTCGGTATTTGGCACTCGTCGTTTTCGGCTTCCTTCTCTTCAGAATCCGTCAATTCGTATAGGTCAAAGATGGTGAATACAGCTTTAGTTACCGGCGGCTCCGGATATTTCGGGCAAGTGCTGACTGAACAGTTGCTTGAGCAAGGGACTCACGTTCGGGTGTTCGACCTGAACCTTCCTGACTTCAGTCATCCTAATCTGGAATTTTTCAAAGGCACAATTCTTGACCGAAACGCGGTCAAGCAAGCACTTTCCGGAATAGACAAGGTGTTCCACAACATTGCGCAAGTTCCGTTGGCTAAGGAAATAGACCTCTTCTGGTCCGTTAACAGCGGCGGGACTCAGATCATTGTCGACGAGGCAGTCGCGACGGGAATCGAGAAGTTCGTCTATACGTCCTCAAGCGCTGTTTTTGGTGCGCCGGAATTGAATCCTGTAACAGAAAAGACAGAACCGAACCCGGCGGAAGACTATGGTCGCGCGAAACTCGCGGGAGAATTTATCTGTAAGGAAGCAGTGCAATGCCATGGCCTGGATGTGGCAATTGTGCGCCCTCGCACTGTTCTCGGACATGGCCGTCTGGGCGTCGTCCAAATCCTCTTTGACTGGATTGAACGGGGGCTCGATATTCCAGTGCTGGGTGGGGGCAATAACAAATATCAGCTCGTGCACTCGGATGATCTAGCATGGGCATGCATCGCAGCCTCGAATGTAAAAGGTTTTGCCACATACAATATCGGTGCTGCGGAGTTCGGTACCATGCGTGAACTTCTGCAAGTCGTAATCGACAATGCCGGAACGGGTAGCCGCATCAAATCCATCCCAATGGCCCCGACTGCCCTTGCGGCGAATATGGCAAGCGCGCTCGGCCTCTCTCCCTTAGGGCCATACCATTCGCTGATGTATGGGCGAGCAATTTATTTCGATATCTCAAAAGCTCAAAAGGAACTTGGTTATGCACCGAAATACTCAAATTCCCAGATGATTATTGAATCCTATGATTGGTATCAGGCAAATAGGGCGTCTCTCAGTAAGCACGGAAAATCACATCATAAGTCGCCGGTCAAACAGCGGCTGCTGGCATTGGTTCCCTACTTATTGCGGATGATCCCAGGATGAATGCGCTACCACTAATCCTGGTTTTTGCTGCGGGCCTGAATTCCTGTATCGGCAACATATTGCTGAAATGGAGCCGGGCTTCACTGCCTGCCCACGCCGGTCTCTCCGATACGTTTCTCTCTCCCGGCTTTGCAGGCGGACTGGCATTTTATGGCATCAACGTCGTATTATTTGCAAAGGCCCTAGACTCCATGGAGGTGTCAGTCGCTTACCCGATTTTGGCAGGCTCCGGATTCGCGATGCTGATGGTGGCGTCACGTTATATTTTTGGAGAACCGTTCCACCTGCACAAATGGATCGGTCTCGCCTTTGTCTTAGTCGGCATTATCTTTCTGGCGCGAGGAAACTGAGTTGGCATTCAATCGAGTGATCGTGGCAACGTTGACGCCTTCGTGGCCATTATTGGACGTGGAAGAAAAGCTAGCTGTGGCATCAGAGGTCGTACACAGTGTCACTCGGGCAATTGCAACTGCCCCATTTCATATTCGGTTGGCGGTCGAAACCGTTGCGATCATCATAAGCCTCTGCATTGTGTTGATTTCAGCGGGTGCAGGCGGTCCCTTGGCACGCGCGCTCCGCGTAGACAGATTTTATCGTCTCCTGCAAAGATTGCCCGGTCCTACCGGTTCCGCCCTACGGCTTTATCGCTCGATGACGCTGCTTGCATTTTATGAGCAGACGCCGGTCGCCGCAAAGCTGCTAACTGCGCGGCCTGCCCGCAACTCAAAGGCTTGAATATGAAAGGCAGTTTTCGTCGGAACAGCGAACTCCAACTGGAAGCCGATGCGGTGATTATCGGCTCCGGTGCGGGCGGTGCAAGCGTTTCAGATGTACTTACAGCTGCCGGTTTGTCTGTGATCATGCTTGAAGAAGGTGGGCATGTTCCCCCATCATCGGCTCCTCGTGTCGCAAGTGAAGCATTCGCGGCAGCCTGGCGCAGCGGAGGATTAACCGCCGCGATCGGCCGCCCCCCCATTGCTTATGCGGAAGGCTGTTGCGTTGGGGGAGGAACAGAAATCAACAGCGCGATTGCCCAGCGAGCCGATAGCGATCTCCTTGATCAATGGCGCAAGCTTTACAAGATCGAGAATTTTACTCCGGACGAACTGGCGCGATATTACGAGCGCGCGGAGACAACGGTAAATGCAAGCCTGACCTCCGGTCCGCTCGGACGTCCCACCGACATTCTGCGGCTGGGTGGGAAAGCGCTCGGCTGGAAAGTGTCGGAGCTGAAACGGGGGCAGCGTGGCTGCAAAGGCGCCAATCGGTGTTCGTTTGTTTGTCCGAACGGCGCCAAGCAGTCCATGGCGGTGACTGTTCTCCCAAAGGCGGTGGACCGAGGCATGCGGCTGTTTGCGCGAACGCGTGTGGACAAGATCTGCATTGAGAAAGGACGTGCCACAGTAGTCGTCGCCCATTCCCAGGACCCCGTCGGACAAGCCGTGCACATGCGTGTAAGAGCCGGACTGGTGTTTGTCTGCGCGGGAGCAATTCACACACCAGCGCTTTTGCGCCGTTCTAGCCTGCGGAAACGCATTGGCGATACGCTGCGCATTCATCCGACGATCAGAGTGACGGCCCTGTTTGATGAACCTGTTGATGCGCATCAGTCACGCCTTCCGCTGACAGCCGTTACCGAATTCATGCCGGAGCAGCGCATCGGGGGGTCGGTGTTCACGCCCGCGGTCTTTGGCCTCTCACTTGCCGAAGACTGGACCAATCGCGGCGATTTGATGCAGGCTTGGCGTTTTTGCGGCTCGTATTATGGCATGATACGACCTCGCGGGGTGGGCTTGGTGAGACCTCTTGCCGGTATTAATGAGCCGCTTGTCAGGTTCAAACTCGCCCCTGAGGACTGGATCGCTTTGGGCCAGGTTCTCACCCGCGTCGGCCGGGCGATGTTTGCGGCCGATGCCCGCAAGGTACTCCCAAGCATATCCGGCCATGAGGGCTGGACAAGCCCTGATGAGGTCGATGAATTCTGGAACAAACCTCTGCCCAAAGGGTCGACCAACCTGATGACCATACACCTGTTTTCCACCTGCCCACCCGGCGAGCATAGGGACGCTTGCGCCGTCGACAGTTACGGACGGGTGCGCGGCGTCGAAAACCTCTTTGTCGCCGATGGCAGCCTCATTCCTGAGGCGCCCGGCGTCAATCCCCAGATGACGATCATGGCTCTGGCATTCCGGGTTGCGGAAGCGGCACTCAGTCATTCTGCTCAAGAACGCGCCCGATCAGCCGCAAGAGAGTAGGCGTTAAAGCCAGTGTGATGAGGATCGAGAAACCCAGCCCGATGCGCATTATCGATAAATGCGCCATTTGCCTTTTTTCTCGGAAATAAGCTTGTAGACTGAATTGTTGTCCAGCACCGGCTTGCCCCACAAGCCGTCTCTTGACGTGACTACAAGAGTTTTACAAAGATATTTGTCCTTCATAACTCTGAGCTGGTCTTCGGTAGCGGTTGCCTCGAATGCATCCACAAAGAAATTATAGACATCTGATGCTTGTTCTGGCGTTAGTTGAGCAGCATAGGCGCGCAAAAAACCCACCGTAGTTCCGCAATGTCGCCTCTGAGACAAAATTGCCCAGGAAATATTCCCCGGAATGTGCGTCACACTTGCTAGATCAAGCGGGTTATTGGCGACCGCTTCATTCGGTGGCGTTACTTCGCGGACAGCTTTCCACATGTCAGGAGATGCCTTGAAAGCTGTGCCCTCCTCTGTTTCAGGTCCTTCAACTCGAAATCTGAAGGTGTTCGAATACACAGATTTGGCGCCACTCAAAATTGAAGGAGTCAGTAATATAATTGCGGTCATGGTTGTGAGGCGCCCAATTAGCGTACTTTTGCCGATCTGTGTGGAGAAAAGCGCAGCAGTCAGGGCAGTCATGACAAGTATCGACGGGATGAGCACACGCCACCCTAAATCATTGTACATAATTACGCTATGAAGTAATTGTGTGCAAAGTAGAGGCGCCAGCACCGAAACAAAAAACGCACGGTCAATATGTGCGTACCGTTTAATGTCCTCTAATGGCCTAGCTAAGCTCCAGATGATGAATGATAAATATATGATGCCGAACTCGAGAAGGATCAGAACAAGCCAGAATCCTGGAACGTCCAAAAACCAGTGATGCCCCAAAAAAATGGGAAAAACCCAGAAGTCCACGACTTTTCTGTTGTGTAATATAGAAGACTGCTCATAAATAAGCACACCTGCACAGAGTACGGTCATGACAGCCGTGACCGAAAGTGAAATGAAAACTTGCAGCAGCCGTTTGGCCCTTGCCACATGTGAAACCGACAGCGCCCCCACAATCGGTAATGTGAGAAGCAGCGAGAAGCCGCCCGCCCACATCGAGCTGCCATAAGCAGACGCCAACATGGCGCCCATAAACACTGCCAGAACCAGATCGCGCCCAGCGTTGCAATATAGAATTCGCATGTATGCCATGATGGCAATCAAGGCCAGCGTTCCGGAAAATACGTGCTGCGGTACCCATGGGGCCTGGATGATCCACGTTTGGAGGCCATGTTCATGTACCATCCAATTGTCGAGCCACTTTCCGGAGACAAATCGCACGACTGGCTTAAGCGAACCGACAAGCAAGAGCGGGAGTACCCACCAAGCCGCATGTGCACATCTGCTTCGCGCCACAGCCAACCATGCTACGACAAACGTCGAGAACAGCGCTGTCATGCCGGTAAGAGCGATGTCGGCCTCCCAGCCGCTTGCGCCTGTTATCACGGATGAACACGCGGCCATGAAGTGCCAGACGTAGTAGTAAATGAGTGTGTTGGAAGATCCCGTTTCGGAATGGAATGGATTGGCAGGAGGCAAACCGTTTTGAGCTATTTCATTTACGATCGCTATTTTGGCATGATCCCAGATCGGGTGACCGACGCCGGCGCTGCCTCCATAATACTGCGGAATAATCTCGAAGGTTGGGAAAAGACAGAGGAGAAATGCAACAGCTAACCAGGAAAATCCGGGACTCGCAGGCGAACGCAGGAGTGGGTCTATGGTACCTTTCGATAGCCAGAGTGCGACAGCAGAGAATGTGAGGACGACCAGAATAAGATTGAACGCTGTTAAAGGTAAAAAGTGAAAAATGGAAACGCCTGCGGCGCCGAATATTCCCAGTCCGATGACCGGGGATAGAAGCAGGCGCATCCGAATATTGCTGTCGAAATACTTCGAGACAGGCAACCCTATGGCATATCCTATAGCACTTGAAACGAGTGCGCTGGCGATGATGGAAGAAGTTTGCACTAACACTGACGGTCTCCGAATTCTTCGGTAGGCCTTGACTAGAATGCCTGACCGTTCTTAAGGCACCAATCGACCGAACGTCGCATGCCTTCGCGCAACGCGATTTTCGGCGCGTAACCGAGCACTTTTCTGGCTTTTGTGATGTCGCAGGCAATTGTCTTGTTCAGTTCCGACAGCACATGGATTTTCTGGTGATAGATGCCGGCATACTGGAGAGTGGCATCAGCTATCGTTGCGACGTCGCCTACGATGCCCGGCAGATGGAACGTGTTGGGCTTGACGGTCATGCCGAAATCTTCGTGCAGGACCATGCTAACGACCTCGACAATTTCGTTCATGGTGTAGGGCGTCTCGTCTGCAAGCCAGAAAATATCTCCCGCCGCCCGCTCGTGAACTGCGGCAAGAAGGATGCCCTGCGCCAGATTGTCAGTGTAGCCGATGGAGCGGCGGTTCCGCCCCGACCCAACAATGGGAAACTTGCCATCTTTGATCATCTTGAAGAAAAGCGTTTGCCTTGGAGGCTGGTTGGGACCGTAAAACCAAGGCGCGCGGACGATGACAATCTCCATCGGGCTGCCAGCAGCCATTTCCGCACGCAGTGCCTTTTCCATCAGCATCTTGGAGCGGCCGTATCCCGCATACGGCTTATAGGGGCTTTCCTCCGTGAATCTGTGATCCGAGTGAGGATTGAAGCCGACCGGCGAATTCGACGACATGATGACCGCCCGCCGCACACCTGCCTTTTGCGCTGCCGTAACGAGGTTGATCGTGCCCTGTGTGTTGATCGCTTCAAACTCGGCAACATTTTTGGGATGAATGATGCCCGCCATGTGAATCAAGATGGCGCCTTCGGCGCCGGCCACGAATGCACGGACGGATTGCATCTCCCGAATGTCGCCGGTCACGATTTCCAGACCCTGCTCGAGCAGGCGCGATACATCTTCTCCCATTGGCACGAGCGCCCTTATCCGGAAACTGCCTCGTGCGAGAAGACCTGCGTCCGGCAACCCCGTCGTCAACGCGGCCGTCACCCGCCCGCCCAACCAACCGGCAGCTCCAGTTAGGAGTACGAGGGGCGCGCTCAAAGTTATAGGGGTTGTCTCGTGCATATTGGCAATCGCCTGATTTTACATAGCCATCACAAACGCCAAACCGATAATGGCGCCAATAAACCAGCTGGTCTTGTCGTTGAGCGCGAAGACGATAGGGTCGTCGTGCAATTCCATGCGATGACTGAGGAGCCATATCCTTTGCAGCCATATAAACACGCCGAGCGGCGCAACATAGAGCCACGCCGGATCGTGATATAGTTGCGTCACTCTGGGCTCGAGCGCGAGGAAAAGCAGCATGATGACGATTGAAGCTGAGGCGGAAGCAAGACCATAGCCCAAGGTGAGTGGCCAATCGTCAGGCAAGTATCCGCGCCCTTTGATGGCGTCCTTCCCTTTTGAGCACGCGCGCATTGCTTCCACATGACGTTTTGCCAGAGCCAGCGAAATGAAGAACATGGCTGAAAACGATAAAAGCCAAGGGGAGAATGCCAGGCCGTTCAGCACCTGACCCATGACAATCCTCAGGGTGAATAACGCCCCAATGACTGTCACGTCGAGTAACGCATCACGCTTCAAGCGGAATGAATAGGCCAGTGTCAGTACTAGATAGACAGAAACAACCAGCGCGAATTGAGGGTGCAAAAGTAGGGCTACCCCAATGCCCGTGGCCAGCATGAGTAAACTCGCTAGAAAGCCGCTCATCACACTGACTCGGCCTGCAGCGATCGCCCGGAAGCGTTTGGTCGCATGCGCCCGATCCGCCTCCAGATCCGCCAGATCGTTGATGATATAGGTTGCCGAAGCAATCAATCCGAAAGCGAGAAAGCCGACGGCCGTTTTCAGCACGGCATGGAAGTCTGCAATACGGCCGAGAAACAGGGGCACGAAGATCAGCACATTTTTCGACCACTGGTGTATCCTGAGTTCAGAAAGCCAATCCTTCACCGGATGCCTTTTTTCAGGACTGATCGTCCTGACCTCGACACCAGCCTCACGGAGTTGGCTTTCGAACTTCACTCCGTTGCCAACCAGAACGGCTCCGGAAGCCGCCGCCCAGATCGGCAGGTCGGCGGCACTGTCGCCCGCATAGATGAATCCCTCGGGAAAGCGCTCCTGAAGCCATTGCAGTTTGCGGCGACCCCTCAGGTTCAATGAGCCATCACTGCCCTTGGCACCGTCGAAACCGCCAAGATAAGAAATGATGTCATTTGCTATGCTCTGATCAGCTGCCGTAACGAGATAAGTTTCACGTCCCGTAGCTTTCGCGCGCCGAACCAGTTCCAACGTCTGTTCACGGTAGGGCAGCGCCCGCGGTTCAATCGGACGAACGTTCGCCAGAGTTTCCTTCAAGGCCGCGAGACCCTTGAACCAGCGTGGAACGGTGCGAAGCACCTGCTGCGGCGAACGGAAGAAGGCGTCAAACAGATTCTCTTGTAGGCTGTCTGATTTTATCAGTGTGCCATCCAAGTCACAAATCAAAGGCAGATGGCGATCAAAGCAGTCCAGATCGAGCACCTTCATCTCATTTTGCTGTGACTTCATCAGAAGCATCCTCCAGCCGGGCGCCCCGAAAGGGGTCCAAAGTGCGGCGGGCGTATTTTGGGGAGGTGGTGGCCTACGCGCTTTCGCGTAAATGTGAGCTGACGCGGACATGTTGCTTTTTGCCTCTCTCCATCGACCGCGATGCCATCCATCCCCATGGGTGTCAGTACCTCCAGGCGCATGCGACAGAGGAGCTTCAAAGATTGTGCCAACCGTGCGAAAAGAGTATCGGAAGAGACTTTCTGCATATTGTTCAATGACCTGCGTCCGCGGCGGCAGGGATCCTGCTGGACCGTCCTGTGTCGCGGACGCGGCAAGATGGACAGCAGGTGTCTCTTGTTCGACGTTCACTGGCGGGTGATAGCTTAGGCGGCGGACCAAGGCAGGGTAGGGGATCGGAATAGATGCAGGCGCTGCTGCCATGGCTTTCAGTACTGTTATGTCTGTTGGTAGGTCTTCAGCTCGACGCGGATGCCGCTTTGAGCAGTCGCAAATAGGGCACCAGGGCGAAGGCTCGATCCTTGCGGGAAGGCGGAACCCGTTCCGGCGCGATTTCGTGCGCCGCTTGAGCCATTCGCATCACTGTTGATTACACATACATCAACAGCGTCGGGCACTATCATCCGGCCTTGAATGAGCGCGGTCGATGTCGAGGCAGCTCAAAGCTATCCGCCGGGCGTGGTCGGGGGCATCAGCACGCTGTTGAGCGGGTAGAGAACCGCTTTTCTGGAGCCCGGAGGAGACAACGGTCGCCAATTTTCGGCGCCGACTGGCGCTCGGACGAAAGCCGCCCAGCACCCGCAAGGCCGATGATTGGCGAATCCAGCGTCGCGATTTTCTCCTCCAGGGCTGTTACGCGAAATGCTGCTGGAGGACGCCGGGCTACAGCATGTGGTGAAGCTGTTGTTCCTTTCCGGTCAATGCACCACCCGCCGAACACGGGTGTCGAACAAGAGAGTCGCGAAAGTTCAATCGAACGCTGGCGTTGTTACCCAATATTACCCAATCGTCGTGCTCATCGGCGTTGAACCCGCCATGGGGCTGCCGTAAGCCTTCTACGTGGAGCGAGAGGAGAGGCGGTCGAGGGGGCCGCAGATGCTCCAGCAAGGAGGAGATATGAAACGTCGTACATTCAGTGCTGGGCTGGCGGCTCTGCCGTTCCTTGGCCCCAGCCTCACCCGCGCATTCGCGCAAGATGCTGCCGCCTCGCTCCCGAAAACCTATTCGGGGCAGAAAATCCGCGCTCTGGCCTCGACTGGTGCCGTATGGGAATCAATGGCTACCATCAGCCGGGAGTTCACCGACGCGACCGGCATCGCTGTTGAATACGTCAACCTGTCCTATAACGAGCAATACCAGAAGCTGATCCTGGATCTGACCAGCGGAGCCGGTTCGTTCGACGTCTTCAATTTCGCATACCAGTGGAAGTATGAGATCGAGCCCTATTCCACGGATCTTTCAAAAATTCCGACCGAAATCCCCGGTGCGCCAGATCTCGCGCTCGATGATTACCCGAAGCGCGCCCTGGACATCTACGGTCGCGTCAACGACAAGCTTGTGGGTCTTCCGACGATCGGGGACGTAACACTCTTCGTGTGGAACAAGGCCGCTTACGAGGCCGCGGGACTGGATCCAGCCGCGGCGCCACAGACCTGGGATGAAGTAGCCGAGCGCGGCGCCAAGCTGGTTGGCAATGGCCAGTTCGGCTATGCCATGCCGGCGGGCAAGGGAATCCAGACAACCGTCACCTGGATCCTGATCTTCAAGTCGATGGGCGGCGAATACTTTGATGCTTCCGGTGCGCCGACCTTTGGTAGCGAAGCCGGCGTGAAGACGATGAAGTTCCTGGTCGAAAAGCTGGCGCCAGTCAGCCCTCCGGGCAATCTGACCTGGGATTTCCCCGAGATGTTCAACAGTCTGTCGACCGGTCAGTCCGCGCAATCGATGATGTGGCCCGGAGCCTTCGGCGATCTGCTCAACCCGCGAACGTCACAGGTTTCCGATAAGATTGCGTGGTCGCCGACCCCGCAGGCTTCACTTTTGGGTGGCTGGGCCATGGGCGTGAACGACGCTTCCCGCGCCAAAGATGCAGCCAAGCTGTACGTTGCGTGGCTTACATCGCCCGACATTGTTCGTCGGATGGGTCTGTCTGGCGGCGCTCCGGCCCGCATTTCTGCGCTCAAAGATCCGGAACTAGTCAAGCAGGCTCCGAACCGACCTGCGGTGCTTGCCGGCCTGCAGGGCGACGTCGCCGAATATCCGCCGATCAAGGAAGCCGAGCAAATCCACATCATGATCTACGATGAGGTGAATGCGGCAGTGGCGAAGATCAAGACGCCGGAACAGGCGGCCGGCGATCTTCAGGGCAAGGTCGAGTCTTTCATGCGGCGCCGCGGCTATCTCAAAACTTGAGATCGCGCTCCCGCGAGGGGCAGGCGTTCCTCCCCGTCTGCCCCTCTTTTTACAACGGCAAATGCGCGGGTGGTTTACCTGATGACGATCTCTCAAACAATTCCAGGGGACGCAGTGGCGGTTCGCCGGCGTCGCCGCATCCGCATCAGCACGGTGGTCTGGTTCACGCTACCGGCTGCGGCGATCATGCTGCTCGTTCTGGGCGTGCCGCTCGTCTACTCGTTCTACTACAGCCTTACGGGCTGGTCTCTCGTTATACCCGGCAGTGACCAGGACTTCATCGGCCTTCTCAACTATACTGATGTTTTGAGGAGCAGCGAGTTCTGGGCGGCGATCCGCGTGACGCTGATCTATGCCGTGGTTGCGGTGTCGCTGGAATGCGCTCTCGGCATCCTGTTCGCCGTGCTTTTGAACCTGGAATTCTTCGGCCGGGGCCTCTTTCGCTCCCTGATGTTGATCCCCATGGTGATCACGCCGGCGGTCGTCGGGATTTTCTGGAAGCTGCTTTATGAGCAGGATTCCGGAGTCTTCAACTATTTGCTCGTAACCTTGGGTCTCGAGGCGGTGCCGTGGCTGAGCCTCACTGTCGCCTTGGCCTCCGTCATCATCATGGATGTGTGGCAGTCGACGCCGTTCTTCACGCTAATCATCCTGGCGGGCCTGCAGTCTCTCGACCGGGACACGGTGAGCGCTGCGCAGGCGGACGGCGCTAATGCGCTCCAGGTCTTCCGCTACCTGACGCTGCCGCACCTCGTTCCCTACATCATGATCGCCGCAGCATTTCGTATCATCGGCGTCATGGCCGACTTCGACAAGATCTTCTTGTTGACGCTGGGCGGGCCCGGCAACGTCACGACGACGCTCAGCGTCTATGCCTACAACACAGGCTTCAAGGTCTTCGATATCGGCAGGACCACTGCGATCTCGTGGATCTATGTCGTCTTCGTTCTCGCGATCAGCGCACCGCTGATCTGGCGCCTGTTCCGCGGCGCAAGCGTCAACCGCCACTAGGGGAGGTGAGGTAATGGCTATCAAATCCAATCGCACGGCCCGCAAGGCGGTCCTGACCCTCTTCTGGTGTGTGCTCGCCTTCCTCTATCTGTTTCCATACACATGGATGGTGCTGACGGGCTTCCGGCATGGCGTCGATACGATCTCGATGCCGCCACGCTTTATTTTCGAGCCGACACTCGCGGGCTTCCGGCACCTGTTCGAAGTAACCGGGTTCCAGAAATACATTATCAACAGCGCCGTAGTGACGATCGTCAGTGTTTTGCTCGTGATCTGCGTTTCTGCCCCGGCCGCCTATGCGCTTGCTCACGTCAGCAAGCGGGGCGGTACTCTTCTGGTGGCGATCCTTATCGCACGCATCATCCCGGGTATTGCCATCGGCGTGCCGGTCTATCTGATCGCGACACGCCTCCACCAGCTCGACACCTATCAGGCGCTGGTCGTAATCAACGTCGCTGTCAACATCCCCTTCGCGATCTGGCTGATGCGCAGCTTTTTCATGGAGGTGCATCCGACGCTCCGCGAGGCGGCGATCTCGGACGGTTGCAGCGAATGGCAGGTGTTCACAAAGATCATGCTGCCGCTGGTGCTTGGCGGAATGCTGGCCACCTCGGTGTTCGTGTTCATCGCCGTCTGGAACGAGTTTCTATTCGCTCTGATCCTGACCACCTCAGTGAGCCCGACGGCGCCACTCGCGATGCTCGGCTTTAGAACCCAGTACGGCGTGCAATGGGACGCCGTGGGTGCTGCGGCTTTCCTGGTGTCGACGCCGGTCATCATCTTCGCCTTCATTATGCAGCGCTACTTGGTGCAAGGCCTGACCATGGGCTCCGTCAAGTGACAAGCATGGTTGGTGCAATCTTCGCAGAAAGGCCGAGCAGAATATGACTGATGTAACTATCCGCAGTGTCACCAAGCGCTACGGCGCGCTGACCGTCATCCCTCAGCTTTCGTTCAAGATCGAGGATGGGGAGTTCGTAGTGCTGGTCGGACCGTCTGGATGCGGCAAGTCTACCCTGCTGCGCATGCTGGCGGGACTGGAGGAGATCTCCGGCGGCGATCTCCTGATGGGAACCGAGGTGATCAACGACCGTCCCGCCAAGGAGCGGGACATGGCGATCGTGTTCCAGAACTACGCGCTCTATCCGCATATGACAGTCGCCGAGAACATGGGCTTTGCGTTGAAACTGCGCAAACGGCCGCGGGCGGAGATCAATGAACGCGTCGACAAGGCGGCGGCGATCCTTGGGCTCGGCAAGTTGTTGGATCGTTATCCGCGCGCGCTTTCCGGTGGCCAGCGACAGCGCGTCGCCATGGGACGGGCGATCGTGCGCGACCCGCAGGTCTTCCTGTTCGACGAGCCGCTGTCTAATCTAGATGCCAAGCTCAGGGTGCAGATGCGGGCGGAGATCAAGGCTCTGCACCAGAGGCTGAAGATCACCACCGTCTATGTCACGCACGACCAGATTGAGGCCATGACCATGGCCGACAAGATCGTGGTGATGAACGAGGGACGGGTGGAGCAGATGGGCACCCCGCTCGAACTCTACGATCGCCCGGCCAACATCTTCGTGGCCGGCTTCATCGGGTCGCCGTCGATGAATTTTCTGCCGGCGACGGTCGCCTTGACGAACAGCCCGGTTCTGAAGACGCCGGAAGGCATAGAGCTGCCGGTGGACAACCGCGTGACGCTTACGGGACGCGCGGAGGTGACCTACGGCATTCGGCCGGAACACCTGCAGCTGGGCGAGTTCGGTATTCCGGCAGAGGTCGTGGTCGTTGAGCCGACCGGTTCCGAAACGCAGCTCTATGTCACGGTCGGTGGGCGCGAGGTCGTCGCCGTCCTGAAGGACCGGGTCGACGTCCGGCCGGGTGAGAAGATCTGGCTTGCCCCAAGGAAAGGCTGCGCCCATTTCTTCGACCCAAAATCCGGAGCGCGAATTACCGGGTGAACGCCCGCTCACGTTCCGCCAACGGCGTCTGGAAGTCGAAACAGCCCCAGGGAGGTCTCATGCGCAAGCTCCGAGAGTTCGGCGAGCATGGCGTCGTTGGCGTGCCGCGCCGCGATCAGTCCGCTGACGCCGATCGTGACGGCGTCTTGCGCCATCCCGAAGCTGTCGACGACAGCAAGCGCGCCGAAGCCCTTCGCGACAGCCGTCCGCAAGAGATTGATTTCGGCCGTCACTCCGTAGCCGAAGTCCTCGAGGCTGACGCGCATTTCGCCGTCGATCGCGGTCACGCTCGGAAAATTGACGACGCCGTGGCAGCCGGCGGCCTCGAGGGCCTTGAGGATGTCGACGTGGCGCCGGAACGGGTCGAGGGCGAACACGCCCGCAAAAACCTGGCTGTCGATCGGAACGCCGTTCCGGAGCTCGGCGAGAAGACGTTCGTTGGCGTCGTGGATCGGAAGCAGCGCCAGGGTGTCATAGGCGCTGCCGTCTAATCCTTCGCAGGACGGGCAATAGAGCGTCACGGACTTTGGCTGATCGCTAGCACTAGCGGCGAGATCCGTGACGACCGGAATAGAGCGAGGTGTGGAAGGCATGTGCATTGAGTACCCGAGAAGCGATTACCCAATTCTACCCAAATCGTCGGCCCCCGCCAATTGATTTGCTGCGGCCTCGACGACTACGGTCTCCGTGAGGCGAGGAAAGCCCTCTGAGGAGGGGCCGGGAGGAGAACAATGAATACAGTCTATGTGGTGGGAACCTGCGATACCAAGGGCAGCGAACTGCGCTATCTCCGCGATCTTATCCGGGAGGCAGGATGCGACGCCGTTCTGGTCGACGTTTCTGTGTCGGAGTTCCACAAGGAAGCTGCGGATGTCGATGCCCAGCCGTCCGAGGTCGCACGCTTCCATCCGACTTCACCGAAACCCGAAGAGCTCAAGGATCGCGGCAAGGCGGTCGCCGCCATGTCTGAGGCCCTGGTGGAATTCATCCGGTCGCGCACGGATGTCGACGGCATCATCGGCGCCGGCGGAACCGGTGGCACCGCGCTGATCGCCCCTGCCATGCGCGCGCTTCCGATCGGAGTGCCGAAGGTGCTCGTTTCGACTGTCGCCTCTGGCAATGTTGCGCCCTATGTCGGACCAACTGACATAAGCATGATGTATTCGGTGACGGACGTCTCCGGGCTCAACCGGATCTCGCGGGTGGTCCTCGCCAACGCGGCCCATTCCGTAGCCGGCATGGTCCTTAACAAGGTCAGCGTCGCCGACGACGAGAGGCCGGCCATCGGCCTAACAATGTTCGGTGTCACGACGCCGTGCGTCCAGGCAGTCACCGGTGCGTTGGAGGCAGACTTCGACTGCCTAGTGTTCCATGCCACGGGTACCGGCGGCCAGTCGTTCGAGAAACTCGCCGATTCCGGGCTCCTGATCGGCGGGATCGATGTTTCCACCACCGAGGTCTGCGACTATCTGGTGGGCGGAGTCTTTCCCTGTACGGCCGATCGCTTCGGCGCCTTCGCGCGCACCAGGCTACCCTATGTCGGCTCCTGCGGTGCGCTCGACATGGTCAATTTCGGGGCCATGGACACCGTGCCCAGCCAGTTCCGCTCGAGGCGCCTGCATGTCCATAATCCCCAGGTCACGCTGATGCGCACGACCCGGGAGGAGTGCAACAGGATCGGCGAATGGATCGGGGAGCGGCTGAACCTCTGCCAGGGGCCGGTCCGCTTCCTGATCCCGGAGCTCGGCGTCTCGGCGATCGACGCGCCCGGCCGGCCCTTCCACGATCCCGAGGCAGATAGCGCGCTCTTCGCGGCGCTCGAGCGCACGGTCCGCCGCAGCGACAAGCGGCAACTCATCCGCGTTCCCCTTCACATCAATGATCCGGAATTTGCGGAACTCCTGGTCACCAACTTCAAAGAGGCCCTTCGTGAGCACTGATACCTTTGTCAAGCATCCCACCCGTTCTCAGCTGATCGACCGTTTCCAAAAGAAGATCCGCGCCGGCGAGCCGATCATCGGCGGCGGCGCCGGCACAGGCCTCTCGGCCAAGAGCGAGGAAGCCGGCGATATCGATCTCATCGTGATCTACAATTCCGGCCGCTACCGCATGGCCGGCCGCGGTTCGCTTGCCGGGCTTCTCGCCTATGGCAACGCCAACCAGATCGTCGTCGAGATGGCAAGCGAGGTTCTGCCGGTCGTCAGGCACACGCCGGTGCTCGCCGGCGTCAATGGCACGGATCCGTTCGTCGTCATGCCGACCTTCCTGCGCGAACTGAAGGAGATCGGCTTTGCCGGTGTGCAGAACTTCCCGACCGTCGGTCTGATCGACGGGCTCTTTCGCCAGAACCTCGAAGAGACCGGCATGAGCTATGCGCAGGAAGTCGAGATGATCGCCGAGGCGCACAAGCTCGATCTCCTGACTACGCCGTACGTGTTCAGCCCCGAAGATGCGCTGGCGATGGCGAAAGCCGGCGCCGATATCCTTGTCTGCCACATGGGACTGACGACGGGGGGGGCAATCGGCGCGCAATCGGGCAAAACCATGGAGGACTGCGTCGTGCTCATCAACCAGTGCATCAAGGCGGCACGCGAGATCCGCGACGACATTATCATCCTCTGCCATGGCGGCCCGATCGCCAATCCCGAGGACGCGCGCTTCATTCTCGATTCCTGCCCGAGATGCCACGGCTTCTACGGAGCAAGCAGCATGGAGCGGTTGCCGACGGAGGAGGCGATCAAGTCCCAGACGCTCGCCTTCAAGGCGATCCGCCGCAAGACCGCCTGACCACAGGAAGGGGAAATAGATGTCCGTCTTCAGAAGTGGAGATCAACCGCCGAGCTGGTGTGAGCTCACCGGGTTTGAGTTCATTGACCTGGCCGATCAACATTTGCCGATGCCGGTCACGGCCGAAAAGCAGCGCCTGCTTGTCACGCGCGGATCATGCCGCTTGACGAGCGCCAAGGGAGCGCAAGTTCTGAGTGAAGGCCAGTTCCTCGACATGGAGGGGACCGATCGTCCCTTCACCGCTGATGCCGGCGATGGCACAGCACAGGTGCTCGTCTTTTATGGAAGATGGGGCAACGAGCTGGGCGGGTGCGGGGTGTTCAAGCTCGCGCCCGACACGCCTGTTCCGGTAAAGGGCGATCCGGTCGGCTATCCCAAGTCGACCAACTTCGATTCCCACTATCACGACTGCGACGAATACTGGGTCATCATCGAAGGGGCGGGCACGGTCGTCGTCGGTTTGCACAGCTTCGAGGTCGAAGTCGGCGATTGCATCGCCATCGGCATGGGCCATCATCATGATCTTCCCGAGGTCAGGTCCGACGTGAAGGGCGCTTATTTCGAGACGACGCTCCAGGGCAGAAAGCGCTTCGGCCATCTCTGGGAGCACACGCACGGGCCTGCCGACGTGCGCCCCGAGCGGATTTGATCCGTGCGCGCCAAGTCCTGCCTATCTGGAGGTGACATCCATGACGTATAAGGTCCTGCATATCGGCGCTGGCGGTTTCGGAGAGCGCTGGTGCGACACGTTCCTGCCGCCGAACGTGGCGGACGGGACGATCGAGGTGGTCGGGCTCGTGGACATCGATGCCAAAGCGCTCGAAATCGGCCGGAAGCATCTCGGCTTGAAGACCGAACAGTGCTTCACCTCGGCCGCGCAAGCCTTCCAGATGGTGGATGCCGACTTTTGCACCATCGTCATTCCGCCAGCTCTGCACGAGGGGATCGTCGACCTAGCCCTTGCGCGCGGCATGCAGATTCTATCTGAGAAGCCGATCGCCGACACCTTGGAGGCCTCCGTCCGTATCGCCGAGAAAGTGAGAAAGGCCCGCCTTAACATGGGAGTGACGATGAGCCACCGGTTTGATCAGGACAAATCGACGCTGAGAGCGCTCGTGAGTGCCGACGCCATTGGCCGTGTCAATACGATATCGTGTCGGTTTGCCGGAGACTTCCGCGTCTACGATTCCTGGGGGCGCTTTCGCCACGAAATGATGCATCCTATGCTAATCGAGGGCGCCGTACACCACCTGGATATCATGGCTGATCTGGCCGGGGCGCCCTGCACGTCGATCTATGCCCGCACGTGGAAACCGGAATGGGCAGATTACGAGGGCGACACAGACGCCATAGTGTTGATGGACTTTGCGAACGGCGCTCATGGTGTCTATGAAGGGTCTTCGGCACAAGCCACGGGCCTTAATGATTGGACCTTCGAATATGTTCGAGTAGAAGGGGAAACCGGGACGGCTATCCTCGACCATCGTGAGATCGAGGTATTTCACCGCTATCCGATGCGGCTTCGACAAGCCAGCCGGCAAGGAAAAGGTCAGCAGGTGTCGCTGCTACCCGGGAAGAAGTGGCAGAATGCACTGTTGATCGAGCAATTTTGTGAGTGGCTCGATGGCGGCCCGCCGATGGCAACCAGCGTCTGGGAGAATCTGCAGTCTGTTGCGCTTGTATTCTCAGCGATCGAAAGCGTCCGACTGGGTCAGCCGGTGAAAGTACAGGAATTTCTCCAGTCCTACCGAGAGAGGGCTTCGATCGAGTCTTGATAAGATGTAGGTTAGCCTCACAATGGCTGATCCGATCGTTCATCTTGGGGTCCATCGTCCTGAATTTTTCGCTCCCGCGCACGCGAGAGCGGAGATTGTCGCGACTCTGAAAGCTACGCTTGGCAAGCCAAACACGACTCTCGTCGGCGCCGCGATCGGCACAGGAATGGCCGCCCAGGCAGCCTCGCGCGGCGGCGCAGACTTTATCCTCGCTCTGAATGCGGGGCGTTTGCGTAGCATGGGCGCCCCTTCTATCTTTTCCCTGCTCGCATTGCGCAAGTGCAATGACTTTGTCCTGGATTTTGCCAAATCAGAAATCCTGCCTTTCGCCAAAGTTCCTGTTTTTTTCGGCGCCAGTGCTTTCGATCCCCGCTGTTCGATAGAAGCTGAACTGGAAAGAATTGCGGATGCGGGTTTCGGGGGAATTGTAAACTTCCCCACCTCCATTTTCCTTGATGGACGGTTTCGGGGCGATATCGAGCGAGCAGGGCTGGGATTCCAGCGTGAGCTTGAAATGCTTCGCGCCGCTCAGAGAAGAAATATGGCGACCCTCGCCTATGTTAGAACTGTGGCCGAAGCTCAGCAGGCAGCGACCGCCGGCGTGGACATCATAAATCTCAATCTCGGCTGGAACGTCGGAGGGACTGTCGGAAGCCGCACAGAGCTCAGCCTGAGGCAAGCGGCTGAGTATGCGAAGATCATTTTCCGTCAGATACGGGCCATCTCACAGGGCACTCTTTGTGTCCTGGAGGGCGGCCCTATCGTCAGCCCCGATCAAATGTACGAGGTATCCGCACTGTCCAAGGCAGACGGATACATCGGAGGCTCCACCATCGATCGGGTGCCACTCGAAGCTTCGATGGAGCAGATTACATCGGCTTTCAAATCAGTCGGCACCTTGCAAAAGCGAATTGATGAACTGGAGCGCCAGCTCGAGCATGTGCAGCGCGAATACTCGATCGTCGGCCGGTCACCTTCCATCCAGCAAATCAAGCAACGGATCGAAAAACTTGCCGCTTCTGCTCTACCGGTTCTGATTACCGGGGAAGCCGGAACCGGCAAAAAGCTTCTGGCAAGGGGCATTCATGAAGCTGCCAGACGTCCCGGCAGCAAGCTCATCAGCTCCGAAGACGCAAGTGGCGAATCGCTTTTTGGCTTCGCCCCGAGCGAAGGCGGGAGGAAGGTGCTTGGGCTGCTACAGTACCATAGCAAAGCAACCCTGCTGATCGAGAACGTCGAATGCCTGCACGTCGACGCCCAGGAACGTCTGGTAGAAGTCATTGAGACGGGGGCTTACAGGCGCCTGGGCGACAATGAGAGAGGGCGGTTTGAAGGCCGCCTGATCCTGACATCGACGCGGCCGCTCTCTGAGTTGGGCTCAAGCGGGCTGCTGATACCCTCGCTAGAGTCGCGTCTCGCGCCGGGTCACGTCTTTCTTCCCAATCTGCGCGATCGCCTTGAAGACCTTCCGCTCCTATGCGAACACTTCCTACAAGCGCTCCGAAAGGATCGACGCAGCCGGAAGCTGTCGGTGGACCACTCGGCATACCGAGTTCTGATGACCTATGGGTGGCCAGAAAATATCCGCGAGCTCAGATCCGTGCTCGAAACGGCCGCCATCCGCTGCGAAGGCGACTGGATCAAGGCCGAGCACTTGCCGCCGCTCGGCGACGTGAACGCGGACGCGCCACATCCGCATCCGGGGGATGAGCGGGAATGGATCCTCGATGCGCTTCAGCGCCATCGCTTTCGCCGCGGTGAAGCCGCGCGATATCTCGGGATATCTCGAAAGACCCTATACAACAAAATGCGAGCGTACGGTCTACCGTTACAGCCAAGAGAAAGAAGCTAGGCGTGTGCGCCAAATATTTCCCGACCACTCTTGTTCAGCGATGGCAGCGCCGCCGCCGAACGCCAGCGGCAACGCCGCTTGGACGAACATCTGAGCCCCATCGTGCCAACCTCGTCCAGTGTCTCTTGGCAGGTTGCGATGCCGTTAGAGAGGAACCACTGCATCTGCAAGCGACAGGCGAGATGAATCGCGAACCCGGAGAAAAGCTCCCAATGATTGTAGTTGCGTTAGCCGCGATCGATAGGTAATGCTACATACCCATACCTTCTATTCGCCCGCAACGACGGCGTCTATCCAAGTGCTTGCGTGCCGAAGATGCGTTCGGCGACTCGCAGATCACCTACACTGTCGATCTCGTACCACCTTTGGTCGTCGCAGCGTGCAGCGGCGAGTTGCAGCCCGCGCTTCTCGATGAGATAAGCAAGCACTTCCTCCGTGTAGGCTTTCGACGCGCCGGAGCCGATGAGCTCGTCCAGGGCCGGAACGATCGTCATGCTCAGCGCAATGCTGGAAAAGCGCATGAGATTCATCGTCTTGAATAGCGAAGGCCCGTCCGATAGGAGGCTGGCCGCCGTTTGGTTCAATCGGACTTCGAATATTAGGCCGTCCTTAGCGACCAGAACGCCTGAGCCTTCCATCGAAGGGTCGAAAGGTGCGACAGCCGCGGCATTCAGCGCATTGGCCATCATCAGGCAGCGCAGCGCATCCTCTTCGAAGAAAACGTCGCCTTCGAGAACATAGCAGTCGCCGGACAGCAAAGTGTCCCGCGCCAGCCAAAGGGAATAGGCGCTGCCCGTACGCTCGAAGAGGGATGACTCGACATAGTTGATCTCGAGTCCGCCGAAGCGCCTGCCGCAGGCGTACTGAATGGCATCTTTGCGGTAGCCGACGACGATCGTCACCTCCTGGACGCCGACCGCCTCCAGGTTGCGCAAGGCATTGTGGAGGATCGGCGTGCCGTTGACCCTGACAAGCGGTTTCGGTTGCAGATCGGTCAGCGGACGCAGACGTGAGCCCAAACCGGCGGCGAGAATGACCGCCTTTTTCGGTCCAGTAATGGGCATCGCATTCCCCTTCTTCGTTGCACAAGTGACGGGTGTCATCGCCAAGCGTTGAGAACCTGGACAAGCCTGCTCAAGCCAATCCGAAGCCTTACGGGTGGAATCCCGTAAGAGAGACGAAGACCGGTAGGATCACCGAATGTGGTACCCGAAACAGCTGCGACGCCGGCTTCCGAGAGCAACGAATCGACTATATCATCGGCTGTTGTCCGGCCGCCGTTTCCGGATACCGACTGCAGCAGACGTGAAAGATCGAGATAGAAATAGAAGCCGCCTGCGGCTTTCGGCACAGGGACGCGCGTCAGTGAGGAAAGGACGTCAAGGCCCATCTGCCTGGCACTGGCGAGCTGTGACCGCAGCTTGCTTTCATAGGCTCCATCCCCGCGTTGCAAGTGGGCGAGCACCGCGTGCTGCGCGATCACATTGGGGTTGGAAGTCGTGTGCGACTGAAATGCTTTAACGGCATTGATCACCTCTTTCGGACCCGCAAGGTAGCCGATCCGCCAGCCGGTTAGAGCAAGCGATTTGCTGAACCCGTTGACGATCAGGGTACGCGAGCGCACCTCTGGAACTATCGAGGCGATCGGGTGATGCGTGTGGTGCCCATGCACGAAGTCGCCGTAGCATTCGTCGAAAATGATCCAGAGATTCCTTTTGACGGCGAGATCGGCGATGCCGCGCAGTGTCGGGACGTCATAAACGGCGCCTGTGGGATTGTTGGGCGTGTTGATGACAATAGCTCGCGTCCGATCCGTTACCGCTGCCTTGATATCCACAACGCGAGGCACATAGCCGCTTGTGCGCGTATCGACGAAGACTGGGGTGCCGCCGGCAATCAGCACCTGCGCCGGAAACGTCGTCCAATAGGGCGCCGGGATGATCACCGCGTCGCCGGGGTTCAGGAGCACCATCGCGGCGTTGAACAAAGCCTGCTTGGCGCCGGACGTCACAGCTATCTCTTCGGCCTTCCAGATCTGGTCAGTATCGAGCGAAATCTTCCTTGCCAGCTCCTCGCGCAGCTCCATAGTGCCGATCGTTTCGGTGTAACGGTTGATGCCCTTATTGATGGCCTCGATCGCGCCATCACGAATGACAGGCGCAAGGTTGCTCCATATTTCTCCGGCGGTGAGATCGATGATTTCCATGCCGGCATCGGCGGCTGCTTTTGCTGCCGCGCGTGCCGCGGCCGTCCCCGATGAACTAAACAGGTTTGCCCGTTGCGCAAGCATGTGCACCCCCCACCACTACCGCTCTGCGGGTTCACGCCCTTCGGCGGCTACGCTGTTTGTTTAGGCAGATACTGTTCTTCCGCCTTAGCCAGCTCGTCATAGGCCATCAGCCTGAACAGCTCATCAAAGCCGGCAATTTCGTCCTCAATAGCCGCAACGCTTTGTTCCGCATGAATTCGGTCGCAGATGTGTCGCATGCCGGCAATGGCCGCTCGCATCGTATGGTTAGCCCAGATGACGGTCGAAATTCTGGCATCGCGATAGGCTGAGACCGGCGTCTTGTAGTATTTCGTCGGCACTATCACGACTGGCAACTTGTTGTTCCATTCCTTGGCAAAGGCCAGGATCTCGTCAGCAACCGGCTTGCGGGAGTGGATGAGGATGGCGTCGGCACCGGCTTCCGCATATGCGTCGGCTCGAACAATCGCCTCGTCGATACCGTGACCGGCGATCATCGCCTCGATGCGGGCGACGAGGACGAAACCGGGGCCGGTGGTGTCCTTTACAGCCTTGAGGCGTCCGGAAAATTCATCGATATCGGCTAACGCATGTCTGTCGCCGACGAAGGAGTTCGTTTTTGGGAACTGCTTGTCCTCAAGGCACAGCCCGGCGGCACCGCGTTGTTCAAGCTTGCGTGCGACAATGCGAGCGTTATTGAAATTACCAAAACCGCTGTCGCCGTCGACGAGAACCGGAATATTGGTTGCATCAACGATGCGTTCGACTATGTCGACGATCTGCGTCCAACTTGCTTCACTGGCATCCCGATAGCCAAGGACCGAGGAGATAGAAAGGCCAGAAGCCCACAGGCCCTTGAACCCCGCGCGCTCAGCGATAGCTGCCGACAGCCCGTCGTGCGCTTCCATCAGAAATGTGAGATCACTCGAAAGAATGAGTTCACGAAGAATTGCCGATGAGATGGTCGGTGACGACACTTCGCCGCTGGCCAGAAATGAAGTTGCCCTGTTCATTGTTATGCTTCCTTCCTGAGACTGGAGAGTGGGCCCCATCTCAGAAAAAGGCAAGTAAGCCATTGATTATTTTAACAAACGTACCGGCAGATATATTTGTCACAATGCGAAAACAATTCCAACGACCCGCATCGCAAAGACACCTTTTGCCAGCGCCAGGCTATCCGTTTGTTGTTCTCAATCTCCAAGAGGTTTCTACCGTCTAATCCAGGCCTCCAACTTACCGCCGCATGTTGTACAAGACAGAGCACGCGATGGCCGATAATGGTCCGTATGCCGATGAGCAGGCGCTTTTGAATTCCGAACTCCATCATCAGTGAGGGGGTATGCTTGCTGTGAACGCCAAGATCGTCACGCCACTCACTGCCATACCCGCGGCTGAGGCTTTCTGCGAACCGCGCGGGACTATATACTCGCGCTAAAGGGCAACTGCCATCATTTGGTAGCGGCCGGAAAAGGCGGTTGTGGCACAAGCGAAGCCGGCCGAATCGAGCGCCTGACCGAGGTCATCGCCGCACCAACCGCGCTGATGGCAGCCTCACCAGCCTACGCGACGAGGCCATGCTGGGCGTCGCGCCTGTTTATGGTATCTGCTGCAATCAGCCCGAGCGCGCTCACCACCAGCCGCTCCCGGTGGGAGATCGAAAACCGCTTGCGTTGGATGCTCGACGTCAATCCCGCCGAGGACGTCAGTCGCGCCACCACGAAAGACAACGCTCGCGCCAACACCGCCCATCAACCAGGCATCAACAGAGGTACGTGGAGCGACGACGGCGTCGCAGTCCGCTCATACGTCTACGTGATTAACGGGAAGCTTTCCAGCCGTCGTCTGCTGAACTCTTGTAGAACCCCGGGTATCGCTCCTTCCTCAAAATCTAAGTGGTTCATCAATGCGGATTTCACCACGTCCGGCGTGTTGCCGAACTGAGGCATCACGTCTGTGAGCCTTGCGAGACTCGCCTCGAAACCAGGAGAGAGCTCTGATGCGGCTATTTCCATGCGCAGAGGATGGGAGCCAAAACAAAATTTCTCGATGATCTGGCAAAGCTCGCAGCTTGACGACCCTTGCGCTATCACCGCGAATATCGTTTCCGCCTGGAGAGCGAGTACCGACGGAGATGACACATCGGAGGACAAAGAGTGGTGGGATGCTTGGGGCTGTACACGCGTTAGTGCAAAGGTGAGAATTTGGCGGGCTATGATGTAGGAATCCAGCAGAGCCCACTCGAGCAATGGCCGCGTGAAGAAGCCTTCTCGAGGAACGGATACGATCCTTCCTTCTGCAGCGAGCCGGATCAGTGCTTCGCGAACTGGAGTCCGGCCGATGTTGAGCTTGGAGGCTAGCTCTTTTTCATTAAGATGCTGCCCTGGCATGTGAGTGCAGCTATAGAGAAACCGCAGGACCGCATCGTAGGCTCGGTCGGCTTTTCCGCGCATCGTGGGCCCACAAGCTAAACTCGGCATTTCTATTCCACGACACTGGGGCAATTTTTCACAGAGCCACATCTCCAAGCTTTTCCTTCCTGAAGTCCTTCACCGGTCACCTGACTTAGCAACGAAAAGGCGGATGAGATTTTCACCAAAGAAGCAGGATAAACCGAGAACAGTGTGATGCTCCCAAATCGAGCGTAGCATGGTGCATCTAAGGTGCGCTACGGCTCAGGCTCCGTTTTATGTGGTCTGGCAGGGCCGTCAGCATGATCCGCTGGATCACCGATTGGCACATGGGAGAACCGGGCGAGCTCGCGCAGCTTAGCTCTGCGCTCACGCGCCATCTCGTTGGCGGTCACGCAAATTCCTTGCAGCTGGTGGAAGATGACTCGGCGGGCTTCGGTGGGTTCAAGGATAAAGTGCGACCTGCGATAGATACGAACTATTTAGACCACGCGAAAGGGAGTAGCCGATCAAAGATCAGGGCGAGATATATTTCGGCGGATACATTAGACAATATATCCAGCATATCGTGGTCGGGGCTGGTATACCGAGATATATTTATAGATACATTCTGATGTGGCTTGAAATTTTTCTGCTGACCATTGAAGTTGATCTTTAAGAGGGAGCCGTGACAATGAATAAAGCAAAGTCATTACCTTTGAGAGTAGATGGCAAATTACCGCTGTATGCTGGTGACTTGCCGGTGAGACCTTCCCTCGCAAACCTCCGCGAACGCATCCTTTCAGATGACATCCTCATCCTGTCGAGCGAGGCTGAAACCGAGCGCCGGCAACCTCGAAACGAGCGGGGCGACTCTCTTCGGGGCTTTCGATTTGATGCGGTTCTGCAGTGCAGCTTTGAGTCCGACAATCGTTGCAGTACTCGACGATCTCATGAGTTCCGGTGCGATAAAGACCACACTGAGGAGCTTCTACCGCATCTCGTCGGCAGGCGAGGTCCCAAGACCTCTGCCACCCGTCGCCTGACATGCATGTTTCAGTTTGCGCGGCCTCTCAAGTCCTTCAAGCCGTATTACGCCGGATCGTTCCTTCCGGCGCAGGGCTATAGGCCATGATACGTTATCTCTACGACCCAGCGAATGCTATCACTGCTCTCGGGCTCGTCCTATCGACGACAGCAATCTATCTCGCCTTGGTGGGGTGTTATGAAATCGGGATCTGTTTTGCCCTATGGGCGCTCCTCGCCGATGATTTGGACGGCATGATCGCGAAGAGCTTGCCCAACCGATCCGCAGTGACAGCCCAGATCGGGGCCGCCTTCGATGGATTTGCGGACCTAGTCTATGCTGCCGTCTTTCCTGCCGTGGTGATATTGTCGTTCAACGCCTTCTCGGCTTTGGCCTTTCTCGCGGCCGTCTGTCTGATGCTATCGGCGGCGCTTCGTCTCAGCTATTTCTCGGTCTTCCGCCTCGATGTGGACGGATACGGGAGAGGACTTCCGCTGAACAACGATCTGTTCGTGCTGGCCATTTTGTTTGCAGCGAATCGCTATTTGGTCATTGGCCGCCTCGGCGGCATTGTGATTGGCGCGGCATTCCTTCTGTCCATATTACATCTTTCCAGTTTCAAATTTCCCGGCACAGGTACCGCTTTGCGTCTGGCTAATCTGACGCTTTCCACTGCCGGTTCTATCGCCTTGCTCGCAGGCGAATTCGCACCCTAATCAATCGGGAGGAAGCCATGGAAAGCGCCTTCGAAACAGAGACCCGTGCCGTCTTCGACTGCCACCAGCGCCAGCAGGAGGATGACGATCACATCTTTGACAGGTTAACATCCCTCATTGGTGATGACTATTTCGGTCTGCCATCGGGAGGCTTTCGCGGTCTCGACATCCTGGATGCGGGATGTGGATCAAACGCCAATGCGTCTTACGCATTCCTCAACAAGGGAGCTCGCAGCGTGACATCGCTTGAATTGGGCGATGCATGGATGGACTGTGCGCGCAAGCGGCTCGGCCGCTTTGGCGCGCGCTCAGTGCTTGTCGCCGGGAGCGTCCTCGACTTGCCGTTCGACGACACGAGTTTCGATTTCGTTCATTGCGCCGGTGTCCTCCCGCATACCAGCGACCCCCAAAAAGGATTCCAAGAGCTCGTGCGTGTCACGCGCCCGGGAGGCAATTTCTTCCTGACCATCATGGGTACGGCCAATGGTGTCCTCTACCGGTGCATCAATCATTTACGCGAACTCTATCAAAGCGACGATCAATTTCGCCGCTCCGTCGACAATCTCAGCGCGGCCACAGCGCGCCAGGCCGTCGACTGGCTTCTGGATACCAAGGACCGCGAAGAAGCCGAATATCTGCCGAACGAAAACGAGTTTTTCCGGAGCCTTTTCGACGATGATCTGTTCGTGACGATACGGGACCGTCTCCAGGCACCGACATATCACGACTTCAATTTCACAGAGATGCAGATCAGAGGTTGGTATGCCGAATCCGGTCTCGAAAATGTCCGTAGGATATCGCGGTATACCCGCGATTTCCACAATCTGCGGCGCTTTCTCGCTCCCATGTACCGCTATTATGACCACCCGCTGGCGCGTTTCTGGTTTGGTGACGGCTGCATCCAGATGATCGGCGAAAAGCCGAGGCAGTAACGAGTTTTCCCCGTAGCGCGAGAGTTACGCCGATGTGCGGAATCTTCGGGATAGTCTTCAGACATGGTGGTGCAGCGGTCTCTGCCGAGACGGTCGAAGATTGCGCCGACGCTTTGGCTCACCGCGGGCCGGATGCCAAAGGCATTTATATTGACGGTTCGGTGGCGTTTGCGCATCGAAGATTGTCGATTATCGATCTAAACTCGAGGGCGAACCAGCCATTTCGCGATGCGGCGAGTGGCGTGGTGATCACCTACAATGGCGAGATTTACAATTACCGCGAACTGAAATACGAGCTCGCGCAACTCGGTCACGGCTTCTCGACGGAGTCGGATACCGAAGTTCTTCTCAAGGCCTATCTCGCCTGGGGCAAGTCGTTCCTAAGCCGCCTTGACGGCATATTCGCCTTCGCCCTCTTCGATCCGAGGTCAGCCAGCGTTCTCATCGCGCGCGATCGCCTCGGCGTAAAGCCGCTCTACTATACCGATAGCGATGCCGGGTTTGTCTTTGCCTCGCAGCCTAACGCACTCATACGCTGGCCAGGAATCACCCGTAAACCCGACCTGGTCGGAGCACTGAGCTTTCTCTCCTACCGGGCCGTTGTCGGCTCCAGAACGCTCTTTGCTGGCATATCAAAATTGGAACCAGGAAGGCTGCTTGAGATCAGAAGAGGTCGACATAGTTGCGAACGTTGGTGGAGCCTTCCGGCGCACCTTGAACGTTCAAGGCCGCGTCCGTCGGAGGTGAAGTGGCTTCTCGGAAATGCGGTCGAGCGTCAGTTGGTCGCTGACGTACCGGTCGCTGCGCTGCTGTCCGGAGGGCTTGATTCCAGCATTCTGGCCTACGAGCTCTCGACTCGGTCGAGCAAGAAGCCGGTCTTCTATACCGGGAAAGTTCAAGGCCCCGACTACGACGAGACCGGCTATGCCAGAGAGGTCGCGACGCATTTTGGTCTTGCCCACCGCATCATCCCGATCAGAGGGCCGTCGGACCTCAAGGAGATCGCGGAGCTGGTTCGTTTGCGAGGACATCCGCTCGGCATGCACAACGAAATCGCCATGTTTACGCTCGCCAAGGCAGTTGCAAAGGAACATAAAGTCGTCTTCACCGGCGAGGGGGCGGATGAGATTTTTGCCGGTTATAGCCGACTGTTTCGAACGCCCTATGATCATCGGCGAAGCAGATTCCTCACCGCATTCCCATCTCCCTTGGCAGAAATTGCTCGTCGGCGGCTCGAATTGGGACGTCATGCTGATAAGCTGCAGTTTTTCCTGGACAGGTACACCTACTTTCCCATCGAGGAGATCCGTTCGCTCACAATCGGAGGCAACCTTCGCGCCGAGGAGATGCAACTTCGCAGTCATTTCGAGCAGCAATTTTCGGAGGCGGTTGGAGATTTCTTCAGCAAGATCGCCCATATCTTCGTCGCGACACATTTGCCGGCGCTACTCGAAATGGTCGATAACACCACGATGGCTGCTGGCATTGAAGCACGTGTCCCCTACACCGATCACCAGCTCGTAACGGCGGCGATGGCCATCCCGGGGTCCGACCGGCTGAAGTGGAAGTCGCCCATCGCGCCGGCTCAGGCGCTGAGTTCTCCCGTTTCGTCCTTCAGCGAGCACCTTGACGTGTCAAAATATCCGCTGCGAAGGGAATATCGCAGCGTCCTGCCGCAGTCCGTTCTTTGCCGCAAGAAGATGGGATTTCCGCTTCCGCTCGGCCAATGGGCAATCGGAGACGGAGCACGGGATTATCGAAACCTCATTCTTGGAGGAGATTCGCCGCTGTGTGATCTATTCGACCTTCATGCCTTAAAGCGCTGGTTCGAAAGCGGACGGGTAAACCCATCTGATGCCTTCGGCCGGAAATTCTGGCTTCTGGCCAACCTCGGGCTCTTCTTCAAGGAGGTTCTGACGTGATGAAACTGCGAGCTTCGGTGGCATGGACGCGCCTGTCAAAAAAAGACGTGGCGTGGCGAAGGCAGCATCGGACCGGCCGAGGATCTGTGCGAGGTCGGGGCGAATGTCTCAGCAGAGTCACAGGTGCCATTTGGTCACCCAGGGCATTCCGGCCGATGGCCGCCCTGCAAGCGGCGCAAAGGGCTTCTACGCATCGGCTTGGTCGCACAAGGGAGTCTGAAGATGGCGAGCACAATGCGAGCGATTTTCTTCCTCGATTTCAGGGGATCGGAAATACACCTTTGGAGCGGCAGTTATAACGCGCCTTCGGTTCCGATTTGCGGCCAACCACTTTTGGAGCGGTTAGCCACAGCATGCATGAAAAGTGGCGTTACGGAAATCCTTGTCTGCGCCAATGCACTCGACGATGACAGGCTGGAGGCGCTTTGCAGCGGGTTCGACGCAATAGCTTGTTCACTATCCGGCGATGGGTTTATCGAAACGCTGCTTCGTTACGAAAACGACACTCTTCTCATCTGGGGGACGCCGCTCTTCGATAGTTCCATTCTTGCCAAGATAAAGCCGGGTCGCGGGCTGCGCGGCACCGCGTGGCGGCCCGAATCGCCAACAGGTGTTTATCATCTAACTTGCCATGATTTGCGCAGGCTTTTGCCCGAAAACAACATTGTGATCAGTGACGATCCGCAACACATCTTCGAAGCGCTCGCAAGGGGCCTGTCTCGAGCAAAAATCCCGCCCTTAGTTAGCAAAGAGGGCACCAAGGAAGAATTGCTCGACATTCGCGATGGCGTGGACGTCTCCGTCGCGGAATTTCGATGCGACGACGAGAACCTGCTGTATCGGCTGGAGACGAGCGTTGGAGGATATTGGCGCAAGCCAATTGCGGAGCACATGCTGCTATGCAACACGCGATTTCCACCGAAAGCTTTCTATCAACGGCTTACGCACAGGATCGAAGGCGCGCTGACATGTTATCCTTCTCAACAAGTTGACATTGCGTCGCTCGTCGCGGCGATGACAGCGCAGCCCAGCGCCTTTCTTGCCGTCGGCAACGGCGTGACGGACCTTATACAGGCGCTCTACGCAACCTTGAACCCGACGATAGCGATTCCGACGCCGACATTTGCCGGGTTTCAGACGCCGCTCGAACAGGAGCGTAAGAAGAGTTTCGTTCTCGCCCCGCCCCTTTTTGACCTCGACGTGAAAGCCTTTTTGGAATTCGTGGTAGCCACCGATGCTGACACTGCAATCGTAGTCAATCCCAACAATCCTACTGGCCGGCTAGTCGATTTCGCAGACATAGTTTGGCTGATCAAAGCGCTCGAAAGTCACGGCCGGCGGCTGGTCGTTGACGAGTCTTTCATCGATTTTCCCAGTGATGGTCGTGCCAGCAGCGCTGAGACCCTTGTGCCGTCCCATGGCAATTTGATAGTGGTCAAAAGCCTCGGAAAGGTCTTCGGATTGGGCGGAATACGGCTGGGCTATCTCATGAGCAGCGACATCGAGTTTGTCGCTGCCGTCCGGCGGAAGCTGCCACTGTGGAACATAAATGGTATTGCGGAATATGCGCTGTTCATCCTGCCCGAATTCCTGAAAGAACTGGACAACAGTCTCAAACTGCTGCGAGAGGATCGAGAGCAGTTCATCCGAGATCTCAGGACCGTCCCGGGACTGGAGATCGTGCCGTCACAGACAAATTTCGTCTTATGCCGGTTGCCCGAGGATTCGCTTTCAGCCGTCGCGTTGAAGCGCCGCCTTGTTGTGCGCGAATCCGTTCTGGTCAGAGATTGTGGCTATCAGATAATGAAGGATGCGGATCGTTATTTGCGTCTGGCAGTTCGCACCCCCGCTGAGAACAAAGTACTGGTAAAGATCTTAGGGCGCAATCTAAGCGATTGCACGATCCCCTTTGCGAGATCGCCTGGGGCCCCAGCTTGAGGGTTAGCCCAACCGGCGCGCTGACGCTGTTTGTCCGGTTCGTTCCTGAAGATTCCGGTCGGTGAGTTTTGGGTTTTTCGCCGACATATCTGCTCTTTACCAGCTATGCTCTTATGTCGCTTACAGCGAAGCCCAGCGTGTCTGCCAACCCGGCTCATGTTCGCAACCGGTGCGCATAGGTCTCGAATGTGTCGGCACTGACGCCGTCAACGAGGATGGAAATAAGCTTCTTTTGCATCGGGATTATCCATTACCTGAGCGTAGGATCGAGTTTGTCGCGGAGTGAGTCGCCAAGAACGCTGATGGCCATGGCCGTGACCACGATGACAATGCTGGGGGCAAGCAACATCCAGGAAGCGCGGGTGATATATTCGCGACCGGTACCCACCATGACGCCGAGGCTGGTCATAGGTGGCTGAACGCCGAGGCCGAGGAAGGAGAGTCCGCTTTCCACAAGGACGATCTCCGGAAAGGTCACGGTCGCCGCCACCAGCAGCGTGGCGGCACTGTTCGGCAATATGTGGCGAAGGTAGATCCGCAAGGGATGCGCGCCGAGCTGCCGGGTGGCGCCGGCATATCCTTGAGCGCCAGCCGCAAGTGCCAGTCCGCGCGCCAGGCGGGCGTTGCGTTCCCATCCGTAAAGCCCCATCAGCCCGACGAACAGCACGAGCGAATTGCCGAAAAAGGCCAGCATTGCAAGTGCCACGATAAGAAACGGAAGCGAGGCCTGAACGTCGATGAGCAGCAGCAGGAAATGCTCCACAACACCGCGGAAATAAGCTGCGACAAATCCGATCGCCGTTCCGATGAAGACGCTGATCAGAGTTGCGCTGAAGGCAATCAGGAGACTTGTGCGGATTGAGAAGTAGAGTCGCGACGCGACGTCACGACCGAGATCATCGGTTCCGAACAGATGCGAGACCGTTCCGCCGAAACCGAAAGGCGGATCGAGGCGGTGGCGGAGATCCATCGCGGTGATGTCATGTGGCGCAATCAGCGGTGCGGCGATCGCGATCAGCAGCATAAGGCAAAGCCAGAGCGCCGCAATGAGCGTCGGCGGGTCGATTTTTTGTTTCTTTTGCACGCGGCTTCCTCAGTGCGATGCGGAGCGATTTGTCCGCAGACGTGGATCAATCACGCCATAGAGCAGGTCCATCATCAGGTTCGCGGAGGTCATCGTCAGCGCAACGAGAAGAAGGATGACCTGCACGACAGCCAGATCGCGGTTTCCAACAGAAATCACGAGAAGCTGGCCGATGCCCGGCCAGCCGAAGACAGCTTCGACAAGCACTGCTCCGGCCACTTGCCCACCCAGCATGAGGCCCAAGAGCGTAAGAATGGGAATCAGCGCGTTGGGCAAAGCGTGATAGTGGATGACCTGGCGCCAGGTAACGCCCTTGGCGCTGGCAGCCACTACATAGAGTTGGGATAAGACCTCGATCATGGCGCTGCGGGTGAAGCGGGCGATGACGGCCGCACCACCAATGCCAAGCGTCAGCACCGGCAGGACGAAACTTTGCCACTTGTCAGCGCCGCCCGATGGAAACAATCCAAGTGTCACCGAAAAGATCAGAATGAACAGTAGCCCGAGAACGAAACTCGGAACCGTGAAGCCAAGCACTGTCAGCATCATCACGCACCTGTCGATCCAGCTGTCGCGGTGCATGGCGGCATAAGCGCCGATCGGAATGCCTATCAGAACATTCAGTGCGAGCGCAGGGAGCATCAGCGCTAGCGTCAGGGGCATTCTCTCAAGGACCAGCTGCATTGCAGGCCTGCCGCCCAACATCGAGTTTCCGAAGTCGCCCTGCAAGGCGGCCCAGAGATAGTGGACATACTGGATGTAAAGAGGCTGATCCAATCCCCAGCGCTGCCGGAACGCCTCGAGATCCGGAGCGCGAGCGCTCGGCCCGAGGATTTGCAGCGCAGGATCGCCCGAGGCACGCAGCACGACGAATGTCAGGGTGACGACCACTACGATCGAGAGGGCAGCCCGCAGGATCTTGGGGGCGATATAATAGACGAAGGATGTCATCAGTCTGTCACCAGATGGCAAGCAACCTGCCGTTCCGGTTCCGTTGGTAGGAGAGGCGGTTCGCTGTTGCGGCAGATGTCTTTTGCCAGGGCACAGCGTGGATGGAAAGGACATCCCTGCGGCCGATCGGCGGGACTTGGCGGTTCGCCGGGTAAGGGGACATAGTGCTCGAAGCCACCTGGAAGCCTCGGCAGAGCCGACACGAGCGCCCGCGTGTAAGGATGAGCCGGTCGATCGATGACGGCGTCAGCACGTCCTTCCTCAACCACCCGACCGAGATACATGACGACGATACGGTCGCTGACATGTCGAACGATCCTCAGGTCGTGGCTGATGAAGAGAATGCCCAGCCCGTGTTCGCGCTGAAGGTCCATGAGCAGGTTGACGATTTGCGCCTGGACGGAAACGTCGAGCGCGGACACGGGCTCGTCGCAAACCAGAAGCGATGGGTTCGGCGCGAGCGCGCGCGCCAGCACCACGCGTTGGCGCTGGCCGCCGGAAAGCTGATGCGGATAGAGCGCTTGGTGATGCCTGCTGAGACCGACGGCTTCGAGAAGTTCCAGAACACGTTGCGCATGATCTCTGGCTTTGCCGATCCGATGGATGATCAAGGGCTCGGCAATCAGATCGCCTACCGTCATTCGCCGGTCGAGCGCTGCCAAGGTATCCTGGAAGACAAGCTGCATGCGCTGCCGCTTCGCACGCCAATCCTTTGTGTCAGCCTGCGGCAGTGGAATTCCCTCGAACAGGACCTGCCCGCCATCGGCTTGCTCCAAACCCAGCGCAATGCGTCCGGTAGTGGATTTTCCGCAGCCGGATTCGCCAACGACGCCGGTCGTCTGGCCTTTGCGGACCTCCAGCGACACCGCATCGACTGCGGTCAGAAAGTTCTTTTGTCCGAAGACTTGTGCCCCGATCGGATATCGGCGGCTAACCGCATTGAGACGCAACAATGTCATTGACGTACCCCTTCGCCGACATGGATGCAGCGGACGACGTGCTGCGACGAAACCCTTGCCAGGTCAGGTTTCATATTGCTGCACCGGCCATCGGTACTTCGACAGCGGGGCGCGTAGGCGCAGCCGGACGGCAAGAAACCGTGGGGCGGGCCGCCCGGAATGGACGTCAGCCTAGTACGCGGCCCGTCCGAGGGAGGAATCGCTCCGATAAGGTCGCGCGTGTAAGGATGTTGCGGATCTGTCAAAAGCACTCGCGTCGGCGCTTCCTCGACGATCCGGCCGGCATACATGACACACAGCCGGTCGCAAACCGCCGCCACGGCGGCCAGATCATGGCTGATCATGACCAGCGCCATGCCGGTGTCGCGTTGGATCTGCTTGAGCAACAGCAGGATTTGGGCTTGCACTGTGGCATCGAGAGCGGTCGTCGGCTCATCCGCGATAAGGAGCTCGGGCTGTCCGGCCAGCGCGATGGCGATCATTACCCGCTGGTTCTGACCGCCCGACAGTTCGTGAGGATAGGCATTGAGCCTTCTTTCAGCGTCGGGGATCCCGACCTGGTCCAACAGTCGCCTCGCCTCGGCGCGTGCAGCGGCGCCGAGCAGACCTCGGTGCAGGCGCAGTGCCTCGATTATCTGGGCGCCGATGCGATGGACCGGATTGAGCGCGCTCGCCGGGTCCTGGAAGATCATCGCGATGCGACCGCCGCGGAATTTATCCAGAACCGCCTGTGGCGCACCGGCAAGGTTGGTGTCCTCCATCCGAGCCTCACCGTTGATGCTCGCGGATTTTGGCAATAGGCCGAGCACGGCGCGCCAGGTAACGGACTTGCCGCAACCGGATTCGCCGACAATGCCGACCGCCTCGCCCTTGTTGACGAGAAGGTCGACCCCATGCAGCACCGGCACGCCATCAAACGCTACCGTCAGACCGGCGATTTTCATAGCCGGTTTGGCGCAAGTGGTTATGGGAGGAGCAGCGGATAACAGCGCGGGGACCGCGCTGTTCCTAGCGAACATTGTGAGCATAGAGCTTACGCCACCGGTTCAGATGGCAGTTTGGGACCAAGATACATCTGTGGCAGTGGGTTGGGTTGCCAATCGATGTCCTTCTTCTGCCCGTAGATGAATGGCATCGAGTGCAGCGGCGTGATGCAGGGATCGTCGATTTCGACAATGTCCTGCATGCGCTTGAAAGCGGCCTTGCGTTTGGCAAGATCGGTCGTCGTCTCGAGTTCGTGTCCGAGTTTGTTGAACTCGGCATTGGCCCAGCCGCCCGTGACCTGTAGCGAATTCGTCGGACCGAGGATTTGCCACAGCATCGAAACAGGGTCGGCGTAAAAGGCACCCCCCGAGGAGTCGTTGATGCCACCAAGGTTGTCGACCTGGTCCCAATTCTCGCACATGATCAGCTTGACGTTAATGCCGGCCGCCTTCCACATCTCGACCAGAGCCTGATTGTCGGGAAGCTGCATCGGGTAATAGGTACCGACGGTCGGATAAGGAATTTCCTCGCCCTTGTAGGACGATTTGGCAAGCAGTTCCTTGGCCATGGCCGGATCGTACGAGACGCCCTTGCGGTCCGGATCGTTGATCTCACCGAAGATCGGCAACTGCCAACCGGTGAGCGCCTTGGCGCGACCATTCCAGAGGCCCTCGGCAAGCGCATCCCGATCGATGGCAAAAGCGAGCGCCCGACGCAAATTGACATCCCTCAGGATCGGAGTCTTGAGCGGAGCAAATGTGAGAAAGCGGAACCACATGGCCTCGCCGCCCGCCACAGACAGACCGCTGACACCGTCGATCTCCGAAATGTGGTCCGGGGTGATATCGGTGACGATGTCGTAGTCGCCGGCTTTGAGGCCGGCAATACGGGCAGCAATTTCTGGCAGCCGCTTGAAGCGGATCGAGGTGAACGGCGGCTGGCCGCCCCAGTATTCGTCGTGGGCGATGAGAGTGATCTCGTCACCGGTGCGCACTTCACCGATCCTGTAGGGGCCCGTGCCGACAGGCCTTGCAGCCCAGGCGTCATAGCTCTCGGCAGCTTTCCAAGCCTGGGCACTGATGATCTGAGTGCCCCAGGCGCCAAGGCGATTGGCAAAAACGGGATCTTCCGTTGTTGTGACCAGGCGGACTGTGCGATCGTCGACCTTCTGGACGTCGGCGATTGATGAGAGGAAGTTGGCGAAGACCGCGGCACCCGGGGCCTTTTCGCCGCGCAGCCGCTCAGGGCTTAACGAAAACACTACGTCGTCCGCCGTCATCATCGAGCCATCATGGAACTTCACATTATCGCGCAAGACGATTTCATGGGTCTTCGCATCGATCTGCTTTAGTGACTTTGCGAGCGCGAAATTGAGTCGGAAATTGTCATTGTAATTCGTGCGCAGCAGCTGATCGTAGATGCTGTACTGCACCCGCCAGGAAACGTTGGCGACGGAAGAAGCATCCACCGGCTCCAGAATGGTGCGCAGATCCTGAACCGCAATATTGAGGCTGGGACGTTGGCCCGCTGCCATGACTGTGCGCGGCAATGCCATGGCGCCAGCCGCCAGCGCCGTCATGCCGAGAAATGTGCGACGTGTCGTTTGCATATCAATACCCTCTCCGTTTCTGCCGGGACCAGCCGCGTAAAGTCGATGCGCTCCCTTCCCAAGGCAGGCAGACACATAGTCGAGTTGTATGACGGTTTTATGAGGGTTTTATGAGGGTTATAGACGGTATGTGTTGGGTTTCTCAGCCTCTGCAGCGAACTTTACCCGCGCATTCGCGGAAACCTGCCTCCACCCTTGCCCGGAAAAATTCGTCGCTGTGAGGGTTTATGACGGGTTTTGCGGGTAGACAATTTCAGCTCCCGCCGACTGTAGTGCCGCCATCACGTCGCTTGCCGGCTTCTGGTCCGTAATGATCGTGCTGATTTCCGAATGTTTGAGTACGCGGTAGCGCGCCGACAGGCCGAATTTGTTGTGATCGGCGAGGACGATGATTTTTCGGGCCTGCTCAGATAAGGTTGCAGCGAGAGCCTGGCCTGCTTCTTCGTGGTCGAAGACACCTTGTGTGGGATGCACGGCATTGACGCCGATGAATGCGATGTCGATCTGCTGCTCACGCAGCGTGCGCAATGCGGCAAAGCCGGTCACGGTTCGAAAATCGCCATTGAAATCGCCACCGAGCACGACGACGTGATGTCGGTGCCCTTCGGCCGCGGCAATGGCGGTGTCGACCATATTGGTGACTATACGCATTTCGGGGAGAGGCGATATGCGACGAGCTAATGAAAGCACTGTGCTGCCGCCGCCCATGAACACGTTCTGGCCGGGCTTTAATAGGTCTACGGCGATCCCGGCGATGGCGCTCTTGCCGGCAGGCTCGGAGATTGTACGAGACGAGATATCTAATAGCTTCGGCTGCTGAGTGGCGACCGCTCCACCGTGAACGCGCACCACCAGTCCATCCTGCTCGAGTTGCTTGATATCTCGTCGCGCAGTCTCCTCTGAGACGTTGAAGTGCATCATCACGTCACGGATGCGCACCTCGCCGTCAGCTTGAATGATCTCGATCAGTTTCTTTTGTCGATTATGGCTGAGCGACATTTTTCCCTCTCGCAATTTTACCAATCTAGCCAAATGGATGGGGCGATGTCATGTCGTAGGGTGCCGCGTCGTACTCGACGGCATCCTGTTGCATGAATCCAGCGTGTAATCGCTTTCCCTTGCGTGCTGCGCAACTGCGCTTCCTCAGGCGGGATTTTGATTTGATCAGACTGGGGAATTTTTGCTTGGGCCACTTCAGGGACTCCTCAAGTATCGTTCTTCTCTGGTTGCCAGCCTTGATGCAATAAGTTTCCAACCTGATGTGTCAGTAATCGAGTGCGTTCTTCTCTCAGAGTCGGACTCGAACAGACGTCAAGCATAGCAATATGTTGCGAGCCGACGGATGATCAGGCGAACATGCGCGATCATGATCCATACCTCGGATGAGGCGATGGACTTTTTGAAGTCTTTTGCCAGGCTGCGGCATCTGCCAAGCCAGGCGAAAGTGCGTTCAACAGTGAGCGCAACGAAGCTCCACCTTTTCCTTTTGTCATCGAGGCAGCGAGATAAGCTCCTTCATCGATAGAAACGGAACGGGATGGTTGGAGATAGCGCTGGTGCCATGCTTGAAGTCATGGATGAAGGCATGCATGAAGCCAGGCATGAGAAAAATATCGTCGGATCGAGGTGATCACCGGTCGGCGGCAGCGGCGGAATCGGACTAACGAGCCTCGAGGGCCAGTTCTTTGGGCCGAAATCGGAGAAGATGACCGACGCTCGACCCGACGCACGCGACGCTCGACCTTGGCGTTCTCAGCGACACTCCCGTTGCTGCCAATGAGACGATGTTGCGCGTCGCCGGGGGACAACGCAGGCACGGCGATCGCCAGCCCGCAATATTGGTCGTTTGCCTAGACACCTTCCTGTTATGAAGAGGTCATCGAACCGGAGAGCAAGGTCTGCCCCTGCCGCTCATTCGAGCTGCATTGCATCGGCACGGATGTCAGTGAGGCGCTCGAATCCTGCCGGGGGCTGTCCGGGTCAAACGGACGATCCGGCTGCGCTATGCATGCCGGGGCTGCGAAAGTGTCATTGTGCAAGCGCCCGCGCCAGTGCGCGTGATGGATGGCGGCATGGTGCCATAACAGTGCCAATACTGCATCATCGATCTTGTCCTCATCGATCTCCATGATCCGATATTATCACGCGGGACGCCCAAAATCCCGCGGCCCTGCTCGGACGGATACCCTGTATCCACGATCTGCTCCCTTTCAACTTCGATGCCTTTCCCAATCCGAAGGCGATCGATCGCCGAAAGGCGGGCGTCAACATGCAGGGAAATTAGCGCAAATGCCAAAGGACATGACAGCAATTGCAGGCGTTGTCGCTTTTTGACAATAGGTCCGACATCAGACACTGCGCTGTTAGCCTACCCACCTGTTTGGAAAGGGTTTTCCGGTTTGGCGCGGCAGTTGCTTGGCCAAAGGCAACAACCCTACCGTACGAACGAGCAGGAGTTCCTCCACGTACGAAGGAGGCATGACAATGAACATGGCGATGTCTTTCCCAATGGAAGCCGAGGTCTTGCCGGCGAGATATACGAAAGCTTCAAAAGCCTTCGGCGATTCCACGCCCCCAATGTATCTGCACTACGATCAGCCGCTCGCGCGGTTCTGGCGACGGCTGCACCCAGATGATTGCGCACAGGCCGTCGCTATCTTCGGTTTAATCCAAATGCAAATCGTGTGCCGAATTCAGACCAGGGCTTCAGCGGGGTTCGTTTCGTTGCGCAGGCCCAACAGTCGCGCAAGTGATGCCGCGTACTGTTCTGGCTTAGCATTATCGATCTTCAATTTGGAAACCCCTGCTCCGGCAAAAACGCAGAAACGATCATCCTCAGGGTCACCGGGACGCACACCATGAGTCGAAATGTACTGTGGTCTGCCTGTTTTCTCGCGGATATTGTGGTCCGGCAGTTCCTCAAAGGAATGAAACGTCGGAGCGACGTAGGTCGCGATCGCTTCACGTTCTTCTTCAGGAATATGCTCGCTGGTCCATTCCTCGACACCGAACTCTCGGAGTGCTGCAGTAACGTTCGCCCGCTCCTGCCCGTTTTTCACGGCGACGTGCAAGGTCGCGCCTTCGCACTCGCAATTTATTCCTGGTACGATGGCTTCCGGGAAAATCGCCGTCCTGATTTCCGCGTGGCCGTGATCGCTTGCAATTGCAATAGCATAGTCGTCAATGCGACCGGACTGCCGGAGTTGATTGATGAGCGAACCGATCAGGGTATCGGCGACACAGATAGCCCAATGGGCAACTTCGCTTCCGTAGCCAAAATTGTGCTGGGTCGAGTCGGTCATGCTGATTTCCGTGAGAATAAGGTCCGGCGGCGCATCCGAATTGGCGAGCGCCGCGGCGGTCCGAATCATGAGTTGATCTGCAATGAATCCCGAAACGACCGGGGGAGTATCGCGGACGGTAAGAGTTTCAGGTTCATGGCCATAGGGCGAACTGATGCCAAGTGGTTCCAATCGGCCCTGGATATCACTGATGATACGGGTGCGACCCAATCTGTCGGCGGGGATGTGTTTGTGGAACCTGCTTCCCCGCAAGAAGCCACGGAGCCAGGCCGGCGGGATAAAGACGTTAGTATCTTCTGGTCGAATCATACCAGCGCCGACACACGCAACATCAAGGCCCGCATTTTTCGCAAGCGTCGCGATGGTGGGCAATCGAACGTCTTCGGGATAAGCGGGCTTGAACGCGCCATTGTACAAAATGTGGTTCCCGTAGACCCCGTGCGAGGCGGCCGTGGCGCCGGTCAACATACAAGAGCGGCCAGGCATCGACGTTCCCGGCACCGCTGCACCGAGTCTGTCAACCATCGTGCCCGACTCTCCCAAACCATAAATATTCGGGAGGAGATGACGGTGTTCACGGACGTAGTTGGCACTCAGGCCATCGACTAAAATTGCAATCAGTTTCTTTTTCATCAGGAGCAAGCCTAGCGGAAGCATCAGATTCAGAAAGTTTAATGTTCTAAAGCTGGTAGGCGAGGTTTGTTGCGCTCATGTGACAATCGCACTGCGCTCGTTGCACGAGGGGCGAAATGATTATAGGTCTTGGAAAAAAAATCCTCTTTGCCGGGACTCGCGGTTTGAGCGTGCGGTGCTTGGCGTTTCTTGCTGACGTCCTCGGATCGAGCCGCATAGCAGCGGTTTTAGGTGCCCCGCGAGATGATGATCCTTGGTGGAAGGGCGAGAGCTGGATCGAGTTGTGGGACTTGGCCGATCTGCGTGGCATCAGATACGTGTCGGAAGATGAAGTCGAGACCGTTGATTACGATTCGATCGTCAGCGTGATGTGGAATAAGGTATTTTCGCCGGGCGTGCTGTCGGCCGCAACCTTTGGCGGAATAAATTTCCATCCCGCGAGACTTCCTGATTACCGTGGCAGCTTCGCAAGAACGCATGCGATTCTCAATGAAGACCGATCCTTCTCCGTAACGATGCATTACATTGTTGAGCGTGTCGATGCAGGAGACATCATAGGTGAGCTGACGTTCCCGATTTTGCCGGGAGAGGGCGCGCTTTCGCTAGACATGCGCGCCCAGTCTTACGGGTATGCTCTTTTCTGCGAAACCATTCTGAGACTTCTCGATGGGTCAGTCGTCGTACGGAGCCAGTCGTCGCCCATCGAGCGTGAAGGCCGTGTCTCAAGGTTCTATCCGCTTAATGCAGTTCAAAGCCTCATGGCCGAGCCGCGCAATGGACTGGCTCTGGCTGATTTGGCTCGTCTATATCGTGCCCTATACCTGCCCCCGCGCCTGAAGCCTCCTGACTGGTTGGTTGACCGATTAGAGGAGTCGAGAAGCGAGGTCCTCTCGGAAGTAGCGCAACAATGGCCTTGAAACTCGCGACATATGGGCATGTACCCGCGCGGTTCCGCAGAACACTGTCTACATTTGGCGAGTTGGTGGACCTGAGTTCATTGGCAGCCCGTTCGGACAATGGCTATTATGACGCATTGATCCTCGGGGATTGCGATGAGGGCGCAATCTTAGGGAGCGATCGCTATCGTTTCAGCCAGCTGTGCCTCTATGGAACTCAGTATGGCGGCGACCTCCTTCGATCGGTCGCTGCTGTTTCTGAGCGCATCTTGGATCCATATGTTAAACATCGCGCGAGTATCGCGGACTACATTGCCTCCCTCGCCGTCAGCCTTCTTTCGAAGGTGGTTCAAGAAGATCCATACGTTCGGTCCGGCATGTGGGCTATCAACGACTTTTCACCACCCTTAAGGCGAGGGCTCCCGTTTGTTCGCATAGGAATCGCTGGCGCGCCAGAGGTCTCCGAAACGGTCTCGACCCGATGCACGGCATTTGGAATGGAAGTCGCCGTTTTTGCAGCTGACCACAGGTCGCACAAACTTCCGGTTTTTAGTTCCCTCGAAGAACTAGCGATGTGGGCGGATCTTCTCGTGATCGCTAGTAAATTCCGTGGCGGCCCGGCAATACTTCTCTCAAGGCACCTGGTTCAGCACCTTGGACGCGACGGAGCGCTCATTTTGCTTTCGGGCACCACGCAACGGGATGTCGAAGTAGTTCAGGAAATGTTGGAAGACGGCTCTATAGCGGGCGCCGCACTTTGCGTAGAACGGTCGAACTTGTTCCTCGACCATCCGATATTCTCGATGCACAATCTCATCCTCTCCCCAAGATCAGCAATCCATTCGCAACAAAGCCTCGGTGCGATCGAGGGTGATATATGCGCGCGCCTTGCTCCAGAACCTCGCGAACAAGGGCCGAAAACACCCTGAACAGCACGTCATATAGAGGCGCAGGAGTATGAATGTGTGCGGCATTTCCGGTGTCATCGACCGCTGTGCGACCAGCTCAATTGATGCGCAGCAACTGCGCCGTTGCGCCAAAACGCGAGACGTGATCGGCCCGATCTCGCGTTCCGCCGAAGATACAGCTCTTCTGGCTGCAGCAATTGCCGGGTTCGCTTCAGATGATGTAACGACCTCATCGGAAAATGTATCTGACTACAAGTTCTACTCCAGCTCGTCGAAGCTGTCCCAATTGTCGATCGGATATGACCCCGCAATATGCGCTGCAATAAATGACGCGCAGGTGCGGGCACTCTTTGTGTCCACATCGAACGCATTGGCTGATTTAGGGCATAGACTCATAACGACCTGATCCAGATGCGTCTTGCGACCAGCTTTATGGCTGCCAGGAAGTTGCGCGGGTCTTTATCATATCTGGTTGCGATGCCCCGGAACTGTTTGAGTTTGTTGAAGAAGCGCTCGATCAGATTGCGTTGGCGGTAGACCCATGCGCTGAAAGGGAAGCTTTCCTTGCGTTTTGCCGGAACATTGGCCCAGGCCCGTTTATCTTTGCCCAAGTCTCGCAAGGCATTGGTGTCGTAGGCGCGGTCAGCAAGGAGGATCGCGCCTTCGCGCACGTCCTGCAGCATCGGCTCTGCCATCCGATTGTCGTGGGCTTGCCCTGCTGTCAGATCAAGGCTGATCGGTCTGCCGTCGGCGTCGACGACCGCGTGGATTTTGGTCGTCAGACCGCCGCGGGAACGTCCCATGCAGCCATCGTCTCGATCCCCCTTTTTCCCGTGGCCGCATGCTGATGAACGCGGACACAGGAACTGTCGATCATGACGATGTTGCCGTCGAAGGCCTTTGCGATCTCACGCAAGACATGATCCCAAACATCCGCTTTCCTCCATCGCACGAAGCGGTTGTAGCAGGTGGTGTAAGGCCCATATCGCTCCGGTACGTCCGCCCAAGGCGAGCCTGTGCGGAACCGCCACAAAATGCCGTTGATCACCCGCCGGTCATCGACCCGCGGCACGCCGCGACTCTTGTTCGGCGTAGGGGCTGAATAATCGCCCACTCGAAATCGGTCAGGTCGAAACGATGGCGAGTCAATGAGGCCTCCAAATCAAAGCCTCATTGAATCATCATCTTAGCGATCAAGAAACCCAGTTTATGAGTTTGCGGCCTAGAACACCCGGTAGGGCAGGGGAATGCCCCTTCCAGCGCATATCCAGCCTGCGGTCGGAGAAAGCGTCCTCCTCGAACATGATCCGCTTGCGCTCGTAGGGCTGTCGTTATCTACTGCCCTTGCAAGATGCCACTGTCGATCCGTAGGTCTCGACCGCGGGGATAGTCGAGCACCAGTATCTTCCCGGTCGTGGGAGCAAAGCCGCGTTCAGGAGCTTCAGCACACACCCTCGCTTCGATCGCGTGTCCTGTCGACACGATATCCGGCTGCGAAAATCTAAGCTCGTGGCCTCCCGAGACATAGAGCTGTTCGGCAACAATATCGATGCCAGTGATCATTTCGGTGACGGGATGCTCCACCTGCAGGCGCGCGTTCATCTCGAGAACATAGAACTCTCCTTCATCAACGATGAATTCCACAGTGCCTGCGTTTCGATAGTTAGCGGCTCGAGCGATACCCACGGCAGTTTCACAGATTCTCTCGCGCAACCCCAGGGGAAGCGTTGACGCGGGCGCCTCCTCAATGACCTTCTGAAATCTGCGCTGGATCGAGCATTCCCGCTCGAACAAATGAATGATGTTCCTGAAGGAATCGCCAAGCACCTGCACTTCGATATGCCGCGGCTTTTCGATATATCGTTCGATGTAGAGCCGACCATCCCCGAAGTAGCGCTGCGCCTCACTGCGTGCCTGCGCAATGGTGGGTTCCAAGGTATCGAGGTCGCGGACGATCCGCATGCCCTTGCCGCCGCCGCCAGCCGATGCTTTTACCAGCAGGGGCGCTCCAATGGATCGCGCCCTCTGGATGAACGATCCCGGGTCATCTTCTTCGATCGCCGAAGGCACGACCGGAAATCCGTTCCGCTGAACAAAGTTGCGGGCCTTGTCGCCCATCAATTGGGTGCTCTCGGGAGTGGGCCCGACGAAGGCGAACCCAGACTCGACGACCGTCCTCGCGAACTGCGCATTTTCTGAAAGGAATCCATATCCTGGGTGTATCGCCCCGACGCTCGCCTCGCGGGCGGCAGCGATGATTTGTGCGGTATCAAGATAGGTCGCGACTGGCGTGCGACCGCTTACGGCAATCGCAATGTCGGCCATTGAGACGGCCGGCGCTTCGGCATCGAGATCGTGGTAGACAATTGCGGAGCGCAGTTTGAGCTCGCGCAGGGTCTTGATGACACGCACGGCAATCTCGCCTCTATTGGCGATCAGAACTGTATCGAAGGGTAATTTTCGCATTCACCTATTTTTCTCGTTAGAGCAGGGATCAGCATTCCCTTTTTTCGCGGGCGCCTGGTACTGCGCTCAATCTCCCGTATCAGTGGCCGCAAATCTCCCATGGATGAGTGGAGTCAAAATTGATCCTGCGTTGTCTAGCGTCCTCGTGGTCGTTGCTCTTATGGCCGAAATAGCGGGATCCCCAGCAAACCGGAGCCGGCCGGTGACGGTTGAGGACCTGCAGTGCCTCGTTAGCGTTCGCAACGAAACCCACTTGGAGGCGCCATATTGCGCTTGGCTGAATGCCTCAATGATGGGCAGGTGGACGGCAGAGACGGAGCGTGCCTGTTTCATGGATGGCATCTCGCATGCCCTTTTCACTTGAGCCTGTCTGCGTGACGTTCTCTCGATCGGTGTGACACACGAGGCATCGAAAGCGAGTCGAATGTCAGTTCCTCCACCGGCCTGCCGGGCCTATGCTGCGAGGCGATGATCGTCGATGACGCCGGCAAGGAGTTGCCTGCGGGAACCCTAGGCGAGATCGCAGTGCGCGGCCCGAATGTGTTCTGTGAATATTGGGGCGATCAACAAGCGAACCGCGAAGCACTGCGCGACGGCTGGTATCGCACTGGCGACATCGGGCAACGCGATGCCGACGGCCACTATTGGGTCCGCGATCGCAAAAAGAACCTCATTATTTCCGGCGGCGAAAACATCTATCCAGCCGAAGTCGAGCGTGTGCTCGGGGAGCACCCCGATGTCGAGGAATGCGCCGTTGTCGGTCGGGCAGACCCGCACTGGGGCGAAGTGCCGGTCGCCTATGTGGCCAGGCGGGCAGGGGCACGGATCGAAGCGGAAGCACTGGCAGCGCATGTGCAGTCGCAGGTCGCGCGCTTCAAGGTCCCGCGAGAGTTCATTTTCAAGAGCGAATTGCCGCGAACAGCGTTGGGCAAGATTCAGCACTCGATTTTGAGAGAGCTTGAAGCGCGATTGAGCGAGGAAGAAGGCAGCAAATGAAGATCGGGACGTCAAGGGAACCGGGCTTCCTTTCCGGTTGCCAGTGGACTGCCATTCAACATGCGCCAAACCGTGTGCTGAAGGATGAGCAACGGCAGTTCGCAAAAGCTTGCCGGACTGCTCGACCGCATCCAGGACGCGGGCGAGGGCTTCCAGCGGTGGAAAACGACGAGCAGGCTGTCGGAACAAAAGGCTTCCGGATCGATCGAGCAATGATTTGAGCCTTGGCCGAGAAGATGGTCTTCGACTCGCTAGGGATTTTGCCGCCAATGTAAATCTTCCGATCATCATCAGGGGTGACGACCTTGATGAGGCTGACCAGGTGCCCCGAGTCAAAGCCGACGCCCGCGATTATGTCACCAAACCCTTCGGGTCGAAAAGGCTCTTGTAGAGACAATGACCCTCAGTTCATGTTGAGTAGGGGAGATATTCGCTGGCCGCACGTCACGGTGCCGGGCCGAACGGCGTTTGAAGGTACAGGGCTGCAGCGGGATCGCAGTCCACGTTTTTCGAGGTAGGAACACAATGAAATCACCATGAAAATTTCTTGCTCGATTGTCGTCGCGGCGGCGACCGACGAAAGTGCAAGAGAGTTCGATTGCGCATGACGCTGATCCCGAGGCTATCGAAAGCGAAGCGGAAAACAAGTCGGCACTTCCGGCCGACAATCCAACAGAAGCTTCCAGCACACCTGATCACGATGCAGATGGCCCCGTTGATCAAGTGTCGAGGTTGGCGGGTAAGCCGACTCGCGATCCCAATCTCACGCAGGCAATCAGCCAACCGATTGACATTCAAGAGGCTAGAACCCCTGCGCCCAGTGAAACCAATCACTCGCGTGCCGACGCGAAGGCGTTGGGGCCGAAAAGCGAGAAAAGCAAAAAGCCCCAAGGAACACCGCGGATCAAGCCCCGAGAATGTCCGAAGAGAGCCCGCACCCGGGTATTGCGCGAAGCGCTGTCGCCACAAACGAAGCGCAAAGCGTACAACCCTCGTCTTCCGGGGATCCTTTCTTCAACGAAGTGGCAATCCTCGACGAGGAAATCAAAGAGCTGCGACGACGGCTGGCTCAAAAACTTGATCTGCAAAACGCGCAGCTAAAGAGATGCTTGAGCGTTTCGATGTGTCGTAAGCTCGACGTCAACTGGCGCTGGACACCACATCTCACAATTCGATAATTCCGAGGCTCGCTGCTTTTATCGCGGCGACCGTTCTGCTAGTGACATCTAGTTTTCGCAATACCTTCTTTATGTGGAAATTCACTGTGTTCTCGGAAATTCCCAGAATAACACCTATATCCCAAGATGATTTCCCTCTTGCTGCCCACAGAATACACTCTTGCTCTCTTAGAGAAAGGTTGAGAGCTTTCTCTATGCAGCGCGAATTCACGACCCGCGCGGCTCTCAGATGGAAATGTAACGCGGCAAGTTGCAAGTAGGTAATTGTTTTATTTTGCAGTTCTCGGCAGGAGGGTCGAGCAAAGCTCATGATGGCGAAGCCGACGCCGGGGCCGTGCAATGGAATACTGACGCCCGACTTTAAACCGAACGTTGCGGCATCGTCGAAAAAGCGCCGTTCCACTTCCGTCGTGCTTACGTCATTGTACGCCTCGCTCCATCGAAAGGCGCCCAACTCTTTTCGGCTCTTTTTGATGATGGGATCAATCCTGTCATAACCCATCTGGACATAATGTTCCTGCCATTCATCAGGATACCTCATTAGCGCCGGAGCCCGTCGGACCGACTTCAGAATCTGGTCGGCTGAATGAGAACTATAGGCAATCCACGGGCATTCATGCTGAAGGGCAAAAGCCGATAACAGGTCGAACAGTTGCTCGGATCGAGCAACACCATCAGTCTGCTCCAGAAATCGGCCGAGTTCGACGGAAAACGCCTCCTTGGCTGGTTCTTGGGAAGGCATCGACGGGACCAACCAGAGCTGATCGGACATTCTACCTCCTCGCTCTCGAACTTGAGAGAACGCAGTCATCCGCGGGCGTTCCGTAGCCTCTCCTCCGCAGCCAATTGTCATTGAAGCGCAAGCTGCGACTGCCAGAGACTGCGGCTTTGTGCATCGTCGCCCGTAGGCAGCGTCGCCAAACAGTAACGACGCGAATCGAGCAACCTGCGGTTCCTGTGAACCGCGTTCAAGGACTTTCAAAGGTCGTGCCAATCTTGCAAAAGAACACCAGAAATCGGTTCTGCATCTTAATCAATGACTTAATGGAGGTCGCAGCTAGAGTCAGGTCGACATCACGATGTTGCAGACTCGACAAACCCGCCACAAGGCAGCCATCAGATGTTGGTCCCGGATGGTGCAATCTTTTGGATAGATTCGCATGGACAAATTCTTACACGGAAGCCCCACGACGACCGAGGCGATCCGCCGGCCACCAATCCAAAACAGCTTAGTGTGCTGAAGTTCTGCAAAGTCTCTGAGAGGGGCGGTCATGGCAGACTGGTGATATTCGCGTCACCTGATTCCCTCACGAGGAACGGCACCACAACCAGGATCGAAGATAAGACCACCGCCGCAGCGAAAGACATTCTGCTTGCGAAGCCCGATGAACTGCGAGCGGTGATCCGCGCGGTGCTGCAGGAGGTTCTTGAGGAGAATGGACGAGGCCCTGGGGCGAAAGGGCGAGCGGACGCCAGAGCGGCTCGGCCATCCCCCTGATCAAGGAAAGCGATGGCGGCCGGCGAATCATTTGGACATATAACATCGAACATGCCTGCGCCAAGGGCGATGTCGAATACCGAACGAAAAAGAACAATCAAGTGGCCACGGTCAAACGCTACTATTACGACCGCCATGATCAATTGCGTCATCACCTCGCCGACTGCCTCTCAGCCACAACTTTTCTCGCCGCCTCAAGACCCTCAAGGCCTCACGCCCTGAAGATCGCTTCGCACAAGATCAACAAAGCTTACAGTCTGGTATTCACAATCTTCGTAAACGTCGAACTTCGCCTCCCCTCATCCAGGATCTGAGATCATGGTTTGGTCAGAGGCGAGAGCGCCTGTTTTGGCGGTCAAGCGGTTTGCCATGGTTTTTCGTCCCGGATCATGGCCTTGAGGATTGTGAGCAGTTTGCGCATGATTGCGACGACGGCGACGATCTTGGCCTTTCCGGCGGCGACTAGGCGATCGCGGAGTGTCTTGAGGGTAAGGGTTGTGGCGGATGGCGACGAGGGCGGCCATGAACAGCGCCGCTCTCACGGATCCGCGGCCGCCGCCGATAAAGCTCTTGTCGCGCCACTTGCCCGACTGACGGATGAAGGGTGCCACCCCTGCAAGCGCGGCGATCTGACGGCGGTCGAGGCTGCCGAGTTCGGGCAGTTCGGCGAGCAGGATTCTCGCCACCGCCGGTCCCATGCCGGGCATGGAGATGAGCAGCTTCTCGCTGACCTGCCACAGCGGCGACTTGCGGATGTGGCCGTCCATGTCGGCGTCGATTGCTTGCAACTCGCGGTTCAGCGCGGCAAGCAGCCGCCTGATGCTCTTGAGGGCCTGACGGCTGCTCGCCGTGCGCAGACGGTTCTGCTCGGCCATGATTATCTGGACGATGTGGCGCCGACGCGCGACGAGGTCGGCCAGCGCGCGGATCGTCGCGGCGGGCAACGACCGCAACTGCGGTCGCACGGCGTTGACGTAGGCCGCGATCACCGCCGCGCCGATCGGATCGGTCTTGGCACGCTTACCGAGCGTGTCGGCGAAGGCGCGCACGTGCGCCGAATTGACCACGACCACCGGCAGACCCGCCGCTGCTAGCGCCGCCACCGCCACCCGCTCGAGGCCGCCCGTGGCCTCCAGCGCGATCCGCTCCGGTGAAACCCGGGAGAGCCTTTCCCGCAGTTCGGCAATGCCGGTATCATCATTGCCAACCCGGAAGCGCTCGCCTCTTGGCAGCATATGCACGTCCAACCAGTCCTGCGAAACGTCGGCCCCTACGGAGGTCGCGTCCATTTTCCCCATCCTTGCCCCCAATCGGGCTTCGCTTGCGGCCCTGGCGACTGTTCGGCTTTCATGGAACGGCGGACGAAAGACGCCCAGCTCTGCCACTGGCTTCGTGTCCCAAGGGGGCTTCGGTCTCCCGTCGGCCACAGCATCCGCGAGCATAGCGGATCCGGCTAATGAGAAGTTACAAGTAGCTATCGTCGCCATTGCTAATCGTCATCAATCGTTTGGCAACATCGTCCCGCCGCTCGACACCTTCCGGCGCGAAATCACCGCGCCGTCAGCCCCGGCTGCATGGACCTGGATCGTTCTCTTCGCCAAATCCTGGCCGCTGATGCCAATCTTGTCCATGAACACTTCCCCCTTTCATGGTTCCAACGCAACCATTCTGGCACATCGATGCGGTCGAGTGGGGGCATCCACCCCATCGCCTACAAATCTTGCGCCGTTCTGTGCCACTCTACAAACTACCTGATCTGGCAGTGGACCGATTAGCGGAGTGGGCACACTTTATGCAGGACTCGCGACTTAAGCGGTTCAACCACGGAAGTATGATCCTGAAGTATGACTCAGGCAGGTGGAACGATAGTGCTGGTCAGTTAACCAAGCGAGAAATTGTATCGCCAATACGTCGAGTCTTTCTTATTCGGAGAGCATCATGTTTGTACGCAGTCTGCAAGATGTTGAAGTCAGCGACCACTTCGTTGAGTGGGGTAGTGGTACAAGCCATCGGCTACTGACAGAAAGAGACCGAATGGGCTTTTCCGTCTGTCACACAGTAGTACGTGCCGAGACCGTCTCTCTGCTTCAATACCGAAACCACCTGGAGGCATGCTATTGCATTGGAGGCTCGGGAGAGGTCGAGGACATGCACGGCAACGTTTTTCCAATTCGCAAAGGTGTCATATACGTGCTCGACAAGCATGACAGGCATTTTTTGCGTGGAGGTAGGAACGAGGACCTTGTTCTCGTCAGCATTTTCAACCCGCCGCTCAAGGGCACTGAGCGTCATGTTCTCTGTGGCGAGTCCGCCTCGAGTTATTGAAGACGAGGCCCGGGGACTTCGTTGGAACTCGCGCCAAAACTTAGGCCATGTGCCAATTTGAAAGCGGCTTCGTTGGTCAAGCATTTATCTGCAGCCTCATTGGGATAAGCAAAGTGAAACAAGAAGGCACTGAATATCTATTGAACTCGTCGCAGGAACGAATGTGCTTTCTGGATGCGATGGATCCGCGGCGGAAGGATCTCAACATATGCTGTGCAGTCGAATTGGCGGCTCACATGTCAACGCGACAACTGCAGGAACGGCTGACATCCATTTTGCGTCGCCACACGTTACTGAATACGCAACTTGTTCGCCGCAACGGGCACTATTCCTGGATCCATCAGACGGGCGCAGAGTGCCTGAAAGAGGCTGTTCTGCCCGAGATAAACTGCGCATCCATGCAGCAACTTACCACGTGCTATCAAGACTTTATAAGTCTGCCTTCCCATTTAGTTTCGCACTACCCTTGGCGGATGCAACTTGTTCAGTGCCAAGGTAAGACCTATTTGTTCTGTCTGTTTCACCATGTCATCTGCGATGGAGACCGGTCGTTACTTCTATTCCTAGAAAGTCTGTCCGATCAGATGAAGTTGGAAAACGGCCGAGCATCGTTTGTCGACCGGTTCTCTGCTACCCCCGCGACGGAAGGCGACTGGGAAGCTGTGGCACGTCTAGCAGAGGACATTGTTGATTTAGGTGATCTGCGCGGACGATTCCGCCTTGTAGGAGACATTCGACCAACCGTTAGCGAGCTCGACATCGCACCAGATGAGCAATTTTGGCACCGAGCCGAAACCGAAGCAGTTCTGTTAGGTGCGCTCCAATTCGCAACCGCAAATTTGCTAGACGATGAACAGATTATCGTAGCGATACCCCATGATTGTGTCCCGGACGGCTGCGCGGAATTCGGCTATTTCGGGAATCCTGGACTGGCTTTGGTGCCACCATCAACGGAATATGGCTCTTTGGACAATGTCGGTAAAGTTCCTGAATGGGCAAGAGCACAGGCGGCGCTAGCAGCTCGGATTGCTCGCGTTCCCTATCAAGATATTGCCGCCTCGACAGTATTCGCGGAATTGCGTCGGACTGAAAATCTGTTCGATATTCTCTTAGTGCGACGTAAGATCTTTAGTTTTTGCAGCGCGTCGGTAATGCGTGTGTTCGAACCAGCACCATCGCCCACCCCATATCTTTTGGTCATCAATTTTTGGTTCGATGCGTCGGACCGACTGATCTGCCGGTTGGAATCCGCCAATGGTCTGATAAACCAAAGTTCTATTGATTACTTGGCTCGGCGAATCAAAACGTACCTATTGCAAATGCCGCGATCGGAAGCCCGCCCGAAAGGTGTCGATGAGTTCGTTAAACCCAGCATCAATGCGCCGCCTTTTTTTCTAAACGCACTGCGTCAGCAAGCCAAAGACAACCCCGAACGTGAGGCAATCCTCGACGGCCAAGGCACCAGCTATTCTTATTCCTTTATCGTATGCATTGCTGACGAACTGGCAGAGCATATAAAAGCGCGAGTGGCTGTCAATCCAACGATCGCGTATGCCGGTCCGCGCGAGCCAAAGGAAATCGCGGCGCTCATTGGAGTGAACATGGCAGGTGGGTGTTTTCTTCGGATGGATGAAGGGGACAGCCATTTGCATCCAGAACAATTGGAGCAGACGAGTGTCAGCGCAATTCTAGTCACGGAAGAGGTTTTCCAAAGATCTAATTTGCCAAGAGGATTTGCGCCTTGCGAAACACCGGTCGCAGGTTTTCGTCTCCTAGTCGGGGCACAAGAGCAGCCACAGTCTGCGGCCCCACAGCTTGACGCATATGTAGTCATGACTTCGGGATCCACCGGAAATCCAAAAGCAATTCGGTTTCCTGCTGCACAGTTGGACCGATTAGTGAAATGGCATCTGGAGTGTCTACCTCAGGCACGTCGGATGGGCCAACTGTCGTCGCTTATGCACGATGTGGCATATCACGAGATCTATGCAACACTGGCCGGGGGGCGAACACTTGTGTTCGCAGAGTCGAAATTGAGGCGGAGCGCTACCGAGCTAGCGTCTTTCTTGAATAGAATGGAGTTGGATAGGATATACCTCCCAACCGTTTTGTTGGAAGGAGTGGCTAGGGCAGCATTGGAACAGAACCTTCCTTGTCGAGACCTGCGGATGGTGATTGTCGCAGGTGCGCCGTTGGAGATAAGTGAGAATATCAAGCGCTGGTTTGCTACTACGGGTGCGATGCTTCTCAATCATTACGGTATGTCAGAAACCCAAGACATAACGGCGCATTTGCTAGGAAGTCAGCCCAATGCGTGGCCAGCCCACCCGCCGGTCGGGCGACCGATCGCCGGAACCAAAGTCTCTGTACAGGGCTCCCGAAACGAGCCGCTTCCGGCGGGCATGGTTGGCAGTCTCGCGGTTCAGTTTCCGATTGACTCAACGGACGGATTCTCAGCTCCGATGGTGACGGGCGATGTCGGTTTTATACACGAGGACGGCAATATCTATTTGGTGGGGCGCAGCGATAGAATAGTTAAAGTGCGTGGCAACCGGATTTCCTTAGGTGCCGTAGAATCAGTACTCCGTCAGAGAGAAGACATTGCTGACGCTGCTGCGATCTCGCCGCGTTCGACGACCATTGGGCAAGAGCCCATAGCCTTTTTTTCGGCTGAGCCAAACTATCCGGCGCTCCGGCCAGAGGATTTAGTCGATTACATCATCTCCAAACTCGGGCGCCAATTTCGGTGCCGAGTCCTTAACTTGCCTGAGTTACCGCGACTAAAAAACGGGAAGATAGACTATCCCTCACTCGAACGTCGCGCTGCTGAGATAGAGATTGGTGACTTCTCTTCGTCCACCTTAGTCGGGGAAGCTACACTTCATAACATGAAGGTAGCCGGGGCGATTCGCAAGCTCGCACCCGACGCAAAGTTCACACCGAATAGTCGGTTCAGCGATATTGGTTTCGATTCTTTGGGGCTAATTGCGCTTGAGGTGGAGCTATCGGGAACTTTTCCAGGTCTGACAGTGGCTGACTTTTATCGCTTTCCTACGGTTGCCTCCTTGGAGAATCACTTTAAGAGCGCAAAGATCCCAGCGAACCATGATGCGCTTCCTCCTGCGCGGTTCGCGGGGCGTTACGAGCATGTCAGCGTTGTTGGAATGGCTTGTCGTTTCCCAGGGGCGGTCTCGACGGAGGCGTTGTGGGAGAACCTGGCGAGCGGGCACTGCCTAATCACAAGGGATGATGATTCCGCAGCCGAAAAGGAATTGGAGGAAGGACGCAACTTCTTTGTTCCAAGCTTCGGCCGACTTGAGAACGTGAATTCGTTTGATTACGAGTTCTTCGGGCTCTCTCCGGCAGAAGCCTATAGAATGGATCCGCAGATACGGATTTTCCTCGAGTTATGTTGGTCTGCGCTTGAGCATTCCGGTGATGCGAACTTTGGGAATGATACTCGCGTCGGGCTCTTCGCAGGTGCCGGTTTGAGCACATATTTAATTAATGAACTTGAGCCCTTGCGCAAGAGCACGACCAATGTCTGTTTTCGCGAGGACAACACGCTACAGGAACGTCTTGGCAACGACCGAAACTACTTGACCTCGACGGTTTCTTACCGTCTTGGCCTCACCGGCCCTAGCATCGTGATCCAGGCGGCGTGTGCCACCTCCCTTGCGGCAATTCATTATGCCAGAAAGGCGCTGCTAGACGATGAATGCGATATTGCACTGGCTGGCGGCATTTCGGTGATTTGGCCTCAGCCTATAGGTTACGACTATGTTGAAGGATCTGTCCGGAGCCCGCACGGTGTTTGTCGCCCCTTCGATGCTGCAGCAGATGGAACTGTGTTTAGTAACGGTGGGGGCCTCGTTGTACTTAAAAGGAATAAAGATTCTATAAGTGACGGCAATACAGTTTACGCAAACATTGTCGGCGGCGCCATCAACCACGATGGTGATCGTAGGATGAACTTTGCCGCGCCAAGCCCTATGGGGCAAGCTGAGGTAATCACTCAGGCATTGCGTAGCGCCAACTTGGGACCCGATGCGTTGGCTTTTGTCGAAGCGCACGGGACTGGTACGGTTGTTGGAGACGCTATTGAATGGAGTTCGATTGAGCAGAGTCTCAAGAAATCCAAACGGAATTCACCGTGCTTGGTCGGCTCTGTTAAGGGCAACCTCGGCCATCTTGATGAAGCCGCGGGCGTGGCTGGGTTCATCAAGGCTTGCTTGAGTTTGCATCACTCTGTCTTTCCAGGAACCTGCCATTTCCAAGAACTGAATCCGCGGTTATCCCCGAATGAAAACATGCAAGTGACGAGCCAATCGGAGCCGCTTGCTATTTCTAATTCGCTGTTTGGTGGTGTGAGCGCCTTCGGAATGGGGGGCACAAATTCCCATATAGTCTTGCAACGGGTAGAAGATCAAAGGAGACGCTGATATGTCACCGATAGGTCAAATCCTTCCGGTATCAGCAAAGTCGGCTCTGGCGTTTCAGGCCACAGCGGGTGCGCTGGTAGAGTTCCTTTCGTCTGGCGTAAATTTGAGGGAGGCTGACCTGGTTGAGACGTTGTCGCGTGGACGGCGCCATTTCAGCCCATCGCGAGGCGTAATCTGCCAAAATAGAAGTAGTTATAGTGTTCACTATGGCGAACCGATTAAGAGAGTTCCCTATGGAAAAAGTTCGGAAAATCTTGTCTGGACATTTCCGGGGCAGGGAATGCGATTTGATTGGGAAAGTATAGCCGATCTTAATGGTTTCAAAGTATTTCAGGATCGCTTCAACGACATTCTCGACGGATTACGGTTCCGCTTGGGCGATTGTCTTTTTACTGAGAAGATTGGCGCGTTCCTTGGGAAAGCGGACTATAGTCATTTGTGTTCTAACGAGCGCGGTACTATTCATGATCAGGCCTTGGTCTTTGCTGTCGAGCTTTCACTCAGCGCTTTGTGGCTGTCATTTGGATTTCAACCCGTAGCTCTAGTTGGGCATAGCGTCGGTGAGATCGCCGCAGCGGTGTCTGCTAGTGTACTGACTCTGGACGAGGCACTAGATCTAATCGTCGTCCGCTCGGTAGAAATGGAACGGGTGCCCGGAAAAGGCTTTATGTGCCAGGTGGACGCCGATGCAGAGTCATTGCAGGCTCCACTGCAAGAGTTCGGGCTAGAAGTTGCGTGCAAGAACTGCCCTGATCGAGCGGTCGTCGGAGGTCCGGACACTGCCTACGAAGTTCTGGAGAAGTATTGTGAGGAAAACGGATTGAGGCACCACCGCCTCGAGGTCGCGAATGCCTTTCACACTGAGATTATGGCACCGGCAGCGCGAGCGTTACGTGAATATGGTCCAACTCTGCAACCCAGAAGCCCGAAAATTCCAATATTCTCTACCTGCCCGACGCAGCAGTTCGAGCCATTCACATTAGAATACTGGGCCGAACAAATGCGATCCTGCGTCGACTTCAAATCAGCTTTGGAGCGCGTCTTGGATCGCGTGGCGGAACCGGTTTTTTTTGAACTTGGGCTAGGGCAAGTGCTTAGCACTTTTGCGCGGTCGACGGCCGCCTGCAAATGCCAAGATGAATTGGGTGTGATCTCGGGAATCAGCCGTACGGAGCATCCAGTCGCTGAAAAGATAGCTGATCTATTTGCGGCAGGTTATGCCATACCGTGGAACAAGCTCAACAAAACGGGGGCTGGTTCGCTGGTGCCGATGCCGACCTATCGGTTCAGCCGACATGAAATTGCCAGTAAGGTATTCGGCATGCAGGTCGCTGGACAAAGTGGGATCTCACTGCCTTTCTTCGGGGACGCTAGCATCAGCAAGAGCACGGTTTTCGAGATATCGGCGCAATACGTCGATTGGCTGAAGGGGCATCAGGTAAATGGTATATATGTGGTCCCCACGGCCGGAGTGCTGGCGATGATCTTTGATTTTCTTCCCAGCTCAGACCATACAACTACCATACGGTTAGATAACGTTGTTTTTGAAGCTCCCATCGTTCTGGACGCGGCAAAAAGTACCTGTCAAATTGGCATTCAGTTGGAGCGTGGAGAGCGACCCCAGGTGGCTCTTTATTCTCGGTCTACAGGGAGAAAGGCGGCTTGGAGGCGTAATGCTACGGCCGTGGTAGGTTTCTTCGCCGACCGCCCCGATGATCTTAAGCCTTTTGCTGGTGGTGGTGAGTCAGTCTCCTCGGAAGCGCTTTACGCGCACTTTGCGTCTCAGGGGATGGAATATGGACCCGAGTACAAGCGCATTGAAACTAGTTGGCGTGCCGAGAATGCACTTCATGCTAGGCTATGCCCGCTTCCAGACGCCACCGGACTAACCGGATTGATCACAGCACTGAATGCGATGCTGCAGGCGATGACTTATGTACAGAGCGCTCAAGAGCAGGCAACGACGCTTCTCGCGGCAAACATTGACTCAATCCGCTTGCTCGACTTGGGAGGTTCTGCGGGTCCCGGAACTGTCTCAGCATGTGACGACGGCAAATCGTATGTTGTATTGCGCGACGTAAGGGAAAGGCCGGTCTGCGTAATGAAAGGGGTTAAGCCCCCTAGCAGCACTACCTCTGCACCGAAAGGCACCGGCATTCCGGACGGGCGAATGGATAGGCCAGTGTTGACGAAGGTGGCGGAGGTGCTCGGTGTAGATTCGAAATCGCTGGATTTGAATGGTTCCTTAACCGATAATGGTTTAGACTCTTTTCAGCTGATCGAACTCCGTTTGGCGTTACAAGAATTGACCAATACACATATACCGCTGAGTTCGATCTCCGAGGGCCTCAGCCTTGACGAGATCGAACGGCGCTTCGCTGCGGTTGTGAGCGAGGCTAATTCCCGTGTTGTGACGACAGACTCTCCGGCTCCTGGCACGATCAAACAATCCCGCCCAAAGATCTTTTTCATTGAGGGAATTCTCGGTCAAGTTGGTGGAGAAGTTGGACTGCGTCAGTCTGTTAAGGACTACATGGACGTGATCGGGCTGAGTGCGCCCGAAAGCGGTAATGTTGATGACGTTGTGGCGGTCGCCCGCCAGATGGCTGACGCAATCGAACATGAACAAACGGATGGGCCTCTCAGACTTGTAGGTCATTCGTTCGGAGCAATGCTAGTATATTCCCTCGCGGTAGAGTTCGGACGCCGCGGTCGGGAAATAGAGCGGATTGTTGCCATCGATGGGCTGTTAGCACCGGCACTGTCTCCCTATCATACTGCTCGGTTGGATGACAACGATTTTGATCGGCTCGTACACATGAGCCGAGGTACGCCCGTGCCGCCACGGTCAAGGACATCGAGAGCACATGGCGCGGTGTTAGGCAAACTGAAGCGGGTCTTCGATCAAAATTGCCGCATCGCTGACACCGCTCAAATCTATGCACCAATCTATTCTCCTGTAACACTCGTCCTACCTACACAGGATAATGTCACCGGCATAACAAACGACCTGTTTTTGAAAAATTTGGGCGCGATTCAATCTGCGGCTGGAGTGAAAGATATGCTCGACGTTGATCTATTGTGGGTCAATGGTGACCACTTCTCAATGATTCGTCGTCCCGCTATCGATAAACTCGGCTGTGAGTTTCTGTCTCTCGAGTAAGGTCGTTCGATCCGCCGCCTTGATAACGCCTGCTCGGGTATCCTGAACCATCTGAGTTGGTGCATTATACCACCCATACACTTGATATTGCCGCGTCGTCCCATGTTTGGGGCTATTCATAAATTTTGCGGATCAATCCATTGAGCTTTTGCGCTTCTGTTGAGGTGACGAAGCCGCCATTCTCGTAAAAAAATGAGAGGATTTCCTATGGCGACTATTGATGCTCGAGCGGCGACCAAAGGTAAGCATCACTTCGAGCCAATCCGTTTCCTTCAGCAAATTGTTGCAATCGACAGTTGTGATCCGCCGGGCGGAGAAATCGAGATCGCTCGCTTAGTGCATAGAGAGTTGCTTGCGCTCGGTATCGAGTCCGAACTCGACGAGTTTCTTCCGGGGCGCGGGAATGTTTTAGGCCGAATCCGAGGAACAGGAGAGAAGGCTGCGCTCGTGCTCTCTTCTCACATGGACACCGTGCCAGTTGGGACTGTTCCGTGGCAGAGATGGCCCTTCTCCGGCGAGGTGGAGAACGGCCGTCTTTATGGCCGGGGCGCGAGCGACATGAAGAGCGCGCTTGCGGCAATGATTGCAGCGGCGGGCAAATTAGCTGCAGAGCCCAGTATTAAATTACGGGGTGACGTTATCTTAGCCTTTACCGCGGGGGAGAGTGCTAACCTCCTAGGAGCGCGCCGGTTCGCTGAACGGGGACTTAAGAAAGAGATAGGCGCGTTCCTTTGCGGAGAGCCGAGCGATCTCGACGTGGTGATCGTGGAAAAGGCAGCACTTTGGTTGAGGGCAACGGCGACGGGTAGGCTCGGCCACGTATCGGGCGAGGCCGGCGTGAATGCGATCGACTTGATCCATGAATTTCTGACCAGCCTGACCGCGTTGGACCTAGACTGCCCTGAACATGCTTTGCTCGATGCACCGACAGTGCGTGTGGGTCGAATACAGGGCGGCTCAGCCGTCAATGTGACCCCGGATCATTGTGCGGTTGATTTCGATATTCGGCTCCATCCGGGAGTTGATCACAAAGAGATCGTTGCGAAGGTGGAGAAATTGGCTCCCACTGGCGTTAACATCACAGTCCTGGACTTCAAACCTGCAGTGGAAAGCAAGCGAGAAGACGCTTTCGTCGAACTATGTGTCGACGTCTGTGCTCGACATCGGAATCAGACACCAGAGATCAAGGGAGTGTCCTACTACAGCGATGGCACAGTCCTTTTAGAGGGTCTTTCCGTACCGTTCGCGATCATTGGCCCCGGCTCCTTGGGGCTTAGCGGCCAACCGGACGAATTTGTGTCAATCGAGAACGTACTCAAGGCCGTCGACATCTATCAGGATGTCACTCGCGCGTGGCTGTCATAAGGATCTAAGATGCGCTCCTTACCCCGCATCGGCATTACGCCGGATGTGAATGATCTCGCCGCTCCCGAAACCGAATACGTCGTTCGGCGAAATTATGCCGACGCTGTGACGAATGCCGGAGGTCTTCCGTTTATCCTGCCTTATGGGGAGCAGGTTGATGAGTACCTGGAAGCAGTGGATGGACTGCTGGTTACAGGTGGCGTGTTCGACATCAACCCGGTCTTATATCGCCAGACGGCTCGAAAGCAATACGTGATGAAGCCCGCACGAACGGACTTTGAGCGCGCCTTGATTAAGGGTGCGCTATCGCGATCGATGCCGATCCTGGGGATCTGCAATGGAATGCAGCTTCTTGCTGTCTGCCTCGGGGGGGAATTGGTCCAAGATATTCCCACAGAAGTCGACGGTGCGCTCGAGCATAAGCCTGAGCAATCGGCATCACTGCCCCATCATGAAATCGAAATCCGTAGTGACTCGCTCCACTTCGCGACCTTGGACGGCGACATCCACCGAGTGAACAGCGTACATCATCAGTCGGTCCTGCCAAATGAGGCCTACCAGACACTCGCTCTATCGCCCGACGGTGTTGTCGAGGCAATTGAAGCAAAGAACCATAGTTTCGCGGTAGGCGTGCAATGGCACCCGGAATACGGCGTCGCTGATATCGATAAGATCATCTTCGCGGGGTTTATAGCAAAGGCCCTCGATTACTCGGAACGGAAGAAGTAGGTCATGACTCACACACCTGAAGAGCGGCTAACCGCGCTAACCCTGGCGTTGCCAAAGATTTCTAAGCCAGCGGGTAACCTTCTAGGATACAAAATTGACCGCGGACTGGTCTATGTATCTGGTCAATTGCCACTAGAGGATGGTGTCGCCAAATACTTCGGCCGAGTAGGTGATACTGTGTCCCAAGAAACGGCTTATGAAGCGGCAAAGTTAGCCGCCCTCAACGTCATTAGTCAGCTGTCGATGGCGACAAATCAAGACCTCTCACTCATTGACGAGCTTATTAAGGTTTGCGGCTTCGTAAGCTGCACAGCAGATTTCACAAACATCTCTGCTGTCATCAACGGCGCCTCAGACCTGTTCGTGGAAGTCTTTGGTGAGCGCGGCACGCACTCACGGTTCGCGATCGGCGTTGCCGCATTGCCGCGTGGCGTTCCGGTCGAAATAGAAGTTATCGCTCGTCTTCGGGATGTCCAATGAACCGCATTCTCGTCCTTGGAGCGGGCGTTGTCGGCATGACAACCGCCTACGCGCTAGCAAAAAGAGGACTCGACGTATCTGTCGTCGATGCTGGTTCAGGCCCTGCTGAGGCCGGCGCGAGCTTCGGCAACGGCGCTCAGTTAAGTTACTTTTATACCGATGCGATGGCCTCCCCCTCGCTGGCGATGAATATACACAAATACCTTCTCGGACTCGACCCGGCTTTCAGGGTGTCTCTGTCCCTCTCGCCGGCTTTCTTAGCCTGGGGGCTGAAGTTCCTCGCTAATTCGACTCAAAGGGCCTTCGAGCGAAATACCACCGAAATCTTAGAGCTTGCACTCCGCAGTCGCCCTGGGATTGCCGAGCTCTCATCGAAGCTAAATTTTGATTACTCGAAAAGCGGGAAAATTACGCTTTTCGCGAATGAAGATAGTCTTCGTAAGGCGCAAGACTTGAGTAAACTCAAAAACCGGTACGGCGCGGAACAGGTGGTTCTGACGCGGGAACAAGCATTGGAGAGAGAGCCGGCCTTAGCCCATTACGGCCACACATTTGTGGGCGCCATTTGGTCGCCGCATGACGACGCAGGCGACTCAAACCTCTTCAGTAAGAGCCTTCGAGTGCTACTTGAGCGCGACTACGGCGTGCAATTTTTGTTCAATACAAAGATTGAGGATGTGAAGCGCCGAGGCAATCAGTTGGGTGCGATCGCAACAGCGAAAGAGGAAATTCAGTGCTCGCGCGCTGTAATCTGTTTGGGTGCTTGTGCTCCTTCGATCGCAAAAGCGGCTGGCATCAAATTACCGATATGGCCGGTCCAAGGCTATTCTCTCACAGTACCGGCGTTAGATGCCGCGCCAAGAGCCAGCATCACGGACACCGCGCGGAAGACGGTATTTTGCCGCATAGGCGATCGGCTGCGTGTTGCAGGGCTTGCGGATATTGGCCCGTCAAATTCGCAATTTAAAGAGGAACGGTTCCGGACGCTGCTCGCGACTGCGCGGGGCATCTTCCCAAAAGCAGGAAATTACGAGGGCGATCTCAACCCATGGACGGGTTTTCGTCCAGTAACGCCGAACAGCAAACCGCTAGTGGGCGACACCAAGATCAAAGGCCTCTATCTCAATTGTGGCCATGGATCGCTCGGTTGGACACTTTCTATGGCGACGGCCGGCGCGGTCGCAGATCTTATCGCTTCCTCTTAGCGTCGAGATCCGCAAAACCGAAGAATGAAATCTTTCATTATTGTCTCGGTAGAACCTTGTTCTGAAGGGTAGTCTCGATGACTCTGGCCAACTGTTTGGCCGCGACCGATGGCTCCTGGTCGCTGAAACTTATCTTGAGACCTGTATGAGGAAGTACAGGAAGCCGATGATCACTCACGATTTCCATACCAGCGCGCAGTTCACCCTCCGGAACTACGGAAACAGCTAAGCCTGCGCGCACCACTTCGAGCACACCTTCGAGACTGCTACAGGTAACGACACGCCTTGATTGAAGACCGGCCCGTCGCAATGTTTCGAGTGCCGTCTTGTGGTAGTTGCATGTGCCGCCAACGACAGCAAGTGGGATGACCCCGTTCTTAGGAACCTGCCAAGCTGGCGCTGAAATCCATACCAGTTTGCTGGTTTGCAAAAGGCCATCCCGCTCTGTCTCGGGGTCTACACGAAGGAGGGCAAGTTCAATGTTGCGTGCCTTCAATTCGCGTAAAAGGTCTGCAGACATACCAGCTCTGATCTCGATACTGACGGTAGGCCGTCGTTCTACAAACTCTGCGAGAGCTCGCGTGAGGGGAGCGAAAAGATATGAATCATCGACCACCCCGACAACGACTGTTCCGCTACTTAGCTCCGGCCGAAAAGCACTCTCCATCTCATCAACGAGAGCGACTACCTTGCTCGCTCGTTCCAAAAGCTCGTCGCCGCTGTGAGTCAGACGGCAGTTTCGCGTTGTTCGAACAAAAAGCTGCTTTCCCAGATGTTCTTCGAGACGTGCGATCTGCTGGCTGACGGTGGACTGGGTCATATTGAGGCGCTGGGCAGCACCGGAAAAGCTACCTAGTGTGGCAACCGTAGAGAACGTTCTGAGAAGCGCAATGTCCATTTCCGCCGTCCATATATTCATGTTGTGCATGTATCGATAACAGAAATCGAGTTATCTTGGAAGAAGCGCTTTGATAGCGTTGGGCCTTCGAAGTCATTTGCGGAGCACAAAGATGGGTGTCGTTGATCTCAATGTATCGCTTGCGGGTAAAAAGGCTTTGATCACCGGGTCGACGACCGGAATGGGTCAGGACATCGCCAGGACGTTTGCAAAGGCCGGCGCACAAGTCGCAATCCATGGCTTGGGTGAGATGAACGTAGTCGACAAGTTCGTAACCGAGCTTGCCGCGCTTAGCGGCCAGAAGGCTTTTCATTTTGATCACGACTTATCAGATGCGCGCCAAGGAGGCGCACTTGTCGAAGCCGCTCTCGAGCAGCTTGGGCATGTCGACATCCTGATCAACAATGCCGGTGTCCAGTTTGTAAGCGGCGTTGAAGATTTTCCCGCAGAACAATGGGATCGCCTACTTGCGGTGAACCTTGGGGCTGCATTCCACGCGATCAAGGCTGTCTTCCCTGGAATGAAGCGTAAGGGATGGGGGCGGATCGTCAACACCGCGTCAACTCTCGCACTTGCTGGTGAAGTTGGCAAAACTGCCTATGTGGCTGCAAAACACGGGGTGCTCGGTTTGACCCGGACGGTAGCGCTCGAAGGTGCTGAGCTTGGCATTACCTGCAATGCGATCTGCCCCGGCTGGGTCTATACTCCGCTCGCGGCGGCCCAAGTTGAAGCAAAGGCGGCTGGTCTCGGCCTGTCGATAGAGCAAACCACTAAAGAGCACTTTCTCAACGAAATGCCGACCAAGCGTTTCGTCGATCCGACGGAAGTCGCTTCTGCGATGCTTTTCCTTTGCACCGAGAGCGCACGATCTATTACAGGTATTGCGTTGCCGGTTGACGGCGGCATTAGCGCTTAAGCGACCGCTGGAAACGCTTGCGACGTAGATCTGAAACTTCAAGTTTTTGGGAGCCACGAACATTGAAACGCTGAAAGCGGTTCGCGGTTCCTGGATGGGTGAATGTCCGGTTTTATACCGGTTTATTCGATGACGCGTCTTTGCGCTTCCTTGGCTGTTTGGGGCAGGCGTCGATCAACTCGCGGCGGATCACCTTGGTTGGGCGGATGTCCGGCATGGTTGTCGAGTTCAAGGAGGAGGTCAAATCAGGCGGTCTGCTGACGAATCGAGCGCCGGCAAAGTGGGCAGGACGGTGCTCACTTTCAAACATCAAAATGTGTTATCTCATGGGGAACGTGCATGCCACGGTGGAGGTGGTGAGCGTGATGTTCTACGTTCAGACGCGTCAAACCACTGCGTTGCTGGATGGGATCAGAGGAGCAGCTGAGTCAACGCCGTGAGGAGAGTTAAAGAGACAAAGATCAACCGCGAACCGCCCAGAGTCCGCATTTCCTCCCCGCCCCAAGGGCTATTTCTGCCGCCGTAACCGTCGGGTCCGGCAGCATATTTTTTCTGGAGCGCCCTATTTCACACAAATACCATTTATGCATTTTGTAAATGAACAAATAAGAAGCGTTAATTTGTATGTATGCGACCTGCGGGCCATAGTTCGGTTCATGGACAGCACCGTTTGAGGGGCGGTGGTGAGCGAGTGTAGGTAGAGGTCTGTCGTCTCACCTTCTGGGGCTCATTAGCAGAGCCGCCTCTGATCAATTGAGGATTCAAAATGGGTACTTTCATCACTTGCGCGGTAACTGGCGGCGCAGACACCGTTTCGCGTCATCCAAGGATACCTGTCACTCCCAAAGAGATTGCCGATGCTGCCATCTCAGCTGCGAAAGCAGGGGCTGCCATCGTCCACCTCCACGCTCGTGATCCGAAGACCGGCCAACAGAGCAGGGATCCGGAACTGTTTACCGAGATTGTCTCGCTGATACGGGACAGCGACACGGACGTAATCATCAACGTCAGCTGCGGAATGGCTGGCGATTTGATATTAACTGATACACCAGAAACCCAGCCGGCCGGGGCAGGAACGGATCTCCTCGGCCCGCGAGGGCGGCTTCAACATTTGGATCGACTCTGCCGCGATCCACGGCTCAAGCCCGAAATCTGCACTCTCGATTGTGGCTCCATGAATTTCGGCGACGGCGATCTCGTCTATCTCGCCCCTGCGACTTACCTGCGACCAATGGCACAGCACATTCGGTCACTCGGGATCAAGCCGGAATTGGAAGTGTTCGAGTTGGGCCACTTGGCGTTTGTACAGAAAATGTCTGCGGAAGGTCTCCTAGACGGTGCGCCCCTCATCCAATTCTGCCTCGGGATCCCAGGAGGAGCGCCCGCCGAGCCGTTCATTCTTGATGCATTCAAGCAGCTGGCTCCGACTGGTTCTGTCTGGAGCGCTTTTGCGATCGGGCGGGATGAGTTGCGCTTCGTTTCGCTTGCTGCGGGCCAAGGCGGCAACGTTCGCGTGGGCCTTGAAGATAACCTTTACCTGGAAAAGGGAGTCTTCGCTGACAATGACACGCTTGTGGAGCGCGCAGTCGGTCTCATTCGTGGCATGGGCGGCAGCGTGATGAATGCTGCGGATACCAGGCAGAAACTCGGACTTGATCGCGCCCACTAGGTCGAGGCGCCTGGGATTGCGGCGCTCGGGTCTGACTCAGAGCGCTGCTGTGGACTTCTAGTATTCATTCGGAAATTGAATTCATCCATTCAATAAACTTTCTTCCCGGGTAAATGATGGGTGCTAATGTGAAAGATATACGACGGCATCGCATGCTGAAGCTAAACTCGGGCGGCGCTTAAGGAAAGCCGATGAACCAATTGCAGATCAATAACGGAAAGCAGAGCTCCGAACAGGAGGCTGTCCTCCGAGCGGACAAGATCGAAAAGAGGTTCGCGGATGTTCATGTCTTACGAGGGATCTCCCTCGAGGCGCGACGTGGCGATGTCATCAGCTTGATCGGTGCTTCAGGATCAGGAAAATCCACCTTCCTCCGGTGTCTGAACTTTCTTGAAGTTCCAACGAGCGGGTCAGTGCTCATTCGGGGCGAGACTTTTCAAGCATCCGACGCCCTAAGTCGTTCCAGCGCCAGCAAGCATAAGCTGCGCCGTCTGCGGCGCGAGGTAGGGATGGTCTTCCAATCCTTCAACCTCTGGCCTCACATGACGGCAGCAGAGAATGTGATGGAAGGTCCGGTTCGGGTCCTGAAGGAGCCCCCTAAGGCCGCACGGGCTCGCGCGCTGGACCTGCTAGCCCGCGTCGGCCTGTTGGAACGCGCGGACTACCGGCCGTCGCAACTTTCCGGCGGACAGCAGCAGCGAGTTGCGATTGCACGCGCTCTCGCGATGAACCCGGACGTCCTCCTTTTCGACGAGCCGACATCGGCGCTAGACCCCGAGTTAGTCGGTGAGGTTCTTGCGGTCATGACTGATCTCGCAAAAGAAGGGAGAACAATGTTGATCGTCACGCATGAGATCGGGTTTGCGCGTGACGTCTCGAGCAAAATGATATTCCTGCGGAAGGGTCTCGTGGAAGAAGAAGGCCCCCCTCGCAGTCTCATCGAATCTCCGAAGTCAGAGGACCTTAAAATGTTCCTGGCACGAATGCGGCACTAATATCAATCAGTCTACATAACAACTTGAGAGGAACGGCTTATGAAAATCCAAAAGCTTCTGATACTGGTCGGAATGGCGGCAAGCCTTGCGATGGCAACACAGGTTGCGAGCGCCAAGGATACGCTGAAGGTCGGCATGGATCCGCTCTACGAACCATTCTCGTTCCAAACGCCTGACGGGAAACTGACTGGCTTTGACTACGAGGTTTCGAGCGCGTTGTGCGAGGCCATCGACGTTACTTGCGATATCCAAGCGATCCCATACGACGGATCTATCCCGGCACTGCAGTCAGGGAAGATCGACGTGTTGATCAACACCTACTCAATGACAAAGGAGCGCATGGAAAAGTTCACCATGGTAGGGCCATATATTCGGCCAACTTTCCGTCTGATAGTCCCAGCTAATTCTAAGATCGATGGTAGTGAGGCATCTCTAAAAGGCAAAACCATCGGCCTTGAAAAAGGCGCGGCTCCGACGATCCGCTATGCCAACGACAAATTCGCAAAATTTGCGACGATCCAGCTGTATGACCAGATCAACGAGGCCATTCTAGAGCTCGGTACAGGTCGAGTTGATGCTGTATTCGGCGACGAGAACCAGCTTTTTTACGCGTATGTGAAGAAGCAACCTGGCCAATATAAAATGTCTGGCGAAAGTGTTCGCAACCCGGATTACTTCGGTCAGGGTCAAGGCTTCATCCTGCGCAAAGGCGACGAAAAATTGGCTGAGAGGCTCAAAACTGCTCTCGACACGATCGTTAAGAGCGGGAAGCACGATCAGATTTCTCAAAAGTACTTCGGCAAAAACATTCTCGGAAACTAATCGTACAGCATAACTCAAATTGAGGTCGACATGGGTACGCAGCTTTCAGAACATTGCTTTAAGAGCGTTGTTTGTATAGGCGCTGGAAATATCGGAGCTGGATGGGCCGCGCACTTCATGAGAGCAGGGCTGGACGTCATAGTTTACGACCCGGTAGCCGAGCGAAAGGAGTGGCTTGACGGTTATCTGATGAGGGCCATGCCTGCGTTGGAGCAGCTAGGGCTATCACCGGACGCAGGCTTAGAACGGGTAAGATTCACTACGAACTTGGAGGATGCGCTTAGCGGTGCCAAGTTTATCCAAGAGAGCTCGCCGGAGGTCCTTAACCAGAAGAAAGACCTCTTCCAGAAAATGACCGACATTGCACCGCGTGATGCGATTATCGCATCGAGCTCAGCGGGCTTCCTAGCAAAAGACTTGAGATCGATGGCTAAGGGCCCAGAGCGGATTATCATCGGTCACCCGTTCAATCCACCATACCTTATACCCTTGGTCGAGATCGCGGGAGGTGAGGAAGCGTCAAACGCAGCGAACACTGCGGCAGCCTTCTACAATTCAACCGGATGCGAAGTTGTCGAACTTAAGCGCGAGATCGAAGGTTACATTGGGAACCGTATCCAGGCGGCAGTTCTCAAGGAAATATTCTATATTTATTCGCAGGGCGTGGCTGATTTGGACACAATAGACCGGGCGATCGCAACTGGGCCAGCGATTAGGTGGGCCGTGATGGGCCCTTCGAGTGTGTTTTATCTGGGGACACAACGTCCGGACATGTATGAGGGTTTCGTCAAAGGGTTGGTAGACGAAATCAAAGGCGGCTTCGTCGCGGACTCAGAGTTCGATATAGATGAACCGTTGATTGCGGCCTATGCAAGGGAAGTACAGCAGAAAATCGGATCGAATGGCCAAACTCCTCTTCTCGATCGTAGAAACGCAGGCGTCATTGCGCTTCGTAAGGCCCTCGAACTTATAGCGGAGAAGCGCGAGCACGGCTCAACCGGGATTAGCTGAGACATCAAGCACGTGACGAAGGTAGCTCCTCGTGAACACTACGGCAGACTATCTACCATATTTGACCCAAGGGATTATCCCATCTGTTGCTTTGGGAGCTTCTTCGTTCATAGCGGCAGCCGCGATCGGATTGATGCTGGCACTCATCCGTGACCACTCATCGGCGCTCGTCAAGCTTCTTATATCTATCTACATCAGCGTATTCCGCGCTCTCCCGGAATTGCTGACTATCCTACTCACGTACTACGGTTCGATTGCGTTCACTCGTTCGGTCGGCATCCCAGATCTGAGCCCATTCGCTGCAGCGCTACTTGCCTTCGGAGTACAGATTGGCTCTTACGCCTGTCAAATCTTCTCGGACGCGTATCGAGCGGTTCCCCGCGGCTTACTAGAAGCGGCGCACGCTGTGGGAATGCCGGGACATCTCATCAATACTCGGATCGCGATTCCACTGATGCTCCGTTTGGCTGCCCCTAGTCTCGGAAGTTTGCTGTTGGTGGTGATCAAGTTAACGGCAATCGCTTCTGCTATCGGTGTAACCGAACTAACTCGTCGGGCGCAGATCGTTGTGGGTGCGACCCAGGATCCGCTAGCTGCCTTTGGTTACGCGGCGGCTATTTACTTGGCAATCGCTGCGATTCTGACCATCTTCCAACGTCGGCTCGAGACTGCGAAGCAACTGTGATGTTTGATCTTCTTTTACATTCTGAACTCTGGCTCGCGGTCTCGCGCGGGATACCAGTGACCATCGCGCTCACGATGCTTTCCATGATCTTCGGACTGGCCTTAGGCACCGGTGTGGCGGTACTCGTCAACAGCGATAAGCTCGTGTTGAAATGGGCTGGCGAAGCATTCACGTTCTCGTTTCGGGCAATCCCGCTTCTGACACTGCTCTACTTCTTATATTACGGCTTGCCGAAAGTCGACTTCATCCGACACGGGCCACTTTGGGAGGTATTCTTCAGGTATTCGTTCGCAATCGCCGTCCTTGGGTTTAGCCTGAACAACGCAGCATATCTGGCAGAAGTCATCCGAGGCGGGATCAAGTCAGTAACACGAGGCCAAGTCGAGGCATGTATGGCTGTGGGAATGAGTGAAGGGACGGCTCTTCAGCGCGTGGTGCTTCCGATTGCATTCCGCAACTCGGTCATGACGATTGGGAACGAGCTGGTATTCACCCTCAAAGCCACTTCGCTCGCAAGTGCAATTGCCGTCTCCGACGTTTTGAACAACGCGAGAACTTACGGGAGGATTTTCTCTGACAATATCTCCCCCTATGTCGCCGCCGCTGTTTTCTACCTGATCATGGTCGGCATTATCGATATAGGGCTCGCTGCGATCAGAAAACGAGCAGCTATGTAAGTCGCCAATAGGGAAGTCCTCGCCGAACTAGCGTCAAGCCATCGCGGCGTGTTCTGCGAGCCGGTCCGGATGGATTGCGTTTGCCACGCGTCCGGCGATGAGCGTGCCTGATGAGAAACTAGATTGGAGTGATGACATGCAAAAGGTATTCAGCAGCCCTGCTTTAGCTCTCGACGGGCTACTGTACGACGGGATGTTTATCGCGGCTGGTGGCTTCGGCCTCTGCGGCATTCCGGAACTCTTGATCGATGCTATCCGTGAGGCGGGTACAAAGGACCTGACGATTGCCTCGAACAATTGCGGCGTCGACGATTTCGGGCTTGGCGTGCTTTTGAAGACGAAACAGATCCGGAAGATGATCTCGTCCTATGTCGGCGAGAATGCCGAGTTCATGCGGCAGTATCTGAGCGGCGAACTGGAGCTCGAGTTCAACCCGCAGGGGACGCTCGCCGAACGCATGCGGGCAGGGGGCGCGGGGATCGCCGGCTTCTACACCAAGACTGGCGCCGGCACGGTGGTTGCCGAGGGTAAGGAGGTGAAGACTTTAAATGGCGAGACCTATGTGCTCGAGACCGGCATCGTCGCTGACCTTTCGATCGTCAAGGCCTGGAAGGCAGATACGACAGGCAACCTCGTCTTCCGCAAGACGGCCCGCAACTTCAATCCGCCGGCCGCCACCTGCGGCAAGATTTGCGTGGCAGAGGTCGAGGAGATCGTGCCGGCCGGCAGCCTCGATCCTGATTACATCCACGTGCCGGGGATCTATGTGCATCGCCTGATCCAAGGTCAGCACGAGAAACGCATCGAACAGCGCACGACGCGCGCGGCGGCTTAAGGGAGCGGGAGGAGGGAGGCATGGCGTGGGACAGAAACCAGATGGCAGCGCGGGCTGCCCGCGAACTTCAAGACGGCACTTACGTCAATCTCGGCATCGGCATTCCGACGCTTGTGGCCAACTACATTCCCGAGGGCGTGCATGTGACGCTGCAGTCGGAGAACGGTCTGCTCGGCATCGGCCCCTTCCCAACCGAAGACAATATTGACGCCGACCTGATCAATGCTGGCAAGCAGACGGTGACGGCACTGCCGCATTCGGCCTTCTTCGACTCGGCGCAAAGCTTCGCGATGATCCGCGGCGGCAAGATCGCCATGGCCATCCTCGGCGCCATGGAAGTGGCCGAGAACGGTGACCTCGCCAACTGGATGATCCCCGGCAAGCTGGTCAAGGGCATGGGCGGCGCCATGGACCTGGTCGCCGGCGTCAAGCGTGTGGTCGTCGTCATGGACCACACCAATAAGGCGGGCGAATCCAAGGTGCTGAAGGCCTGCACGCTGCCGCTGACCGGCAAAAGCGTAGTCGACCGGATCATCACCAACCTTGGCGTTCTCGATGTCGTCGATGGCGGCCTGAAGCTGGTCGAACTTGCCGAAGGCGTCACCGACGCCGAGATCCGCAGCGCCACCGAGGCGACAATCGTCAACTAAGCCCGGCCGTCTTTTCCGAAAAACTGGAGCCGGTAGTCTGCCGGCTTCGCAGGACAATAGAGGAGATTACCTTGAGCATCCCATCGATCGTCATCGCCAGCGCCGCGCGCACCCCCGTCGGATCCTTCAACGGCGCGTTCGCAAATACGCCCGCGCACGATTTGGGCGCAACAGCTATCAAGGCGGTGCTCGAACGGGCGGGCGTCGAGGCGGGAGAAGTGGACGAGGTGATCCTCGGCCAGGTCCTGCAGGCGGGCGAGGGCCAGAACCCGGCGCGTCAGGCGGCGATGCAGGCCGGCATTCCGCAGGAAAGGACCGCCTGGGGAATGAACCAGCTCTGCGGCTCGGGCCTGCGTGCAGTGTCACTCGGCATGCAGCAGATTGTCACCGGCGATGCGAAGATCATCGTCGCTGGCGGCCAGGAGAGCATGTCCATGGCGCCGCACTGCGCGCACTTACGCAGCGGCACTAAGATGGGCGACATGAAGATGATCGACACGATGATCAAGGATGGCCTGACCGACGCCTTCCACGGTTATCACATGGGCATCACCGCAGAGAACATTGCCCGCCAGTTTCAGCTGACCCGCGAAGAGCAGGACCAGTTCGCCCTCGCCTCGCAGAACAAGGCGGAAGCGGCGCAGAAGGCCGGCCGCTTTGCCGACGAGATCATTCCCTTCATCGTCAAGACCCGCAAGGGTGATGTCGTCGTCGATCAGGACGAATATATCCGCCACGGCGCCACGCTCGACAGCATGACCAAGCTTCGGCCCGCCTTCGACAAGGAGGGCACGGTCACGGCTGGCAACGCCTCCGGCATTAACGACGGTGCAGCCGCCACGCTGTTGATGACGGAGCAGGAAGCGGCACGCCGCGGCATCGCACCGCTCGCCCGCATTGTCTCCTGGGCAACCGCTGGTGTCGATCCGAAGATCATGGGCACGGGTCCGATCCCGGCCTCGCGCAATGCGCTGGAGAAAGCCGGCTGGAAAATTGGCGATCTCGATATCGTGGAAGCGAATGAAGCCTTCGCTGCCCAGGCCTGCGCGGTCAACAAGGACCTTGGCTGGGATCCGTCCATCGTCAACGTCAATGGTGGCGCGATTGCCATCGGCCATCCGATCGGCGCCTCCGGCGCCCGCGTGCTCAACACGCTGCTCTACGAGATGAAGCGCCGCTCGGCCAGAAAAGGTCTTACTACCCTCTGTATCGGCGGCGGCATGGGCATCGCGATGTGTGTCGAAGCATTGTGAGGGAAGGGCAGTGCCATGACGGGCGCCGAGTATCGTCTCTGCGATGATCGTATCCGCCAGGCAGACACCGACATTGTTTTGAATATTACCGCAGGGATGGGCGGCGATCTCATCTTCGGTAGTGTGGAGCAGCCGTTCCCAGTCGGGCCGAACTGTGACGTCGTTGGGGCTTCGGAAAGGTTTGCGCACGTTCTTGAATGCGCTCCCGAAATTTGCACGCTTGACAACGGAACAATGAACTTCAACTTCGGCGACTCTGTGATGGCGAATCCGCCAGCGACGCTTCGCGCGATGGCGAAAATGATGACCGACTTCGGCGTTCGCCCCGAAATCGAAGTTTTCGATACCGGACACTTGTGGTTTGCCAAGCAGTTTGTTGAGGAAGGCCTCATTGAAAATCCCGTCCTCGTTCAGCTTTGCATGGGCATCCCGTGGGGCGCGCCGAACGACCTCAGCACCTTCATGGCAATGGTAAACACGATTCCGTCGAACTGGACCTTTTCCGCGTTCGCTATCGGCCGTGATGCGTTGGCATACCCCGCGGCCGCTGTCCTGGCTGGCGGCAATGTGCGTGTCGGCCTTGAAGATAATCTCTACGTTGGAAAGGGCGAATTTGCGACCAACACCGAGTTGGTCGAGCGGGCTGCCAACATCGTCGAAAACATGGGTGCCAGGATCATCGGTCCGGAGGAAGTTCGCCGTAAACTCAAGCTTACGAAGCGGTAATGGGCATCAAACCTCACTTCGGCAGGGCCTCGCGACCTGCTGAAGTGAATGTCCGGAATGATCACACATCTAACTGAGAAAGAGAAACTTCAATGGCTCAAATTACAAAGGCGGCCAGCATTGGCGGCGGTGTCATCGGTGGCGGATGGATCGCCCGCTTCATTTTGGCCGGCATCGACGTCAATGTTTACGATCGCCACCCCGAGGCTAAACGCCTCGTTGGCGAGGTAATAGCAAATGCGGAATACGCCTATACGCTTCTGACAAACGCGCCGCTTCCTAAGAGGGGAGCATTGAACTTTTGCTCCTCTCTTGAGGAGGCTGTTAAGGGCGCCGACTGGATCCAGGAAAGCGTACCTGAGCGACTGGACCTCAAGCGCAGTGTGATCACCCAGATCGATCTCGCCGCCGATCCAGAAGCGTTGATCGGATCTTCGACCTCTGGGCTCATGGCGACTGATCTTCAGAAAGACATGAAGCATCCGGAGCGGATGTTCGTCGCACACCCGTTCAACCCAGTCTACTTGCTGCCGCTTGTTGAGCTCGTTGGCGGTAACCAAACGAAGCGGGCAGCGCTTGACGATGCCAAAGCTCGGTTGACCACCATCGGCATGACCGGGTTGATAATCAACAAAGAGATTGATGCTTTCGTGGCCAACCGGCTCATGGAGGCTTTGTGGCGTGAAGCCCTTTGGTTGATCAAGGATGACATCTGCGACACCGAAACACTAGACAACGTCATTCGATACTCGTTCGGCCTGCGCTGGGCGCAAATGGGCCTGTTCGAGACCTACCGCCTTGCTGGTGGTGAGGCTGGCATGCGCGACTTCCTTTCCAAGTATGGTCCCTGCCTCGCGTGGCCGTGGACCAAACTAACGAATGTCGTTGATCTCGACGCTGAGCTCATCGAGAAGATCGCGAGCCAGTCCGACGCCCAGTCCGGGCAGCGCGGTATTCGAGACCTCGAGCGAATCCGCGACCAGAACCTGGTCGGAATTTTGCAGGCACTGAAAGTAGGAGATGAGGGGCGCGGCTGGGGTGCCGGAAAACTTTTGGCTGACTTCGAAGCCCACCTTTGGAAGATCGCTCCGAAAGCCGACGGCATTTCACGCAGCTAGCCTTTGCGACTTCTTGACGTGAAAGTATCAGCTGCCTGGATCGATTACAACGGCCACATGACGGAATACCGGTACACCCAGTGCTTCGCTGACGCTACCGAGGTATTGCTCCATCAATGCGGAGCCGACATCGACTACATCAAGGGTGGCCATAGCTATTACACCGTCGAAAGTCATGTCCGGCTCCTTGCTGAGGCAAAGCTGGGCGATGCCTTGTATGTCACGGCTCAACTGCTCCCATCCGACGGTAAAAGGATTCATAGCTTCCTGTTGTTGGTCAGAGCGTCCGACGACACGCTCTTGTCCACCTACGAGAGCGTGATGCTTCATGTCTCACTGAAGGAAAAACGGGCAGTCCCGCCGCCGCCCAGCATCATCGAAAAGCTTACGCCGCTTCTTGAGGCACATTCCTCTCTGCCGATGCCTGAAGCAGCGGGGACGCTCGATCGGGGAGAAGCCGGGCCGCGTCTAGCGGCACCGGCAATTGGAAGGTCAAATTGCGAAAAGATCTGACACGACTTATGTCGCCCAAATCCGTCCCCATCCTGGGTGGCCGGTCGGCTGATTTCGTCGCGGAAAATTGCCGGGAAATCGGCTTCCAAGGCCCGCTATTTCGGGTCCATCCCGAAAAAGCGGCCGCAGGCGTAGAGGGGTTTCTGGCAGTCTTGATGCTTTGCCGATTGTACCCGACTGCGCGTTTTAGGGCATCAATCGCGAAGCAACCATCGAGACGGTTCGGCACTTGCGCGAAATCTGCGCCCGTGGGCCAGTTTGCCTGGCGTCCGGGTTTCGAAGACTTGAATGTTGGCGAGAATGCCGAATTCATGCGCCAGTACTTGAGCGGGGGACTGGAGCTGGAGTTCAATCCGCAGGGGACGCTTGCCGAGCGGAAGGGGGCAGGGGGGCCGGTATTGCCGGCTCTACACCAAGACCACCGTTGCCGAGGGCAAGAAGTGAAGACTTTCAATGGCGAGACCTATGTGCTCGAAACCGATTGTCGCGGATCTTTGGATCGTCAAAGCCTGGAACGCTGACACTTCGGGCAATCTCGCCTTCCGCAAGACCGCACGCAATGCAACCCGCCGGCCGCTACCTGCGGCAAGATCTGTGTGGGGGAAGTCGAGGAGACCGTGCCTGTCGGCAGCCTCCACCAGATCCATCTGCCCGGTCTATACGTGCATCGGCTGATCCAGGGTGGGCATTGCCGATAGCTAGCAGATTAAAGCACCATTTTACATCTACTGGCCATCTTTGTCACACCCGCGACAAACCTTGTTAAGCCAATCTCTTACGTTGCATCTAGCTAAATATCTGAAGCGCAATCGCAAAATATTATTTCAACGCGATCAGCCACTTTGGCGCGCGTTTTGAAACTCTTCGATGCGACGCGGCGGGGACTGCCGATCCGCATTCGTATTGCGACTAAGACGCGCCGGCGCCTGCCTCGGCAGGGTGGTCGAGACAGGCGCCGCCGGGAAGAAGCCATCCTCGAGGATGAAGAATAAGACAAGGAAAAATGCCAAAAATGTCGAATGCCGCCGCTGTCCCCGCCGCTCCCCCGACCCGACCAGGCAGCCCTTGCCACTCCCTCGTCAGGTGCCCCGTGCGGCTGCTGCGCGCTCGGGCCGGCCAGTTGCACTGTCTCAGCCTGCACGACGTGCACAGGTTCGGGTTCGAGACTCTATGGAGGTTCGCCCCGCAGTCTTCAGTTTCCGCGGTTGCAGCGCCCGCAGCCGTTAAAGCTATCCGACATGGCGCGGGCGTGATGGACGCGGTTCGACGAAGGAATTCAGTCAGGCCCTGGGGAGACGGGTGCCTAGCTGTGAGCTTTCAGTAGGTTGTCCATCCGGCCCAGACCGGGAAAGCTGAGGTTGTCGAAGCTTCAGTGATTCTCGGAGGACCGGATGAACATCCACAAGAATGCGCGGCTGACGCCGCGCGCTCGAGAGCGAATTGTCAGGCAGGTCGAGAGCGGGCAGACGCCGGAGGCCGTGGCCAAAGCCGCAGGCGTCTGCCTGCGGACCATTCGGAAGTGGATAGACCGATATCGTCGCGAAGGATTGACAGGATTGCATGATCGCTCCTCCCGGCCCCATCGACTGCGCCGGCCGACGCCTGCGGCGATAATCGAAACGATCGAACGGCTGCGCCGCCAGCGCTGGACGGGCAAACAGATCGCCGCTGAGGCCGGCGTCTCGCCAGCGACGGTGAGCCGTATTCTGCGCCGGTTGGGCTTGAATAAGCTGAGCGCGTTGGAGCCGGAGCCCGTGCGCCGCTATGAACGGGAGCATCCCGGCGAACTCATCCATCTTGATATCAAGAAGCTCGGCCGGATCGGCTCTGTCGGACACCGCATTACCGGACGACAAACTGGCATGGTCAACCGTCACACCGGCATCGGCTGGGAGTGCGTCCATGTCTGCATCGACGATGCCTCGCGCGTCGCTTTCGTCCAAGTTATGCCCGACCAGCGCAAGAACAGCGCTGTCGCCTTCCTTGCGGCCGCCGTTGCTTATTACGCCAGTCTCGGCGTCAAAGTGCAGCGCGTGATGACCGACAACGGTTCCTGCTACCGGTCAAAGACTTTCCGGGCAGCCTGCAAGCGTCTCGGCCTGCGCCAGATCTTCACCAGGCCCTATACTCCCAGGACCAACGGGAAAGCCGAGCGCTTCATTCAGACAAGCTTGCGCGAATGGGCCTATGCTCGCGCCTACAACACCTCAGACGAACGCACCGCCGAACTGCCGCGATGGCTTCACCGCTACAATTGGCATAGACCGCATGGCAGTATCGGCTCAAAATCACCCATCAGCCGACTCGGTCTGACCGGGAACAACCTGTTGAGGCTCCACAGCTAACTCACCGACGAAGGGCAATTTGTAATTTGGAGCAGGTAGCGCTGATGAAGCCACGGGTCCTGATCTATTCGCAAGACGTTGAGTTCTATTTAGTCTTCAGCCACATCTTAGCGGTAGACGGCTTCGCGGTTGCTCTGGCCGGCGGCGTGGAGGAGGCGCTTGCATTGGCCGACGAGCGGGAGCTGCAGGCCGTGGTGCTGGACTGTCAGCCGGCGAGCGCGGCAGGTTCAAGCATCTGTGCCCGGCTCAAGCGGGAAGGTCAAAACAGGCCCAAGCTTGTCGTTGCGCTGATCGCCCCCGGGGCCGAAAGCCACCACTTTCATCTCTGGAAGGCCGGCATCGACGAGAGCTTTGTGCGTCCGATGGCGCCAGCCAAACTGCTCGACTACCTGCGAGCGAAGCTGGCGCCGGTGCAGCCGGAATTTAACGGCATTGAAAACGGCAGATCACTCTGCTGTGGCGACCTTGAGATGAGGCTCGATGCGCAGCGGGTTCGCCACAATGGCGATGAGATTCATCTCGGACCGATCGAGTTCAACCTTCTGCGGCATTTTCTTAAAAACCCCGGCAAGGTCTTTAGCCGAGACGAGCTGATCGGCGCGGCCTGGCCGGAGAATATCCATATCGGTGAACGCACCGTTGACGTGCATATTTGCCGTCTCAGGAAGACACTTAGACCGGCCACGCCCATCATCCGCACCATCAGGTCGGCCGGCTACTCGCTTGAGACGTCGGACGGCTTAACTGGCGGCGACGCAGCTATTGATAATTTCTTTGTACTGCGGCGAGATAGCGGGTGCGGATGAGGCGTCGCTGCGTAGCTCGGACTGGCACGATGATCAAGACAATCAACGGGGGCTGTTCTGGTGCTCCCCGGCGGCGTCACAAAAGGCCAGGGGCCGATGAGAGACCTGTCGAAAGCGCCCTGATGAACGACCTGGCCATGGAGTTGCGTTCCCCAACCAACAAACTTGGAACACTCTTCCGAAAAGAATCTTAGATTACCAATGCCTCACAACGAGGGGAAAAGTACCCACGCGGATCGCCTCCTAACAATCGTCTGTGAGAAACAAAGCTACGCCCCATGGCAATTGGCAACCGCCGTCGAGCTGCCGTTGCGTCACAGGACGAGATGCCCAGTTGCGTGGTAGACGAAGAGCACAAAGCTGTCTTTACGTCCTGCAATTCCTCCATGCGCGAGCAAAGCCTGTGCACGCCTCGTGGGTCACTTGTAGGCAGTCGCAGTCTGAGTTGGCAGACTTGTTCGCAAAGGGCACGCCGCCATTCCGATATCCGGCTACGTCGTTTGTGCAAGGGTGAGGGTTGATCCGTTCGCTTTAGGTCGATCATCTCCCCGGTCCTGGAAATGACCATCGACGCGACGCGAGGCTCGGTCTTTGAACTCTTGGCGAGCAGTGGTCTCACGTCAGGAAAATATTTTCCGAATGATTGACCTCGATTCCGATTGCCGTAACCTTTGAAGGCAGAGGGCGGCAAACGCCAAAAAAACAACAGAAACTGGGAGCGAGATCGTGGGAGCGAAGGAACTTGGCGCGGAGAAGGTGCGTCATTCGCAAGTCATCCTCGATGTGCCGGACCACACGGCTGGTGCAACGGTCGGATGTCTGACGCCCAAGGACGTCGGCAGGGTCCAAATCGTCCTTTCCGGCATCGAGAAGAGCTACCGGTCGCTTCGCGTCGTGGGGCCAATCGACCTTGAGGTCCGGGAGTCCGAATTCTTGACCCTTCTCGGACCCTCTGGTTCCGGGAAGACGACAACCTTGATGATGATAGCGGGCCTCCAAACGCCGTCGTCCGGAACGATCGAGATCGACGGGCAGGAACCTGACGAAAGTCCCACCTTACCGCCGCAACCTGATGTTCCAGGACTATGCCTTGTTCCCCCATATGACGGTCGGACAGAACATCGCGTTTCCGCTAAAGCAGCGCCGTGTGTCGAAATCAGCCATCGCGGAACAAGTTCGCGAGGTAGCGGACCGGCCAAACCAACGCTACTGAATTCTAACAAACCGACAACGTCTGACGAGTTTGGTGCTCGGCAATGCGGTGCATTGGGCTGACGACACCCCACGACCATACAAGGAGAAGAGCAATGCCCCGGAACATGAACCGCGAGTTTTTATTACTTGCGCTGTAACCGGTGCTGGTGACACCGCATCGAAGTCCCGACATGTGCCACGTTCGCCGAATGAAATTGCAGACGCCTCTATCGAAGCTCGCCAAGGCAGGTGCTGCAGTCGTCCATATCCATGTTCGTGATCCGGAGACGGGGGCCCGTCTCGCCGAAACGATCTCTACAAGGAAGTCACTGTCGCACTCGACTGCGCATTTAAGACCCGGGACGCGCGCGTGGAGCGTGAACAGGCGCTCGCGATCATCGATCTTCTTGAGTCTAACAGCTTCACGCCGATAGGGCATGACGGCGGGCCCCTATCGTCTCAAGATCGGGCACTGCACGCTACCGACAACAATGGCGTGCATGTCGTCAGCCATTATGTCTCGCTGACGCCATGCCGGCGGCTGCTCAAGGACTACACCCGTATCTGCGAGAGCTATTACGATGCGATGTGCCGGCCACGGCCAGAGCGCTTGGAGGCGATCGACATGGGCCGACGTGGCATCCACAACGAAGCGGCCGAGCTGTTGAGAGAGCGTCTCTCGATAAAGGTCCGTATCGACCAAGGACACGGCGCGTCGCCTGTTCACGGTGATCTACGCGCTCATCGCACGCAATCCCGAACATCGGATTCTGTCGAGTTGAACAGCTATGCGACCACTGCCCGCAAGCCGGTTGGTGGCCAGCGCCCTATCATCAATCTTTAGGCGGCGTAGAGCCGCCTCAGAGAACTTCCGAGCGTCGCAGCAGCCGTGAATGTCCGTAGCAAAGTACGTCCACGACCACCTTCCACTCATTCGAAGCCTAGATGTATTTATAACGGAAAAGTGCTAATTTTTAGGTTTTAACCTTGCTAGCTTCGATCAGGCTACTGCACACCTCGGAGCGAAAATGAGTTTCCCTGCTTTCAAATCGTTGCCCGGACGTACCGTCCTCGTGACAGGGTCGACTATCGGTATGGGTCAGAACATTGCACGGGCGTTCGCGCGATCTGGTGCACGCGTGGCGATACACGGGTTGGGTGAACCAGCTGAATTGAAAAGTTTTGTAGACGAGCTAACTACCATCAGCGGGCAATCGAGTGTTCACTTCGATCACGATCGTTCAAATGCCCGGCAAGGCGCGCAACTCGTCGAAGCTGCGATATCGCAGTTCGGCGGTATCGACATTCTCATCAACAATGCCGGCGTTCAATTCGTGAGCGACATCGAAGACTTCCCTGCGGACCAGTGGGATCGTTTGCTCTCCGTCAACCTCGGCGCCGCGTTCCACGCCACCAAGGCCGCACTGCCCGGTATGAAGAAAAATGGTTGGGGCCGCGTGATCAACACCGCTTCGACCTCGGCCCTGGAGGGCGCGGTGCGGAAAGCGGCTTACGTGGCCGCGAAACATGGAATTTTCGGGCTGACGCGTACCGTCGCCTTGGAATGCGCGGAGCACGGTGTTACCTGCAACGCCATTTGCCCCGGCTGGGTATACACCCCATTGGCTGCGGCACAGTTCGCTGCGAAGGCGGCTGCACTTGGGCTATCCGAAGAGGAAACGGTGAAGCAGCATTTCCTCAACGAAATGCCTACAAAGCGCTTCGTGCATCCCGACGAGGTGGCTGCAACAATGCTCTTTCTGTGCTCGGATATGGCGTGCTCCATCACGGGCATCGCACTCCCGGTCGATGGCGGACTCCTTGCCTGAGTCTTCGTTCAGGTCGGCTTCGATCGCTGCGGCGTCGATGCATGCTCAACAACAATGATCCGCAAATGAGATGAGGAGGACACCGATATGGTGATCAATACCATGAAAGCGGTCGTGCATCCTTGGCAATGCGATGCCATGGGCCACATGAATGTTCGATATTACACGGCGATATTCGACGATGCATCCGGCCACCTCCTGAGCGCGATTGCGCCAACTTGCGAGCAGTCACCGACCTCGGAGATTGGCTGGGCCGATGTGCGCCATGTCGTGGATTTCAAAGAGGAAGCTAAGTGGGGCCAACTACTCAACGTCACTTCATCAGTTACGAAGGTTGGCCGCTCGTCACTGTCGTTTCGACACGTCATGAGCGGGGCGGCGGGTGAAATCCATGCGACAATGGAGATCGTGACCGTCATGTTCGATCTTAAGCTCAGGAAGCCGGTAGTTTTGCCCGACGACTTCCGGCAGGCTGCCGAGCGCTTGGTGGTCTCGAACGCCAGCGCAACTTCATAGGTCTAGGGTAAGCGATGGGGTGGACGCCCCCACTCGACGGCATCGATGTGCCAGAATGGTTGCGTTGGAACCATGAAAGAGGGAAGCGTCCATGGAAAAGATTAGCATGATCGGCCTGGATTTGGCGAAGAGAACGATCCAGGTGCATGCAGCCGGAGCTGACGGCACGGTGATTTCGCGCCGAAAGGTGTCGAGTGGCAAACTACTGCAATTCCTGACGAACATCGAACCTTGCACGGTTGCGATGGAAGCTTGCGCTGGCAGCCATCATTGGGGTCGTGAGATTGCGAAGCTTGGGCACCAGGTCAAATTAATCGCACCGGTCTATGTGAAGCCTTTCGTCAAACGGCAGAAGAATGATGCTGCCGACGCGGAGGCGATCTGCGAAGCGGCCCTTCGTCCGGCGATGCGTTTCGTAGCCGTTAAGAGTGCCGCAAAGCAGGCCTCTGCGACGGTGTTCAAAGTTCGTGACTTGCTGGTTCGGCAGAAGACTCAGATCATCAACGCCTTGCGCGGTCACCTGGCCGAGTTCGGATTGGTCGCGCCGTCCCGCGCATGTCGGCACCCTGATTGCTGCCGTCGAAGATCCACGCGGCGCATTGCCGGAGAAGCACGATCGCCATGCCTGGCGTTGATCTCCACGTTGCGCTCACTCGTCGACAAGGTGCGAGAGCTGGATCAGGAGATTGCTCGCAGAGCGCGACGGGACGATGTTGCCAAACGATTGATGACCATACCTGGAGTGGGCCCCGTCATCGCGACGGCTCTTGAGGCGCTTGCTCCGCCAGCAGAGACCTTCACGCGCGGCAGAGATTTCTCCGCCTGGATGGGACTGACGCCGCGCCAGCATTCGACCGGAGGAAAAGCCCGGCTCGGCAAGACCTCAAAGATGGGACAGCGCGACCTTCGAAGATTGCTCATCATTGGGGCGTCGGCGGTTGTGCGATGGGCATCGCGACATGGAGCTCCGGAAGGGTCATGGCTATCACGCATGATCGGCAGAAAGCCGCCGATGCTGATCACGGTCGCGCTCGCCAATCGAATAGCCCGTGTCGCCTGGGCTCTAATGGCCAAGGGTGGTCGCTACGAGGTGGCGGCAGCATGAGCTCAGCTTTGGCGGAAAGGTTGCACTGACCGCCATCGCGAATGTGAGCAGGTCGAATGAAGGATATGGACAAACGGTCATCGAGACGGGGTCAGGAAAACCAGCCCACCGGACGGCACTTCGAGTGCGAGTAAGCGTGTTGGACCTGATCCGCAGACTCCCATATAGGCCCGCGGCCTTTGAACGTCGCAATCAGAGGCCGGACACACGTCAGCACCCGACCACATTGTTTATGCCGACAGAAGATTTTGCTTGCATTCGTGGGGGCAATGGTATGGACCCCGCCCTCGCGGCGAGGTGGAATCTCGAACGTCAACTGCGATGAAGGAGGATGTCATGCAGGTCGGATAGGTCTCGATTTGGCGAAGTATGTCTTCGAGGTTCACGGCGTCGACAAGCACGGGAATGTCGTTGTGCGAAAGAGGCTGCGTCGCGATGCGGTGGCCCGCTTCTTCGCCAATTTGCCGGCGTGTCTGGTCGGCATGGAGGCTTCGAACGGGGCGCATTATTGGGCTCGCGTGCTCACCGCGCTTGGCCATCAGGTGCGGCTGATCAGCCCTCAGTTCGTGACCCCATACGTCAAGTCGAACAAGAACGACCGCAACGATGCAGAAGCCATCTGTGAAGCGGCCGGCCGGCCGTCCATGCGCTTCGTGCCGCCGAAATCCGTTGAACAGTTGGCCGTGCAGGCCGTCCATCGCGTTCGCCGTCGCCTGGTATCGGATCGGGTCAAGCTGGTGAACCAGGTGCGCGGCCTTCTTGCCGAGCACGGCATCGTCATCCCGAGGGACATCACCCAGTTGCGACGTGGCCTCGCCGAGATCATGGCAGGCTGCGATGACGGCCTCAGCGAGCTGGTGCGTTCTCTCATGAGGGATCTGCGGGAGGAATTGGCAGAGCTGGATCGGCGAATTGCATCCTATGATCGCCGGATACGGGAAATCTTCCGCACCAGCGAGCCGCACCAACGCCTCGGCAAGATCGAAGGCATCGGGCCGATAACGGCGACGGCATTGATTGCAGCTGTCGGTGACAGAACCTGCTTCAAGAACGGCCGCCAGTTCGCGGCCTGGCTGGGCCTTGTGCCGAAGCAGCGATCGAGTGGAGGACGGATCCGACTGTTCGGCATCAGCAAACGCGGCGACCGGTATTTGCGCACGCTGATGATCCACGGCGCTCGCGCCGCTCTGGGTCGCGCCGGCGGCAAACAGGATCCGCGGAGCCTCTGGCTCGGCAAGTTGCGGCAACGGCGGCACCCCAATGTCGCGGCGGTCGCGCTCGCCAACACGAATGCGAGGATCGTCTGGTCGATGCTCTCGGGTAATGCCGCCTATCAACCGGACCTATCGGTGAAGGCAGCCTGACGGTCCCGTCGAGAGCGAGAAGGAGGTCCCACCCCGGCAATTGCAGCAAAATGGCAGGAGATGGCGAAACGGTCACCCCGTCGCTTCCCGAACCTGGTGTGTGGACCGGCACGGCTTCGGCCGATGTCTGGGGGCCGATGTCTGGGGGCCGTTGAGGTGGAAGCGGGCGAAACCCCATCGAGGCTCGCGGCGCTGAACATCGAGCCGCATGAAGAAGCCGGATATACGTCAGCAGTTGTGACCATCAACCGGATTCAGCCAACCTGTTGCAATCGGGCGGGGTCCATATACGCTCCACACATCACAAGTTGTCGCTTGGCACGTAAATGTGAGAATGCAGCTGTTTCAGCCGGATGTGGCATTTAAAGATGAGAATCCGACGGGCGGGGTTCTCATGTGTGGAGCGGCCGGTTGTTGCAAGAGAGAAAATCTGTGATGCCGCTCTGGTCGGGTGCAAGCCATGTGTCCGGCCTTCGCGAGGCGGCGCATATGGCCGCAGGCCCTGATGAAGTCCGCGGATCGGGTTCCAATCAAATTAGCGCGCTCGATGCGCCTTGAGAATCTCGCACTGATCCAATCCCCGGTTCGACCGGTTTGCCATCACATCTCATCACCCTCGCTGCCTACCGTCCAGCTTGCTCCTCAGCATTGCCGAACGGCAGATTCCGTTATGCTGCGCCAGCACCCGCGACATAGGTTTGATTGCGTGCCAGCAGGGCCCAGGCGATGCGCGCCGTCTTGTTGGCCAGTGCCACCGAGACCAGCCGAGCCGGCTTATGCGTAAGGAGCTTGGCGGTCCAACTCTTGCTGGCATTGTCCTGGCGCGCCCGACGGATGACCGCCGTGGCTCCGATGACCAGCAAGCGCCGAATATAGCTATCGCCGCGTTTGCTTATGCCGACAAGTTTCTCCTTGCCGCCACTGCTATGCGAGCGCGGCGTTAGACCAAGCCACGCTGCGAAGTAGCGGCCCGAGGAAAATAGCGTCACATCGGGTATTGCCGCCACGATGGCGCTCGCCGTGATCGGCCCGATACCGGGGATGACAGCCAACCGCCGGCTTGCCGCACTGTTCCGATGCCAGGTCAAGATCTGCTCTTCGATCTTTTCGATTTCGCTCGCCACGACGCGCATTTGAGTGATCAATCCATGCAGCGCCCTGCGCGCCAATGTGGGCAGATTGTCTTGCGGCGCATGAAAAGCTTCGATCGCCGCTTTCACGCCGGCGGTCCCTTGCGCGGCGATGATGCCGAATTCAGCGAGGTGTCCGCGTAGGGCGTTGATCAACATGGTGCGCTGGCGGACCAAGAGGTCGCGGGTTTTGTGCAGCATCAGCACGCCCTGCTGTTCCATGCTCTTGACCGCGACGAAGCGCATCGTTGGCCGTGTCACGGCCTCGCAGATCGCCTCGGCGTCGGCCGCATCGGTCTTGCCGCGCTTGACATAGGCTTTCACGTAGGCTGGCGGCATCAGGCGAACCGTGTGACCGAGCTTGCTCAATTCACGGCCCCAATGATGAGCCGTCGCACACGCCTCGATGCCGATCAGGCAGGGATGAAGGCTCGCGAAGAATTTCATCACCTCGCCGCGGCGCAATGGCTTACGGACGACTACCTTGCCGCATGCGTCGATGCCGTGAACCTGGAAGATGTTTTTGGCAAGGTCGAGTCCGATTGTAACAATCTCGTTCATGGAGTGGCTCCTTTCCCATGTTTCTCACAACAGCGATGCTAGACGCCGTCGGGAGGCCGCTCCACCCCATCAAATTAATTGCAACTGCGAAGATGCCACCGAACGGTGCTGTCGGCTGTCGCGGCGATCGACGCAGACATTAAGAAGATGGCCAGGGTCTCAGGCGCATGCCGCCGGCTGATGCCATTCCCGGCGTTGGCCAGCTCACTGCACTCGCCTTCACGGCCGCCGTCGATGATCCTGGGCGCTTCCGCCGGTCTCGCGACATCGGCGCCTATCTCGGCTGGTGCCGCGTCGTTATCAATCGGGCGAGGTCGATTATACCGGCAGCATCTCAAAACCCGGCGACCGGCGGATGCGAACTCTGCTTTACGAGGCGGCAAACGTCATGCTGACGCGCTACAAGGGCCCGCTGAAATTGAAGGATTGGGCGTTGGCGCTCGCCGAGAGGTCGACGATGCGAAAGGCCCGGATTGCGCTTGCCTCGCGGCGGGCCATCATCATGCATGCGACGCTGCGGCACGGCACCGAGTTCAAAGCCGCGTAGCCGCCGATCGCCCAGACAGGAGACCGAAACGAGCTCCCGAGCGGAGCGACGCCCAGGCAGGGAATGGATGACGGCGCCGATTCTGTAGCATGCGGTCCAGCCAGATCGGCCGACTGCGCTTTCAACCAAGCCGCTCCATACCCCAGCTTACCCCATCAAGTGCCACACGAGCACGCAGAGAACCCAGGCACCCGAAAGCGTCGACAACGCTCATAACCGAGCCGCCGCCCTTGACCCATTAGAGAACACTATCGGTTGAAAGCGGCCGTAAAGGCTTAGAGCCAAAGGCGAACCTCAGAGTGGCTCACAGCGTTTCCTTGCGGCTGAAGACCTCGGTCAAAAAGTCGATGAACACTCCGATCTTCTGAGGACATAACGTCGCTGGGCATAGAAGGCGAAGAGAGGAATCGCTCAGCGGTCCGACCCGGACGGCGACGTCGAAGTGCTCCCCGATTAGGCGACCAATCGATTGCCAAGGTCCATCGATATGTCAAGCTGTGGGTATCGCCGCTTAAACTCAGGGAGGACGGGTGCCAAGCATTCGTTGCCGAAGGCCGTCACGCAGGAGACGCGCAGTCGGCCACGGTGCGTTTCGTGGCGATCGCGTACCGCGCTCCGCATCACGTCGAGTTCTTCCAACAGGCCCGAGCTCTTCTGCACAAACTCTGTGCCGGCCTCAGTCAGGTTGAGCTGCCTGGTGGTCCGATTGAAAAGACGCACACCAAGATCAGCCTGTAGTTCAGCAACAATGCGGCTCACCCGAGGAAGCGGATATGCGCAGGTCTCATCCATCTGCCATTCTTTCGAGAGGGCAAATCAATGTTTCTCACTTTGCGCCCATTAACACGAAAAGTGGATTGATGCATCAATGTGGCGATGATCGGTTCTGAGGAGAAAGTCATGGCTACCAACCCAAGCTGGTTACTTCAAAGTTACCCTTCGGCAATGCCGACAGCGGAGAACTGGGCTCTGGAAGAACGCCCAATTCCCGAGGCCGCGGACGGCGAGCTCTTGGTAAAGACCTTATGGCTCTCCGTGGACCCCTATATGCGAGGACGTATCAGCCCAGCGAAGAACTATGCTGCTGGTTTCAAGCTCGGTGACCTCATGCGCGGCGGTGGTATCGGCGAGGTCATGATATCTGAGTCTCCAGACTTCAAACCAGGCGACATCGTGATGAGCGACCATTTTGGATGGCAGCCGTTCAGCGTCGTTCCAGCCGCATCGGCGGAGCCAGTAACGACTACGGACGCTCCGATGCAGTCTGCGCTAAGCTATCTCGGTATGCCGGGTCTCACCGCCTACTTTGCCCTGCTCAAGACCGGAAGACCAAGGGTAGGCGAGACGGTGTTGATCTCTGCGGCCGCAGGAGCGGTGGGACAGATCGCGGGACAGATCGCACGGATAAAAGGGTTCGACCCAGTCGCTGTCGCAGGCTCGGACGAGAAGTTGGAATGGTGCAAGGAACTCGGATATCGGACAGGTGTCAATCACCGAACCTCGGCTGATCTGGTGGCGGATGTCGCCACTGCGTGCCCCAGCGGGGTGGATGTCTTCGTCGACAATACCGCTGGGCCAATCCACGACGCGGCGATGCTCAACCTCAACACGTTTGGCAGAGTGGTGGTGGTTGGCACCATCGCCCTGGCTGACCGGTTTGACCAGCCTGACATCGGTTTAAGGCATCTCAGGAGAACGCTAATCACCCGCGCTAGGATTGAGGGATTTCTGCTGGACGACCACGAGCGCGAATATGAGACGGCAATTGCCGCTCTGCTCTCCTGGTACAAACAGGGACTGCTCCAGACGAGGGAGGATGTCGCAGAGGGGATCGAAGCCGTGCCCCACGCTTTCGTCCGGATGTTAAAGGGAGAAAATTTCGGAAAGCAGTTGGTCAAGCTATGACTCGAAGCTTCCAACTTACCTGAACCAAAATTGGCTGCTCAGGGTCGAAGGAAGCCGTTCTTCTCGAGCCCTGTGCACGGCTTGTTGCGGGGATGTTCACGTTCTGGGCTAAAAGATGGTGTTGTCTTCTCTATTCGGCGTGGTGAGGTCAAGCACCTTCTGACTGTCCGTATCCTATGGTTGATGTCTTCGCAGTATCGCGCTTCTCTCCGGGATCGGCCTGTGTGGCCCTCCCATGATGGGACCAGAAGAATGGGGCGGAACAATCTAATCGGCGACCTGATCGCGATGAGCGACCGCAACAGACAACCACGCGAACTTACCCCATCCGTCGTCCTGCGAAGGACATCTTTCCACCGGCGGCGGAATCTTCTTGTCTCCTCTGGTTCTCGTTACCCTGGTTGCTGATTACGCAGCGACAGGCAAGCTCTCCCGCGTCCAGCAAAATTCGGTTCCGTCACTCCACATGCGATGCATGATCACCGCAAGCCGTCGGGCCAAGGCTACAACCGCCTTTTGCCTGCCGCGGCGTTTGGCGATATTCATCGCCCAGGCTTTTAGCCACGACCATTTCTTAACATTTGCCAGCAGGACTTGCGCTGCTTCGTAAAGCAGGGATCGCATCATCGCGTCACCACAACAGGATACTCGCCCGACCCGTTTGCTTTCACCAGACTCGTTCAGTCTCGGCGTCAGGCCGAGCACAGAACCGACCGCTTTTGAATGTGCAAACCGCTCAGGAATATCGATGGTTGCCGTATAGGTGAGTGCGACAACGGGGCCGACGCCGGGGATCGTCGTCAACCGGCGACAGACTTCATCCTCACGGACCAAATCCAAGACCTTCTTGTGCAGCCTGGTGAACTCTTCACGCAGCAGTTTGCGTGCAGTCAACAAAGGCTGCATGATTTCGCGAAGATCAGGCCTGCCTCCGACGAGCTCATTGATCCGCTCCTCGAATTTGACCTTGCCGACCAATCCGACTTTCAGGCCGAAGTTGCGCAACAATCCGCGAATGTCATTCTCGATGGCGATGGCCTTTTCTTGCAAGAGTTTGCGCGCGGTCAGCAATGCCCGGTGCTTCTGGCTCGTCAGTGTCTTCACGTGCACAGGCCGATAGAGATTGACGCGCATCATCTGGGCTATGCCACGCGCATCGTTGCGGTCCGTCTTGTTCGGTTGGGCTTTCAAAAATGCCTTGGCGTGCGTGGTCTCGATGCAGATCACGGGCAATCCTGCCTTCGCAAGTCCTTCATAAAGCCATTGCGACAGTGGTCCGGCTTCAAGACCGATCCGCTCAATCTGCCACTCCGGATCCTTGATCACCAAGATCAAATCCTCAGGGTGGGTAGCAACCTTCGTCTCCCTGCAAATCTTGCCTGTTTCATCAACAATGCAAACGGCGTCTCCTTCACCGACACATCCAGTGCACAATAGTTTTTCATGCTGCGCTTCTCCCGTTGATGCTTGAGACTGTTGAGAGACATAACCTCGTTTTACCATCAGCCAGAAGCGCAGCACGACAATCGACAATGATCAACGATGAGGCGCAAAGCCGAATATCCCATCTAATCGCTCGGCATTGATCAAGCTCTTTTTGACATGCTCAACCACGTCCGACCGAGCATCGTTCGACCGGACGAGTGCCAAAACGTGGATGTGCGAACCGCTGTTTCGTGTTGCGTTGTTGATGACGTTTGCCGCGAGCACGGTTGTCTGCGCGGTCGATGCCTGATCGCCGCATGAAGGGTTTTCGCCGGAGGGATCCTCCAATGTAACGGACGCAGTATGGACGTGGTACACGTTCACCTGCCAACACCATCTGCGGAATGACCCGACCTACGTCCCGGCAGGGACGTTTCAACGCATCCGATAAGGCGGACTCAATTCAGAATGCCTGGTGAACTCAGGCAGTCATGCCGGCGGATCGGTCAAAAAACTCGCCGGTTGTCAGCATTCTGTGCATTATCACGGATAGCTTGCGCGCCACAGCAACTGCTGCTCGTTTGAAGCCGACCTTCTCTCTGAGCTTCATCCCCCAGGCACGAAGTGAACTGTCAGCATGGGCTCGGGTCAGGATCACCGTAGCGGCCTCATAAAGGAGGCCACGCAGATGACTATCTCCCCGCCGAGAGATGTGGCCGTCATAGTCAACTTCCCCGGACTGATACCGCCTTGTTGTCAGTCCTAGCCATGCTCCCACAGACCGGGACGATGACCCGGACAAGCGAGTGCCGCGGGTCGGTGATTGCGATCTGACCATCGGCTGCGGCCAGACGTGGACGGGGGTCGCGCCAACGGCCATCCTTGCTATAGGGCTCGGTCACCTTACCCTTGCGCGTGATCTCGCCCTTGACCGCGTCCAGCACGTGAAGATCGCCGTCCTCGGTCAGGATGTAGGCATTGCGCGGCGTTGCAGGATCGAGCAGGAAATCGACCCTCCGGGTCGGAAGCTCGATCCTTTAGCTTCGCAATTTCCGAAGCCAGTTTCTCGTTCGTGCTGAGATCATTCATCGCGACCTTCGCCCCGGATCTTGCGAGCCTGGTTGCGGTGGCAAGACCGATACCGGAGGCTGCTCCAATCACGAGAGCTCTTTTATTCTACAAATCGAAGTTGATCATACTACTGGCCTGTTTGGAAATGAGTTCTAACACAAGATGTTTGCGTCATGGCTGCGTGAAATGCCGTCGGCTTTCGGAGCGATCTTCCAAAGGTGGGCTTCGAAGTCAGCCAAAAGTTTTCCGGCACCCCAGCCGCGCCCCTCATCTCCTACTTTCAGTGCCTGCAAAATTCCGACCAGGTTCTGGTCGCGGATTCGCTCGAGGTCTCGAATACCGCGCTGCCCGGACTGGGCGTCGGACTGGCTCGCGATCTTCTCGATGAGCTCAGCGTCGAGATCAACGACATTCGTTAGTTTGGTCCACGGCCACGCGAGGCAGGGACCATACTTGGAAAGGAAGTCGCGCATGCCAGCCTCACCACCAGCAAGGCGGTAGGTCTCGAACAGGCCCATTTGCGCCCAGCGCAGGCCGAACGAGTATCGAATGACGTTGTCTAGTGTTTCGGTGTCGCAGATGTCATCCTTGATCAACCAAAGGGCTTCACGCCACAAAGCCTCCATGAGCCGGTTGGCCACGAAAGCATCAATCTCTTTGTTGATTATCAACCCGGTCATGCCGATGGTGGTCAACCGAGCTTTGGCATCGTCAAGCGCTGCCCGCTTCGTTTGGTTACCGCCAACGAGCTCAACAAGCGGCAGCAAGTAGACTGGGTTGAACGGGTGTGCGACGAACATCCGCTCCGGATGCTTCATGTCTTTCTGAAGATCAGTCGCCATGAGCCCAGAGGTCGAAGATCCGATCAACGCTTCTGGATCGGCGGCGAGATCGATCTGGGTGATCACACTGCGCTTGAGGTCCAGTCGCTCAGGTACGCTTTCCTGGATCCAGTCGGCGCCCTTAACAGCCTCCTCAAGAGAGGAGCAAAAGTTCAATGCTCCCCTCTTAGGAAGCGGCGCGTTTGTCAGAAGCGTATAGGCGTATTCCGCATTTGCTATTACCTCGCCAACGAGGCGTTTAGCCTCGGGGCGGCGAACGTAAACATTGACGTCGACGCCGGCCAAAATGAAGCGGGCGATCCATCCGCCACCGATGACACCGCCGCCAATGCTGGCCGCCTTTGTAATTTGAGCCATTGAAGTTTCTCTTTCTCAGTTAGATGTGTGATCATTCCGGACATTCACTTCAGCAGGTCGCGAGGCCCTGCCGAAGTGAGGTTTGATGCCCATTACCGCTTCGTAAGCTTGAGTTTACGGCGAACTTCCTCCGGACCGATGATCCTGGCACCCATGTTTTCGACTATGTTGGCAGCCCGCTCGACCACCAGCGACGCTCCACCCAAGAACACTGCACTTTGCGGCGCCAACATGCGCTTGAGACGCTCCCGCCTAATCTCTCGTTTGCTATAGTAATTCAAAACCTTGACTCCCATGATGGTGGCGACGGCATGGCGCAGCTCAAGCTCCGGGTACGCGCTTCCAAGCTCCCAGGGCGGCTCCGTGTTACCGAAGGCGCTGATCGGCTGAAGGGGCGTTAACAACATCTTCCATTCTCCACCTATTCGGAGAGCCGCGTCTACTCACCTTCTCGACGCCGTTTAGCCGTCACACCGATAAAGCTCCATTACGGTCCAAGTTTCCTCGGCGGAAGAGACGAATTCTCCTTGTGCGAAATAATCGATGGAACTTGGAAAATACCATGTCAGCTGAGGATATCAACTTAGCAAGCACCGATTTACGCATACCTTATATTAATTTAATGCGTCCGTAATTATTGCAATCAGAAATTCACTTGTATTTGATATCGGCTCATAAAAAAATATTCAAAATATTAGATTTAGTAGGCCATCAAAGGTTCAGCATAGAGTTTCGACGTGGTTTTCATTATACGCTTCCTCATCAAGTGTTTGGAAACATTGGGAGTTGGTTTCCTGGCGGCGGGTGACACGGGCGCCCTTTACGTCACATCGCGCCAACAACGCGTCCTCAAGGTCAGAGGCTTTTTAATCTGATGGGGAGCGCCTGGGACAACCTGTTCGGCTGGCACGCCGGCCATAATCAGCCGGCGGATACGAAGGGCGGTTACATTACACGCCTTTACAGCTTCGGTCAGCGTCAGCCATTGGGGGACAGGCTTCGCAGCACCTTTCCAATGATAGTAGGTTTGCTCTGATATGCCGGCGCTCTTGATAGCGTCCTTGAGGGTGTTTGCTTCGCTGACTTGCGTCTCGATCAGCCTGAGCTTCTCGCTCTCCTCTTGCTCGCTATACCCCCTGCGTTTGGCGGCCGGCGGCTTTGATTGAGCTGGTTCGGAAGCCGCCTTCTGAGGGCGTGGCGACCTCCGCTTCTTAGCCGTTGGCGCTTTCACTTCTGCGTCCGCCGCTACCGCCGCAGCAACTGGTCCCGCATTACTCTCGTCAGCCATCAGCAATTCCCTCCTTTAGTCATCGCCTGTTTTCGGCTGAGTGCTCCACAGAGTCAACACAACCATCAGAGTCCTGCTTTACGGATGGTTGATGTTTGGCTTGTGCCTGGAGCCTGACGATGGACGGTGAAAGGCTCGCAGCTCTCACCTGAAATAAACGGCTCCCTGCTTACCACTATCCTCAATTTAACGAACGTGGTGACCCCAGCAAGTTTCGCGCAGGTTCGGCGCGAGCGCGAACGGTGTCGCGTATGATGCCGCAGGGCACCTTCATCTAGAGAGCACGCCCGCCGTACGGCCATGCCGCGGAAGTCCAGGACAGCAAACGTTGGCTAGACCCGTAGGTCAAGATGGCAGGACATGAATCCAGTGCCGTGACCTAGCACCTCTCGGTAGCCGACCTGCTAACACACCACCTAATTTTCGTTTCGAGGGGCGCCGCAGAGCTGCCGGCGAACGACGTCCTGCAGCATCTCCCGGTCCAGCGTCAGTTTATGCATATTAACTGCACGCTCCACGGTCCTACCGCCTATGTGACACCAATAGAAAGGCGGACTCAGATTGTCCAAATTGGTCCACCAATGTCGCGATATTAGAGGAAGAAACCCAAGCAGTTTGTATACTTGATCCGTTGGAGTTTGCGGCTTTAGCTCCGAGAATTAACTTAGTACATGAGGCGCTGAAAGAAATCGCCGCACGAAACACCCAAATTCCAGGCGGAGGGGCGCGCCACCCGAATACATCTCAAAAGCTAATCTGAACCGCGCCCATTAGCTTGGCGAGAGCAGTGTCAAATTTCTACAGGAAAACACCATGACCAAAGTGGCAATTGTGACAGGATCGGCAACGGGCATGGGTGCGGCTTGTGCCATCGACCTCGCGGCGCGGGGCTGGAACGTCGCGATAAACTATACTCGAAGCAAGAAGGAAGCCTACGAGACTTATGCCAAAGTCAAAGCGCAAGGCGTTGAAGCTATCGTTGTGCAGGCCGACGTGGGGCAGGATGCAGATTGCCGCAAACTGGCCGCCGAGACCCTGAGCGCATGGGGGCGCATCGATGGGCTTATCAATAACGCTGCCACCACAAAGTTTCAAAAAGCCGGCGACCTTGAAGACGTCGCACCGGAGGATTTCGACCGCATATTTCGCGTGAACACAACCGGCGCTTTCATGATGAGCCGTGCTGTGTTTCCGGCCGTGAAGAGACTATGGGAGGAAAGCAAAGAACGCAGCGCGATCGTAAACGTGTCCACCAATGCCACCCTTACCGGCAACGGCAGCTCACTGCCCTATGTGCTGTCAAAGGGCGCCTTAAACACTCTTACCGTGATGCTTGCACGCTGGCTCAGCCCTGCCGTTCGTGAACACCATTTGCCCCGGTTTCATCCAAACCCGTTGGATGCTAAATGGCATCGCGAAATTGAATACAACAGGATGAAAGAAGACGAGGAACAGCGTACGCCTCTACGCCAGGCAGGCACACCGGAACAGATGTCCGAGGCTGCGCTGTTCTTCCTGACGGAAGCATCAAACATTAACGGTCAGATCATTGTTGTTGATGCCGGTGACCATCTTGGACTGTTACCGCGGTAGCGCCGCCCTCGACCAATGGGTCGCCGATCCAGCCGGCACCGAATTGGATTCTCTGGCCAAGAGCCGCGACATCGACGCCGTCAAAGCGGTCACCCCCATCCCTGGAGCACAAGTCCGGTCGAAGGCCAGGTCAACCGCCTCAAGACACTCAAGCGTCACATATACGAATGTACGGACGGGGCGGCGGGCCGCATACCGGCTGCTGCGAGCCCCTTGTTGGCAGCCGAATACTCCAGGCGGAGATGGCGGGGCCGGAAGCACTACTCTGCACCAAAAGTGCGGAAGGGCCTCAAATTGCCGCTGTCTTTCTAAGGAAGCGCGGGTCCGCTCGGCCGACCCGTAGGGCCGGTGGCGTGTTCCCTATGCAAATGCGGAAGACTCTCGACGCACCGTGCAAACTTGTGCGCGCCGCAGGTGATCGGCTGATAACGCGCCGGGCTATCGTTCGAGACGCAGCTATCCAGGGGTGCGATGACCGCGTCGTGGTCGGCATCAACGAAGAACGGAAGCGAATAGCGTTCCCGTCCGGAAATGTTCACCACCCGATGCACGTTGGCGAGGTAGCGATCGTTGGTTAGTTTCTGCACGAGGTCGCCGATGTTGATGACGAAGGTGCCGGGGATGGGATTAGCCTCGACCCATACGCCGTCGCGGCTCATCACTTGAAGTCCATCGACGCTGTCCTGTGCGAGAATAGTAAGGTTGCCACGGTCGGTATGCGCGCCCATGCCGATGACCTTCTCGTCGACTGCTCCACTCTGAGGCGGATAGTGTAGCAAGCGCTGGATGGAGATTGGGCTCTTCATCTGTGGTTGGAAGAAATCGGCTGACAGATCAAGGCTGAGTGCGATGCCACCCAATATCTTGATCGAAAGCTCCTTCATCGCCTCGTGATACGAGAAAACGGTCACCCGAAATCCGGGTAAGCTGGTCGGCCACTGATTAGGCCCGAAGAAGGGACTCTCGAGAGTCTGCCGCTCGGGACCAATATCGAAGCACTCCTTCAAGTCGTTGGTTTTGTCCGGATCGCTGTTCTCGCCGAAAAATGGGATATATCCCCGCAATGCCACGCCTGAATTGCTGATATGCAACCTCATCTTCTCCTCGGCTGGCAAATCGAAGAATGCTCGAGTGTGGGCAAAGGTCTCGTCTATCAACCGCGCAGGCACACCGTGGTTCCTGATGTACACGAATCCGGCATTGGCCAGCGCCCATCGAATTTCCTTCGCCACCCTTCCCACGTCGCTTCCGTCCACAAGGGGGGCGAGGTCGAGGAGTGGAACTTTATCGAAGGACTGTCGCATTGCCTGAAGGCTTTCGTCGAGCTGGGCGAGGTTCGATTCAATCATGGTGCATCATCCATAGAGAGTGTGTGCCAGTGTCATATTGCGCGACGCGGTTTGCCCCGACGGGAACTTTAGGGACCAAAGACGTCCTCCCGCCGCCGCAGTGAAGAGCCGCTGCGCCCGGATAGACTGAGGCAGTCGGAAGAGATTGCTCGTTGGAGTACTCCCCTGAGTCCAAACTCGTCCAATTTGCGTCAAAATCTAGATCGGAAGCCGTTTAGCTGAGTGTAGCAAGATTGTGGGAATTAAACAAGGAGCTGACGGAACAATAATGTGCCATGTTCGTTAAGATATGTATAGGTTTTTGTTTGTCTAGTTAAGGATATTACATTTGCTTTACCAGAAGAAGAACGCAATTTAACAAATATGAACTTGAAAGTAATTCTAGAAGGTTCAATCTGTTCGGAGAATTTTTGGTCACTTGGAGGAGCTCTTTTGGAATTCCGGTCGTATGAGCTTAATCCAATAGTAGCTCAGGCAAATAGGCGAAGCATGTTGACTGACTGGCAACGAAACTCTTGCCGTCAAAACTCCATGGTTGCGCGACGCTCGAAAAGTCGTCCCGATACCGACGTGGTCACGCTCGCCGTCGCGGTGACGAAACTGACGGGGGGCTGTCCAGACCGGCCGCCAAGACCTTCTGATTGAAACGAATGCGTGAGGCGACAGTGAACATCGAATCCCAAAAACTTTCGCAGTCGATCGACGGCCTTTTCAACCCCTGTTCCGTCGCGCTGGTCGGCGCGTCGTCGACCACGACCAAATGGGGCTTTGCGTATGCCCGCCAATTGCTCGCGGGTGCCTCGCGGCGTCGCATTCATCTGATAAATCAACGCGGCGAGACAATTCTCGGCCAGCAGTCCTACACGTCCCTGCGCTCGCTTCCCGAGACGCCGGAACTTGCCGTGATCTGCGTACCGGCCCCGCATGTTCGACAGGCGATCAACGAGGCGCTGGCGATCGGAACCCGTTACCTCGTCTGCATCACTGCGGGCTTTGGCGAGATCGGCGAAGAAGGCCGCCGCCAGCAGAACGAACTCCGGGACCGCATTCGGTCAGCCGGTGCGCGTCTGGTAGGCCCGAATTGCGTGGGCCTTTACGACGCTGCCGCCAATCTTGAGTGTACCGCCTTCTGGAAGCTGGCACCTGGCGACATCGGGATCATCTCGCAAAGTGGAAGCGTCGTCGTGGACCTGGGCGCTCGCCTTCCACGGGAAAACCTCGGCATTTCTCGGGCCGTGTCCCTCGGGAACCAGGCCGATCTCACGGTCGAGGAATTCGTCGAAGCCTTTGCGCTCGATCCGAACACGCGCGTCATCGTCGCCTATGTTGAGGAGTTTCGCGATGGCCGCCGCATGTTTGAGGCGATCGAGCGTGCCCGACAATTGGGCAAGGAGGTAGTGCTTGTTGCCCCTCGTGCCGGCGAAGCGGTGAGGCGTAGTGTCACCTCCCACACCGGCTCCATGATCTCTAACGAAGACGTTCTCGCAAGTCTTTGCGCAGACCTAGATGTTGTTCGCGTACGCGGTATGGGCGATCTGTTCCTGGCGCTGCGCTGCTTGAGCGCCCCTGTACGGGCACTTGGTCGGCGCGTTGCCGTGATAGCGGACGGCGGGGGTTTCGCCACGCTTGGAACGGACTCAGTCGTAGAGGAGGGACTTGAGGTTCCGGCCTTTTCGCCAGCACTTCGCGCCAAGCTTACAGAAATAATGCTTCCGGGTTCTGGGGCTAGCAATCCAATCGATTACGTCGGGGCTCTTGATTTGGCCAGCTTCAAGCCGGTTATCAGCGCCATTGCTTCGTCCGGGGAGGTTGATGCGATTCTGCTTAACGGCGCGTACAACGATGCGGCCGGCGCGGCCCCTGAATCAGAAGCCGCCGTCGCGACTGATATCCGCGAGACATGCCAGAAACATGGGATTGGGTTGTCTGTGGCAACCATGATCACAACTGAGCCGGCAATGGTAGCGTTCGCGGCCGACCGGGTGCCCGTTTGCGATTTTCCTGCGGAGGCGGCGCGGCTTCTCGCTCTGGGGCGCATTCGCAAGGCAAAGCGGCAATTACCGAAGATCGAAACGACGGCGGCCTACCTTGGGGAAACCCACTACATTTCAAGTCGGGACGCGCTTGCCGCCGGTGGAATAGCGTTCACGCGCGCTATCCACGCCCGCGACTCGGACGAGGCCGCGATCGCGGCCAACAAGATAGGCTACCCCGTGGTGCTCAAGGCCCTTGGGATCCTGCACAAGAGCGATTCAGGGGCAGTCGTTCTGGAGATCAATGACGAGGCGACGTTGCGGGCGAAGGTCGAAACACTCACCGGTCAGCTCAATCCGACCGGCTTCAGCGTCGAGGAGATGATTGTCGAGCGCGACGGCGTGGAGTTGTTGATCGGGGGTCTCCGCGATCCGGCGTTCGGACCTACTGTCGTGGTCGCCGCTGGCGGCACCAAGACCGAGATCTGGCGCGACCGAGTCGTGGCGCTTGCTCCGGTCAGTGAAGGAGCCGCCCGGCGCATGCTGAGCTCCTTGCGCATTGCACCGCTCTTCGCCGGTTTCCGCGGTCGCCCGCCGCTCGATCTGTCTGACGTGACGAAAGCGGTCGCGGCGATCTCGCGGTTCATATCGGATCACCACAACGTGCTGGAAGCCGAGATCAACCCGCTCATCGTCGGGCCCACTCGCTGCATCGCAGTCGATGCGAGGATTGTAGCCGCTCGATAGGCGAACGCGGAGGCACACGTGCATGGTTTCTGGACAAAACACGGCTGGTCGCAATGGTGTCGTGCCGCAGAGGCATCTTCCGCTTGCCTTCCAAGGCGATAGCCCACCCTTGCTCGAAATTCCGCCGGAACGAACGTTCTGTGGCGACGGCCCGGATCAAGCTCGGTCCGGCCAACGGTGCCGCGCCTGCTGCAGTGTTTGGCCTCGTCCGGACGGCTGAGCGCCTTCGTTCTCGATGAGCCCACCGACGCATTCCACGGAGAATGTGGCACAGATGCTTGCCAAGGCGCTCCCGCCCCATGTTTGCGCTAAGTCGCCGATAAGAGATTTGATCTCACGCGGGCCGACCACGCTGTTTTACAGTCGATAGTGGATTCGTTCGGTTGGAGCGGCTTGGGCCCTGCCAACTAGTCGCAGCGCCGTGCTCAATAAAGTTCCGATTTCATTGATAGGAGTAAATGCAATGCCGCTCGCTATGAATCGCGAAGTCTTTATAACATGCGCGGTTACCGGTAGCTCCGATACCGCCGGAACGACTCGAAATGTACCCCGCTCGCCAAAAGAGATCGCGGCTGCCGCTATTGAAGCAGCAAAGGCTGGTGCTGCCGTCGCGCACATCCATGTTCGCGATCCCGAAACCGGTGCACCCTCGCGGCGCAACGATCTTTACAAAGAAGTCACCGACCGTGTTCGGCAGGCCAGCACCGACGTTGTGCTGAATATAACGGCCGGGATGGGAGCAGACGTGGTTGTCGGCAGCGTGGAACAACCACTTCCACTTGCCCCATCAACCGACCTTTGCGGCGCCACCGAACGCTTCAGCCATATCGCCGAATGCCTTCCCGAGATCTGCACTCTCGATTGCGGCACCATGAACTTCAACGTCGGCGACTTCGTCATGACCAACACGCCGGCAACACTGCGGGCCATGGCTAAGATGACGGCCGATCATGGTGTTCGGCCCGAAATTGAGGTCTTCGACACTGGGCACCTTTGGTTTGCCAAGCAACTGGTCGAAGAGGGTTTGATCGAGGATCCCGTCCTGGTCCAGCTCTGCATGGGAATTCGCTGGGGAGCGCCCAATGATTTGAATACTTTTTTAGCAATGGCCAACAGCGTTCCTGCGAATTGGACGTTCTCTGCCTTTTCTGTCGGCCGCGATGCAATCGCGTATCCAGCAGCGGCGGTGCTTGTCGGTGGCAATGTCCGTGTTGGCCTCGAAGACAATCTGTACGTGAGCAAGGGCCAGTTTGCTACAAACGGCCAGCTAGTCGAACGGGCTGTGAATGTCGTCGAGAACATGGGAGCGAGAGTGGTTGGACCGGAAGAGGTTCGGGAGAAACTGAAGCTCACGAAGCGGTAAGCAAAGAGTTACCGAGAGCGCCGAGAGGGTGTTTATCGCCGGCTAGCGTCGCCTTAACTGGCAATAAACGCAGTTCGGACATCGGTGTGTTTCAGACTACGTCCGGCATGGTTATCAGGCCCCAACGCTCGCGATGTTGGGCAGCGGTGCGAAAGTCGCAGGGAAGATGCAAGAGATTCGCGCTGTAGATGGAACGAAGCGCTGATACTGCCCGCTGGTGGCGGAAAAGCAGAGGCCGCTCTCAAAGCTGGCGCGCCGGGCGAGCGCGTGCCGTCGCCGCTAATCGGCTTACGCCTGCAAGGTGAAGGCCGCGGCCGAGAATGCCGAGCGTGCTTACGAGCTGATGGTTCGGCATTAGCGGACAGAAGCGGCGCACGAACGCAAGGAGACTGTCAGGAATTTTGTGCGTGAGGGTCATGATGATGGAAAGGAGATCATCGCATCGCCATTGAGAAGGAACTTCTGGACCGGTTGCTTGCCGGACGCGAGGCACAGGAGCTGTTTGTCAAGGACGGTTTGCTCAATGATCTGAAGAAGGCGCTTTCTGAGCGGATACTGAACGCCGGCTTGAACGATGATCTTGACTAGAAGCAGGCCGAGGAACGGGCGAACCGTCGCAAACGGACATTCGAAGAAGACAGTTCTGCCGGGCACGTCGAAGCTCGAACTTTCGATCCCGCGTGACCATGCCGGCTCTCTCGACCCGGACAAGTATCAGCGTCGCTTTCCTGATTTCGACGCCGAGATCGTCGCCATGTATGGGCGCGGCGTGAGCGTGAGCGAGATCCGCGGCCACCTGGAGGAACTCTACGGTATCGACGATTCGTCGGACCTGACCTCGGCCGCCACCGACGCCGTGTTCGTCTCAATTATCCGGAGGACAGCGGCGGAGCGTTGCAATCGCTCGTGCGCTAGAGTCTGTCAGATCTATGTTGAAGCGTATCCTGCATGCCTGAGATAGGCGGCGCATTCGTGCGGGCTGAACGCCATGAGCACTTCGCCGACACGCCGCCATGTGGCCTCGACGCTACGCTCGTCGGCTTTGCGCAGCAGGGTCTCGAGTTTGGCGAACATCATCTCGATCGGATTGAGGTCGGGGCTGTAGGGCGGCAGGAAGAACAGATGGGCGCCGGCGTCGCGGATGGCGTTGCGCGCCGGCTTGCCCTTGTGGCTGCCGAGATTGTCGAGAATGATGATATCGCCGGGACTGAGAGTTGGCGCCAGGCATCGACCCAGACGGTGAAGGCGATGCCGTTGATCGGGCCGTCGAGCATTTAAGACTGACCGACTCTAGCGATGAGCCTGATGTGTTGCTTTTCGATGAGCCAACCTTAGCGTTATTATAAGGCCGCAGGCCGCTCCTGTTCGCCAGGGGTCGAAAATGGTGTAATCGACCAATTGATTAAGTCGACGGCACGATGAAGTATCGCCTCGGTCTGAGCAAGGCTGGGTGAAGCGGCGATCACATATCCGATACACTCTGGGAGACCGCCTTTCCTGACGATCGGCGTGTTGGGTTCAACATACAATTTGACCTCGGCGACACCTGAGACGGCAGCCGCCCGGCTGCCGCCAGCGATCCGATCGAGGTTGCCATCGCTATCAGCAACTAGGAACCGCACGGCCGCAGTATGCGAGTGCCTGCTGCGTAAATCCCATTCATCGCCGATGACAAGCTTGATGTGCTCGGTCACAAGATCGATGCCGTAGGCCAGTTGAACCAGTTGAGGACCCGTCGCACCACCAAGACGCGGGTTGACTTCAATGACGACTGGGCCACGCTGCGTCCATCGGAATTCAATGCACGTTGGCCCCCAGCCAAGGCCAAGAGCTCGCAAACAGCTTAGCGAAATATTAGCGATTCGCTCCTGCTCGTCGTCAGTCAGCACGGCCGGACAGCTGAACTCACGATACACGAAATGCGGTGGAGGGCCGAAGTGACCGCCGGAAATCGCAATAACGTCATCTCCCATTATATCGGCGACATAGTAGGGTTAACCTGAGCCTCGCGTACCAGCCGACGGTCATGAACAATCCCGAGGAGAAAGCCCGCAAGCATGAGCCGGACGGCCACTTCCGGATCAATGCCGGGTCGGCCGACGCCCTTTGAGTAAAGTTCGGTGACCTCATCGTGCAGCCAAGAGAGGTCGAGAACCCTATCGACCTTGACCAGGATGTGATCGTCAGGAACCAAATCCCGAAGCGAGCCGCACATGTACAGTTCAAGCTGATCGCGTTCTTTACGGCCGAGCATCGTGGAGGCTCCAGAGAATCACAGATTACTCAATTGAATCAGACGCATGAGACTTCTTCAACAGCCTCGGTCCACTTCATGCGCAACGTTCTCGCCCACGCCGGCAAGAGCGGCCGCCGTGTCGTCTCCGCCTTCATCGCCACCGCCTTCGCCCAGGAGACGCCAGAAGCCGCCAGCGCTCAATGGCGCGCCGTCGCCGACCAGATCCGGCCGAAGGTGCCCAAGCTCGCCGCCATCATGGATGATGCCGAAGAAGACGTTCTCGCCTACATGACCTTCCCGAAGGAGCACCGCGCCAAGCGGCACTCGACGGATGAGATCGACAAGCATTTTCGCACCGGTCATGGTATTTTACCTTGGCGCGGGCGACCTCGTGGCGAAGCGCGACGCATCGGCTGAAAGTGTCGCCAGGCCGCCTTATTCGAGCCTTGCCGGATTGAGGCGCCCGCGCGCCTTTTCCTTTGGCTGGCGCGGGCGCCATGCGCCAATGAAGCGTTCGTAGTGCTTCTCGGCCCGCTCAGCGACGCGCATCTCTTGATCGCGAAGTTTCTTGACGTTGTAGGCGTAGGCGGGGCCGCGTCTGTTACCCTTTGTCTGCGGTTGGCCAGCTTGCAATTCCATGCTGCGCGTTTTGTGGGCGACAAGGCTCGGTCGCGCCCAGAAGTAGTCCTTGCCCTTCGTCAGCATATGCCAGCATAGCACCGCCAGCTTCCCTGCCACGGCAACGGCGGCGACCTGATGGCCGCGTCTGGCCCTGACCCGGACGAAGAAGGCGTGCAAGGGACCTGGTGCCTTCGCCGCTGCCCATGCCGCCTCCACCAGCATCGCGCGGGCATGGCTACGGCCAATCTTGCTGATGCGTCCGTGATGAGCAGCGCCGAGTCCTGATTGATGGACACGCGGATTGAGGCCGAAGTAACTAACCAGCTTCTGGGGGCTCCTGAAGCGGGCGATGTCACCGATTGCCGCCATCAAGCCGGTCGCAACGGTGAGGTTGACGCCGGTGATCGTGAGCAGCCGCTTGACGGCGGGATCATCCATCGTTCCTTCGGCGATCTGCCGATCAAGGATCACGAGGTCCTCGCGCAGCCGATCAAGTTCACGCACATGCCGCTCGATGGCAATACGTTCATCCTCAGGCACAGGCTGGCGTTTAAGCCAGTCCCGGCCTCGACCGTTGAACAGGTCGGCATGCGGGCATTTCGGGATCAGGTGGGCGTGAAGAATGGAATGGACCTCGTTCTTGATCCGGGTCCGATGCCGCACGACCTGGTAACGCCGCGCCACCAGCCGGCGCATCCGCTCGGTTGCGGCATCCGGCGTCCAGATCTCCGGCAGGTAGCCCGCGGCGTACAAGCTGGCCAGTGTGCCCGCGTCGATCTTGTCGGTCTTCACATGCGCATGCGCGATTGCCTTGACCTGCAGCGGATTGGCGATCACCACTCTTTGCACAAATGGTGACAGCACGCGGGACACCGCCATACAGTTCCCAGTTGCCTCTATCACCACTTCGTCTGTTGCCGAGAGGGTCTTGCCAAGGCCCTCCAAGGCTGTTCGCGTCATATCAACACGACCACCATGGCGAAGCCGGCCACTTTCCAGAGAACCAGCTCACCGAACGTTCGGTGGATATCGATTCCGATTATGCGACGCATGTGCAGCTCCTGTCAGATCGAGTGACGGGAGCGGCGGGCGACACGACAACTACGGATCCGCGCTCTCGGCGCAACCGGGCGAGTCGCAGAGGCGGCCAGCTACTAACACGAGCTCGCAGCTCATCCAATGCATCGGCCTGCCCGCACCTTCGTGCTCCCGGTGCCTCTGTCCCGGATGGTCGCACCATACGCTACGATGTTCAGAACCGCAGCCGGATGTTGGCACCGAGAATCTTATACCGGTTACCAACCCGATCGACCAACCCGATCGAGCGCCTCAACGGCGAAATCAAGCGCAGGACCGAGGTCGTCGGCATCTTCCCCAATGATGACGCCATCGTCCGCCTCGTCGGCGCGATCCTGCTCGAGCAGAACGACGAATGGGCTGTCCAACGCGCCAGATACATGACGCTGGAAACCATCAGCCAGATGAGCGATGATCCGCTCATCAGCCTGCCAGCCGTGGCGCGCTGATCATCCCGGCCCATGCCGGAGAACGCGGCGACCAAAGCCGCCACCTACACCACTTCCTGGGACATGATCCGGCAAACTGATAAGGGCCTCGCGGTTGAACACCCTTGACGGCCTCTACGTGTTCCCGTGCCATCTCCAGAATGCTCAGGTGAGACTTCACCATTCAGACCGCGCCTGCAGGCCGAAGAGCGGCTCTCCGCGCCAAGTGCCCTAGCAAGAGGCGTATATAGGAGTACATGTCCCCCAAGCGGGTGGGGCAAAACCAGAGGCGTGCGTGAACGGCCGAATTGTATCGGCCCAATGCGTTCGGACGTGCGCTTCTATGTATCTCCGACAGGGCCATCGCGATCCCTCTTGGTGTCTGGTGTTTCAGCAGCAGGAAGACAGCCTATCTCTCCTCCGTTAGCTGCTCGACGCGGTCGAGTAACAACTTAAGGCGCTCAACGAATCGCCACCAAGATCAAAGAAGCTGTCGGTCGAGGCAACGTCATCCAGGCCTAGAGTGTCCCGATAGACCGCCGCAATTTGGCGGTCCAAAGCTGGCGCACCAGAGATCTGAGCCACAATCGGGCTGCGTGGTTCTTCGTTCTCAGTCGGGCGATCGATGGATCTGGCTGCAATATTTAGGCTGATTCAGATCGGCAATTTGTCTATGCTCCTTGGTCTCGACCGCATCGAGGCAGTAACGCTTGCGATCAAAAGGATAAGGCGGAAGGGGAGCACGCTGGGGTGTCTGATGTTTGCGCAGACCAGACCAATCAACGAGAACGCCGCAGGTCCAAAGCTTGCCCAGCGTCTGTAACGCCCTCGCGTCATCGGAGTGCTTCGATACTGGTCCCAAGCGGCAGACTCTCGAGAGTCCCTTCTTCGGGCCTTATCAGTGGCCGACCAGCTTGCCCGGTTTCGGGAGACCGTTTTCTCGTGTCACGAGGCGATGAAGGAGCTTTCGATCAAGATATTGGTGGCATCACTCAGCCTTGATCTGCCAGCCGATTTCTTTCAACCACAGATGAAGAACCCAATTGCCATCCAGCGCTTGCGATACTATGTGAGTACGCTTTTAATGCCACCGACTGCTTCTTTCTGAGTACGTCCTACCTGTGGCGGGTTTTTGAAGCCGCAAGACTTGCCTTTAGCACGACGGAGAGCGCACCCGTTTGCTATTCAGTCGTCCGGCTTCTCAAGTGAGTAGCCAGCCGACCTGACGGTACGAATGACACTGCCGGGCGAGGCCGACTTCAACGCCTTTCTGATCCGGCTGATATGGACGTCGACGGTGCGTGCACCGATATGGATATTGTCCGGCCAGGCCGCGCTAATCAGTTCGTCTCGGCTGAAGACCTTGCCCGGAGCCTCAAGCAAATGCCGCAGAAGGTTGAACTCGATCGGTCCGAGATGGATGTTGTGGCCATTACCGCGAACTCGGTGGGCATCGAACTTCATCTCAAGGCTGCCGCAGCAGAGCCAGCTGCCGTTTTCGATCCCGTTTGAACCCCGCTTCGGCAGCGCCAGTTTCGCCCGCAGAAAGTCAAGCAGCTTGGCCGGCGCGACCGGCCGCACAAAGCTCTCGTCAATGCCCGCCTTCAAGAGGTCGAGGTGCTGATTCTCGGCGCCGGGCGCGATCAGGGCAATAACGGGCAGGCGGGCGGTTCGGGGCTCCCCCTTCAGCCGCACGCAGATTGTTGAGCCTGTCGCGCTTGTTGGCCCGCAATCCAGCACTACCGCCTGGAACTCCCGTTCATCGGTCAATGCGAGTGCCTCCTTCACGCCGCCTGCCGGCTCGCTCGTGAAGCCGTCCTCCCCCAGAATGTGGCTGAGGAACAGATAGAGCTCAGCATCTTGCGAACAAATCAGGACCAGTGGCTTCATCAGCGTACCCCAGAACCAAATCGGTCTCGATCGCCTCGGTTGAGTAGGCTAGCCCCCAAGCATCGTCGATGTTGTATTCGCCGACGACGTTTTCATGGTAGGGGCCCGGCTCGAAGGTTATCTCCGTCTGATCGAAGACCAGGCGCGCATCGAGCCGTTGGCAATGCTGGTGGCCGAACGATTGTGGGGCGCTTGCGAAAACCCTCCGGCGCACCGGCACAATCGTCATTTCGTGCTCCTTGGCCTCCTGCGTGACACCACCTCGATATTGTCGCCAATGCTCCCGATCAGGCATGCCGATCGAACGAGCAACCTTGAGAACATCCTCAAGATCGAGATCCTCTACTGAACCTTCCTTTGCCGAAGGATGAAGAACGGTATCTTGGTTCCTTCGAGTTCAAGATTAGGCAGATGGAGTCGGCTTTTGGCGCTCGCAGCCCACAACAAGGATCTTCTGCCCGAGACCGACAAGTTCGGCGAGCGTATTTAGAGAGGTAGTGGACTTTGCCGATACTCCTTGCAGTAAAATGTGATGTGACGCAAACTTGCCATACTACCTCTTTCCTTCGTTCTATCAATTTGGCAGCTCGCGGGTCACAATGATGTATCAAAACTCGTGCCAATTGGCTGATCGAGCCAAAGGAAATGAATTTTGGTTGTTCTCGGCAATTTAGCTTGGAGCAGACAAACCATCCCGCGACAAGCCTGTGTTGCGGATTCGACAAAGCCAACAGGGTTGTTGGCTCATGTTTGAGTCCGCCATTAAATCCTGGTTCCGGGTCGGCATCGACGCTCTCAGGTTTCGCTTATTAGCCCGTCTGGAAGCCGCTCAAAGGTAAGCGATGGGGTGGACGCCCCCACTCGACGGCATCGATGTGCCAGAATGGTTGCGTTGGAACCATGAAAGAGGGAAGCGTCCATGGAAAAGATTAGCATGATCGGCCTGGATTTGGCGAAGAGAACGATCCAGGTGCATGCAGCCGGAGCTGACGGCACGGTGATTTCGCGCCGAAAGGTGTCGAGTGGCAAACTACTGCAATTCCTGACGAACATCGAACCTTGCACGGTTGCGATGGAAGCTTGCGCTGGCAGCCATCATTGGGGTCGTGAGATTGCGAAGCTTGGGCACCAGGTCAAATTAATCGCACCGGTCTATGTGAAGCCTTTCGTCAAACGGCAGAAGAATGATGCTGCCGACGCGGAGGCGATCTGCGAAGCGGCCCTTCGTCCGGCGATGCGTTTCGTAGCCGTTAAGAGTGCCGCAAAGCAGGCCTCTGCGACGGTGTTCAAAGTTCGTGACTTGCTGGTTCGGCAGAAGACTCAGATCATCAACGCCTTGCGCGGTCACCTGGCCGAGTTCGGATTGGTCGCGCCGTCCCGCGCATGTCGGCACCCTGATTGCTGCCGTCGAAGATCCACGCGGCGCATTGCCGGAGAAGCACGATCGCCATGCCTGGCGTTGATCTCCACGTTGCGCTCACTCGTCGACAAGGTGCGAGAGCTGGATCAGGAGATTGCTCGCAGAGCGCGACGGGACGATGTTGCCAAACGATTGATGACCATACCTGGAGTGGGCCCCGTCATCGCGACGGCTCTTGAGGCGCTTGCTCCGCCAGCAGAGACCTTCACGCGCGGCAGAGATTTCTCCGCCTGGATGGGACTGACGCCGCGCCAGCATTCGACCGGAGGAAAAGCCCGGCTCGGCAAGACCTCAAAGATGGGACCGATATCACTGTCGGATAGGCGAGCGGCGTTCCCTGATGCGATATGAAAAGCGCATCGTTCTGACTTGCCGCCTTCAGGCGAGTCGCGAGGTATCCGTCCAAGGCGCGTCGGTCATCGGGTGGAGCGGCAGCAACCGACTCTTCTTGAACTTGGTCTGCGCTATGATCAACCCGTCGTCTGTCACGTCCGGCAATGGAATGGCGATCGCCTCCGAAACACGCATGCCGGTCGCTGCAATCAGACCGAACATCGTGGCGTAGGTGAGCGATCGGATTCAACCGTCGGGGCCAAGTCGCTGAGCGGCGTCGATCAACCGTCGGATCTCCCCGGGACTATAGATATAGGGCGTGCGGCGCCTGCGACTGGCGCGGCCGAAAAGATCAACGGAGGGAACTTTATGGCGCGGATCTTCGGCCTGCAGAGAGAGGGCGGAGCGACGTACCGTCAACAAGCGGTCGCGAGACGGTCCGTCAGCGTGACACAGCACGCTTTGATGTTTTCGTGCTTCATCAGGCACTGCTCGATTTCGGCGAGCTGGACCCGCATGCCGCGGATCTTAATCTGTCCGTCTTTCCGGCCCAGGAACTCAATCGTGCCATCTGTCTGCGTGCCAACGCTTTGGCGCATCTCACCAATCCGATTTCGGAGTCGCACCAATCAACTATCTGACCTGGTAGTGGACAAAGCGCTCGATCCAGTTAGGCTTAAGGTCGTTCTCAGCTCGGGGATCCACAACGACCATCTCGACCGGGAGAAGCGCTTTTCAGCAGCCTAGGTGTGGTTGGCGACACCTCGGTTCTGCGACGCTTTTATCTCAGCTGCCACGCGCTGGGGTAAGCGCGAATTCTCCCCACCTTTTTCTGTTGAGTGGAACTGAGGCATGAGGCGTCCAACAGAAAAGAGATGGGCACCAGATCATGGAACAAGATGATCAGAAACTGCGGGAAACCGCGATTGATGGAACCAAGAATGGAAATTTCACATGAATCTGGAAACAGAACGTTTATTCATGCGCCCAATACGTCCTTGGGACGCCGAGGCCCTGCATCGCCTGCACTGTGATCCGCTAGTAGTCGAATCGACGATGGGGGGAATTCCGCCAACGCGGGAAATGTCTGCTGCGCGGCTGTCCCTCTATCTTCATGAGTGGGAAACCTACGGTTATGGATTCTGGATGGTTTATGAACGAGAGGACAATGGCGACTTGCGCTTCGTGGGGCGGTCCGGGCTGAAGCGCTTCGATGACAACGCCATTGAAATCGGATGCTCCTTGCTTGGAGCCCGGTGCGGTCAAGGGATTGGGCCGGAAAGCTCTAAGCCAGTGATCGAATTCGCCTTCGCAACCAAACCTATCGATCGGTTGGTCTCTTTCATACGCACGACCAATATACGGTCTATCAGAGCGAGAACCCGACAGGGCTTTACTTGCCTTGAGCCGGTTGTCTTTGATGGAATAAACTATCAGTTCTTGGAATTGCGCCGTCCGCCTCAGTGATGGTCAGCAAACTGCCGCGCTTCGGGCTCAAAGTTGTCCGGGTCAGGTCGCAAGGTCAAATGTCGTCGTCCTGATCCTCAAGATGCTTGAGAGGAAGCATTATAAAGGATTGTGGAGAATTCCGAGAGCGGCTGAGTTTCGCCATCTCGACAATCTGATTGATGAGCTCGGAGATAGCAGGAGATCGAAACGGGTTCTGTGCGTCAACTTCAGCAAATTGGGGCGGTGATGACGGTGGTCATGCGGCGTGATTATTTCGTCGCGACCGAGGATCAGGTTCCTGCCTGCTGCTCATCCGCTCGAGCGATGGCCCGCATGAAAGCAGCGAGTTCCCGAGCTATTGCGGTCACAGACACGGTGCTTGCCACGCGCGATCAGGGCCCTGTAGCGCTTGGTCAGGGGCGCCTGTGCGTTCCAGGCTATGTCTCGCAGCCTCATGTGGGGCTTTCGAAGTAGTTTCCTTTCGCCAGTTTGGCCGGGTAGAGGTAAGTCCAGGCGCTCTCGGCCAAGACGCGGCGCACTCGGGCATTCCCAGTCTGATGATGCCGCCCCGGTCGCACGGCGTCCCCGGTCGAGCGCTCCGAGGGGACAAGTCCGAGATAAGCCATCAGTTGTCGCGGGTTGGCAAAGCGGCGTACATCGCCGATTTCGGCCATGAAGGTGGCCGCACAAATGAGCTGGACCCCACGCAGAGCCTGCAAGCGTTCGACTACCGGCGCGAGTGGCCAGTCGAGCAGGTCGTCTTCGATTGCCTTTTCCAGGCGTGCTACTCTTTCCCGGCACGGCGACTCTGCGAGGACCAACTCCTGCAGGACAGCTTGCTGACTGCGTTCTGAGAAGCTCAGTCCATCCAGCCATTTGAGATAGTTCGTCGCGGCCACTACGAGTAGCCGGGAAAACCGTTAACAAAAGCTTTGTAAAACGCTAAAAAACATACAGAATATTATCATTCAAACGCACTCCTCTATGCAATACTGACCTTGGCCTTCAGGATCGCATTGACTCGCCGACCTGTACAATAACATAGAGGATCACATGAACGTCGAGACGGCGCGTAAGCAAAATTCTTCATTCGAGCCAGACTCATACGTCGGACACGATTATTTGTATTTTGGCGGCGTAAATTCACCCGAGAAAAACCGATTTGGAAGTTGAAGCAATTTGGAAACTACTTTCGCTTAAGGAAGGCGGCCCAGTTCTTGAACTAGGATGCGGCTATGGGCGGATTACCAACCGGCTAGAGGGAAAAGGAGCACGGGTAACGGGGCTGGATACGTCGCCGGTCCTCCTAAAAAACGCCGAAGCAGATACAGCCGAACGCGGGGTAAATGTTGAGTACGTTCTTGGCGATATGCGCTCACTTCCCTGGAGAGATTGCTTTGACGCTGTTTTCCTGTGGTACACAACGTTTGGTTACTTCAATGAAGCGGATAACGAGAAAGTTCTTCATGAAGTCGCCCGTTCTTTCCGAAAAGGGCGGGCGGCTGCTAATCGATCAACTCAATCGCTGCTAAGCGACAAATCGCCTTCGTACGCGATCGTGCGGCGTAACGATGAATTAAGAATGCATATAAGCAACTACGACGCACTAATCGACCGCTGCAAGTCTGAGAGAGCCATAGCCCGAAATGGATGCCTTACACGAATGCGTCTTTCTGTCAAACACTACGGGTTTTCTGAATATGTTCGCATGTTGCGAAGCGCGGGGTTTGAGACTGTTGAAGCCTGTGGGAAGGCGGAGAGTTCAAGTCCCCATGGCCGGCGCCTCGTGGTGGTCGAGTACAAGTAATTGGAGTTCAGGGGCGATCAAAAATGCCACCGATGCTAACCGTAAGCACCACGTGTCAGATTCCCCTGAGCCACCTTAAGGTCTCTGAGCGGCGATGTCACTTTGTAAGCCGTCCGGCGAAAACTCACGGATGCTCGAAGCGGTGCCCGCCCCTTGCACGATCGAAGTGACGCAGGCGCGCGCCCGGGAGCACGCTCTCGTTATCGCAATCGAATAATGAAATAAGCACGATCATAACTATCCGGAAATGCCAGAGAAAATGACATTGCTTAGAGTGGGGAAATCCAAAGAGAACAGGAATGAAGTGATGTTACTGACACAAGACGTTGCCCATACGGTCGCCAGCCTCACATACGACGAACTGCCGGCAGCGGTAGTTGACAAGGCGAAGCTTCTCGTCCTCGACCATGTCGGCTGCATGATCGCGGGAAGCACGAGCCGCGGCGCGAGACAATTGACGCCCTATCTCGCGCGTACCGACTCCGGTGGTCCCAGCACCGTTTTCGGTACCTCACTAAGCTTTCATCCTGCCAATGCCGCTCATGCCAATGGCCATAGCGCCAGCATGCTTAGTCTGGATGATTCCTACGTCCTTTTCGGGCATCCCGGCAACTCCATTATTCCGGCTGCGCTCGCCGTTGCCGAAGAGGTGGACAGCTCCGGCAAGGCGCTGATCGCCGCGATTGTCGGTGGCTATGAAATGTCGCTGCGCCTTGGCACAGCCATGCGGCCTACCGAAGACCGCAATCGCCACGTCAGCGGTCTTGCGACTTGGCAGATTTTCGGCGCCTGCACGGCAGCAAGCCTGTTGCATCGGTTCAGCGCCGAGCAAATCGCCGATGCTTACGGGCTGGCGCCGATGCATGCTCCGCTTCCCTTTGGGGCCAAATTCTATTCCCGGCCAATATGCTTTTTGAAGAACAATTACGGATGGGCGAACAAGGGGGCCATCACTGCGGTGGACCTTGTACGAGAAGGTTTCCACGCGAACCGCACCATCTTCGATGGTGCCGACGGCTTCTGGGTTATGGCCGGTTCCGACCGCTTTGAACCCCAGAACATGCTTGACCAATGGGGAGAGCGCTACTTCATCCTTGAGACCGGCTTCAAACCTTATGGCGTCTGCCGCTGGATTCACACTACGATCGACTGCCTGCGCGCGCTGCAGAAAAGCCATCGTTTCGGCCATGCTGACATCAGGGGCATTCATGTCGAAACCGTGAGGGAGTTCGTTCGCGACTTTAATGGACCCTGGCCGCAATCCACCATCGAGGCGGTGTTTCATATCCCCTATGCGCTCGCTCTCGAACTGCACGACAAGTCCTCCGCGACCGGCCTCCGCGAAGACGATCTGACTGACGAAGGTGTTAAAGTAAGCGCGGCACGGATCAGCCTTTCGACCCTCGCCGGTGCCGATGAGGTATTTTATGCGGAAAGGCTCCTGCCGGCCCGCGTCAGCGTCACCCTGCAGAATGGCAAAACGCTTTCCGCCCAGGCTGAGATTCCAACCGGCGCCCCTGGCGGGCCCGCTTTTGGACAGGCGGAAGTGGAAGCGAAGTTCCTCATGCTCGCGAGCCCCGTCATAGGCGCTGTCAATGCCGCGCGTCTGAAGGAGGCCCTCCTCGAATTGGAGCGCCTCTCCGTCCGCGACGCACTTAGGCCTTGCGCCATGACGTGATCTCCGCACGGTTGGTGCACCGTCGCGAACCATGCCGCGCCCCCTTCTTCACACCAACGGACCAATCAAATGAGGTTGCTCATGTCCACTCAGGTTATCGTTCAACCGAAACCCGTTCAGAATGCATTCGACAGGTTCTACGCCGGCTCACGCGGAGCCCCCGGAACGTTCAAGGTGTCGCATGGGAAGGGTATCTTCTTCTGGGATACCAACGGCAAGCGCTATCTCGAGGGTTCATCCGGCGCGCTCGTTGTCAATCTCGGCCATGGGAACGCGCGTGTCCGCGATGCGATGATCGACCAGGCCAATCGCATCAGCTATTCCGCGTTTTGCAGTGAATCAACCGATACGCTCTGCAAGATGATCGCGGACCTCGCGGGCCCAGGGTTCGATCAGGCTTTTCCCGTTTCCGGCGGTTCGGAAGCAGTCGAATCTGCCATCAAGCTCGCGCGCCAATACGCCGTGGCCAGCGGACAGCCGAAGCGCTGGAAAATCCTTGCGCGCATGCCAGGATATCACGGCGCGACACTTGGCGCCGCTGCTGTCACCGGCGATCCGGACCGGGACGAGATGTTCGGCCCGATCATGCAGATAATGCCCAAGGTGCCAGCGCCACTGAGCTATCGCCTCCCTGAAGGCTTCGACGTTAGTTCCTATGCCGACTACTGCGCGGACGCGCTCGAACAGCAGATCCTTGCGGAAGGCGAGGAGACGGTGCTCGCCTTCATCATGGAGCCGGTCGGCGGTGTCGCGACCGGCGCGTTGGTTGCGCCGGATAATTATTATTCCAAAGTCCGGGAGATTTGCGATCGCTATGGCGTTTTGCTGATCTTCGATGAGGTGATGTGTGGCGCCGGCCGAACCGGAACCTTCCTCGCCGCTCATCATTGGCCGAACGCTCTGCCCGACCTCGTCGTCTGCGCCAAAGGCTTGGCCGCCGGTTATACGCCACTTGGCGCCATGATCGCCCCCAACAGGATCGTGGACAAGGTCGCCGAGTCCGGCGGTTTCTTGCACGGCCACACCTATGCCGGGAATCCCCTCTCCTCGGCAATTGGTGTCGCGGTTCTCAAGGAGATGCTCGACCAAGATCTGATGGGCAATGCCACGCGGATGGGCGTTGTGTTGCGCCGAAAGCTCCACGCACTGAAGGATCGGAGCACCACCGTCGGCGACGTGCGGGGAATAGGCCTGATGAACGCGGTGGAGATCGTTGAGGACCAGGCAACCAAGGCGATTTTCCCCGCAGCCAAGAAGGCGTCCTATCGCGTTTCGGAGATCGCCCGCGAACTCGGGCTGCATCTCTACGCGCGCCGCACCGCCAGCGGAAAGTTCGGGGAATGGTTTATGGCAGCTCCTCCGCTCATCATAACCGAGCCGGAAATCGATCTCTTCATGGAGCTTCTCACCGAGACGTTCCGGGTTTTTGAGAGCGAGGACCGATGAGGCGGGCGCGCGTCCAACCCAAGGACACTCCGAGCAATTGATTGAATCCGAGATTGTTGCGGGTGCGTCTGATTGACTCATGCGGTTGGGGAATTCCCCGGCATGGCAGATAGCCTATCTCGGAAGCATGATCGACGAGGATGGCGTCAGATACCGCTGGGAGACCGTGGGGCGCAAGCTTGATGAGCGCCGCTGTTCGCTGCGACCGAGGCGAGCACGGCGGGCTGGGCGCTCGACGATCAATCGCGGGCAGGTCCGGCGTGTTGGCGGCGGGCGCTAGGCGGGGAGCGTACTAGATTTAGCAGGCTGTTGAAGAAGTCTCCGGTTTGGCCTTGAGTATGGCCTCGTCGCCGTTGTGGTATGCGAAAGTGATCTCGATCGTGCCATCGTCGAGCAATTCGGCATGTCCGTCACCGGAGACCTCGTCCATGTCAGCGCATCCGGCCTATGTGGAGACCACGGACGTGCTGTAGCCGAGATCGAGGTCCGCTTGCACCGCACCGAAGGCGATCTCGCCATGAACGTTAGCCCGATGGTGATTGTGGCGGGCTCGACAAGGTCGAGATAATCCCGATCCCACAGATCGCCCTCGACGGTTCGCCAGCGGCCAAATCAGGCGGCAATTCGAGGTCGCGTTCATGACAGCACCGCTATCAGTTTCGGTAACCGCACCAGATCATAGGCCGCGCCCGAGAAGGTGAAGGCCGATCCGACGCGATCGCTCCCACGAAACTAGTCTTGTCCTGCCCCGCAACGGTCTTGATCCAACCGAATGCCCCTCGATGCGCTTGCGGATGCGCAAGCTGAGCCCATAGCCGGAATGGCGCGTCGTGCGCCCGTCGATGGCCGAGCGGCGACCATTGATGTTCTGCGCCACATGGGGCGTCACCTCCATCGACCGCAAATCTTTGACGAAGTCCTTTGTGTCACAGGCCCTGTCGGCACCCAGCGTGGTCGCTCATGGCGGTCGGCGAAGGGTTCGTCATGTGCAGCGCCGCGACCCGTTTGGCAGATCCGCTAGCCTCAGTCATGCAGGCATCGACCAGCAGGCTTGGCGGTTTTCCATCAGCCCCCCATGAAGCACAGCTTGGCCTCCTTGCCTTTGCCCTTCATATAAAGTCTAGCGTCTGGGTCGGTCGTTGAAGCATGCGTCTCGTTGGAACGCGAAAAGGCCGAGCATGCTGCAGCCATTCGAGCCCCAGATTCGAGCATGGCTTGCGGCCGGATCGGCGCTCTCGACAGCCTCGGTCCTGCAGCGTCTAAGGGCGCCGATCCGTCACGCTTCACGGAGGAATGCCTGCGGATGGTGCAAATGGCCGTCAATGCTCGGCGGATGGAAATGCCCGGTCAGATCATACTCAATGGCGACTGGATGAAATGCGCGCCAGTATCTCAGTGCCCTCTACTTCAGTAACATTCTTGGGTGAGGCAATAGGAGGGGTCAATTCCTCGTTTCGCTTGACAGTCTGTCTAGGAGTGCCCGGGGACATTGCCAATCTAGTCGTGAGGGAGTGCCCCCAATCATAACTCTTCACCTTCTGGAATAACTCGCGTTACTTGCGTGCCGACGGCGATCCCGATTAGATCCGTCAGGTAGGCTGGACGGCCTGGAGGTCACTGGAGGTCCTTGTGTGCAATGCCGGGTAATCACCGAAACGCAGCCGTCAACGTCTGCCATTCGATGCAATTTCGCTGGAGGAGAGGAACGAGATCTTGGTAGTAAATCTCACAGCCGCATGCTCTGCTGCCAGTTGGCTGCACCGACCATGGCCGCCCGAGACTCGATCGGGGAAAGGGCATTACGAAAAATCGCGGGCACAAGCTACGTCGCGTCGAAGGCAGCGCTTGCAGGTTTGGCCCGATCGGTCGTCGCCCCAAAAGACATCATGTTCAATACCGAGGCACTCGGGCGCATTCTAACCGAGACGGCCAGTCCACCGGACCGGACCGCCCCCGTAACCAGGCCCGCGCTGTCACGGCTTTCGTCCGGTCGTCTAGGGCGCCCTCAGGACGTCGGCGGCGAACCGGCGTTTCTTGCCTCTGATCAAGCCAGCTTCGTCAATGACGCGATCACCGACGCCAACGGCGGCGAGTTTGTTGCCGTCGGATCTCTCCCCATAACTTGAGAACTTGCAAAACCCGGTCCTGATTGGCCGCAGGAGTCATGAGGTGGCGCTGGTTGCCAGGCCTGAATGTAGACAAACCACGCGATGAACAGAGTACTGCCATGACCGATACGCCTGCGAACGAAACCATCCGGCTGGCCGGCCTCGAGGCCGAGGCCGAGATCCGCATCGACCACTGGGGCATTGCGCATATCAGGGCGGCAAGCGAACAGGACCTGTTCTTGGTGCAGGGGTTCAACGCCGCCCGTGACCGGCTCTGGCAGCTCGATCTGTGGCGCAAGCGTGGCCTCGGCCTCCTCGCCGGAGATTTCGGCCCCGGCTACCTGGCCCAAGACCATGCCGCCCGGCAATTCCTCTACCGCGGCGACCTGGGTCCGGAATGGACAGCCTACGCGCCGGATACTGAAGCGATTTGCACTGCATTCACCGCCGGCATCAATGCCTATGTCGTGCTCTGCGAAGCGGAGCCCGGTCGCCTGCCGCCGGAGTTCGCCGTCTTCGGCACCAGGCCGGCCCGGTGGCAGCCTTCCGATGTTGTCCGCATCCGCACGCACGCGCTGATCGGTAACGGGCTGTCGGAGATCCTGCGCGCCAACATCATGGCGCTGGCTGATGCAGAGACGGACCTGCTGCGCTGCGAGATCAACCCGCCGGTCCAACCGAAGGCGGCCGCAGGCATTTCGCTGGCCGACATTCCGCTTGCCGCAACGCGCCTCTACAAGCTCGCGACCGCGCCGGTCACCTTCGACAAGGCTCGCCTTGCCGCAACCTTGGACGATATCTGGAAGTGGACCGAGGTGACCGATCTCGGCGACGTCGTCCAGGCAAAGATGGAGGAGGGCTCCAACAACTGGGCCGTCCATGGCTCCCGAACCGAAAGCGGCCGGCCGATCCTGGCGAGCGATCCCCACCGGAGGCATGCCGTGCCATCGCTACGTTACCTCGTGCACTTGGAAGCTCCGGGCCTGAATGTAATAGGCGCGGGCGAGCCGACCGCGCCGGGCGTCTCCCTCGGCCACAATGAGAAGATCGCCTTCGGTCTCACGATCTTCGGGGCAGACCAGGAGGACATATACGTCTACGAGACGAAGGGCGGCGATCCGGATTCCTACCGCTATGGCGATCTGTGGGAGAAGATTGCCCGCATCGAAGAGGCCTTTCCGGTCAAGGGCTTTGCCGACCAGACGCTGACGCTCTCCTTCACCCGACACGGTCCGATCCTCTACGAGAATTCAGAGAAGCGGCTGGTGATCGCGATACGCTCCGTCTGGCTGTCGCCGGGCGCGGCCGCCTATCTCGGCAGTCTGTCCTACATGCGCAGCAACTCGGTAATGGGGTTTTCCGAAACGCTTTCCCATTGGGGCACGCCTCCGGTCAACCATGTCAGCGCCGATCTGGAGGGCAATATCGGCTGGTTCACGGCCGGTTTCACGCCTGTCCGCCGCAACTGGGAAGGCCTCTTGCCCGTGCCCGGCCACGGCAGCCATGAATGGGACGGTTTCCTGCCGGCCGATCAGCTTCCGCGCAAATACAATCCGGCCGAAGGTTTCGTGGCTTCCGCAAACGAGATGAACCTACCAGCAGACAGCGATCCGAAAGCCCCGTCGATTGGCCATGAATGGACGGAAGGGAGCCGCGCCCGGCGCATCAGGTCTGTCCTCACCAGCGATCCCAAACACACGCTAAAAACGTCAATGGCGTTGCAGACGGACGTATACTCCCGGCCGGCTGTCGCCATCTGCGGCGTGCTTGAAAAAGTTGCGGGCCGGCAACCTTTGGACGATGTCCAGCAAAAGGCACTGGATCTGCTCAGGAATTGGCACCACCGGCTTGACGCCACGAGTGCCCCGGCGGCGCTATTCGAAGTCTGGTGGATGAAGCACCTCCGCCCGGCGCTTCTCGCAAGGTTCGCCCCGAATCCGACGGTGCGGCAGTTGCTGCTACCGGGCGATGTCGACCGGATGCTCTCCCTTCTGGCCGAGCCCGGGCTCCGATGGGACGAGGCCGAACGCGACGACATGCTGCTTTCGACGCTTTCAGCTGGTTTTGCCGATTGTGGCGCGCGGCTCGGCGCGGATCCGTTCGCCTGGCAATGGGGCAATCTGCACCGGGCGCTTTTCGAGCATGCCACCAGCCGCATCAGGCCGGAGAATGTCACGGAGTGGAATGTCGGTCCGCTCCCACTCGGCGGCAGCCGATCGACGCCCATGCTCGCCGGCTACCGGATGAGCGATTTCGGCGTCAACGTAGGGGCGTCCGTCCGACTCGTCATGGATGTCGGCGACTGGGACAACAGCATCTGCATCAACGCGCCCGGCCAGTCCGGCGACCCGCGCTCGGTCCATTACGGCGATCTCGCCGAAATGTGGTCTAAAGGAGAATACGTGCCGCTCGTCTACAGCAAAAAGCGCGTTGAGGCGGAGACTGTCCGCCGCATCGCCCTCCTGCCGGATTGAGCCGCGGACCGAGCGACGGCGCGTGAACGGGATATTCCCCTCCCGAAATCACCGCCCGGCAGCATTCTGCCGGCGCTCTTACAGGAGCGACTGGGAACTAACTTTTAAGAATGAACAAGAGAGGAACGGAGCATGACAATCACTAGACGCGAGATTCTCAAGACAGGTTTGGCCGCCGGAACGGCGTTATCAATACCGACAATCCTTCGGGCGCAGACATCACAGGCGGACACGCGGACGGTCCGGATGGTGACGCCGGACCTCACGGTCTTCGATCCTATTTTATCGAGGACTACCGTCACACGCACGCATGCTTTAGCGATTTACGACACTCTTTTCGAACTCGATTCCAAACGGATTCTGCGTCCGCAAATGGTGGAAAAGTGGGGCGTTTCCGAGGACAAGAAGACCTATACTTTCGAGCTCCGCGATGGCCTCAACTTCCACGACGGGGGGGCCGTCACTGCGGCGGACTGTGTGGCCTCGATACGACGTTGGGGCCAGGTGGACGCCGGTGGAAAACTGATCATGGCCAGGGCCAAGGATATCTCGAAAAAGGACGAGAAGACCTTCGCAATCAATCTTAAGGAGCCATTGGGGAATCTAATTAATATGCTGGTGGAGGGGAATTACCTACCGATCATGCGGGAGAAAGATGCAGATCGTCCCGCTACCGAGCAGGTGACCGAGAATGTCGGATCCGGGCCATTCAAGTTCAATGACGCTCTAGCCAAGCCGGGCGCAAGCTTCACCTACGACCGCAATGAAAAGTATGTACCATGCAATGAGCCGTCTGACGGATTCGCCGGCGGAAAGGTCGTCAAGGTTGATCGCGTCGTCTGGCAGAATATCGCCGATCCACAGACTGCCGTTGCGGCGCTCCAAGCGGGAGAGGTCGATTTCGTTGAAGAACCGCCAGCCGATCTTTATCCGCTGATCGAAAGCGATCCCAATCTGGAACTCCAGGTTCTAAACAAGCGGGGTAGTACAATGTTCGTGCGCATGAATTTTCTGCAGCCGCCGTTCAACAATGTCAAAGCGCGCCGGGCGATGCTTCACCTGATCGACCAGGAGACCTTCTTGCGCGTCATGTACCCCGACCCGAGATACACCGAAACCGAGCTTTCGATCTTTGGCAACAGTCCCCTCTATTCCAATGACGAGAATACGGGATGGTACAAGAAGGGCGGCGACCCTGAAAGAGCCAAACAGCTCTTCCAGGAAGGCGGATATGCCGGCGAGAAAATCGTCATCCTCCAACCCACGGACTGGCCCGAGGCCAGCAATGCATCGCAGCTTCTGGCGGACATGCTGCGCAAGATCGGGTGCAACGCCGAACTTGCGCCGATGTCCTATAGTGAGCTTACCAAGCGTCGGGCGAACAAGGGCTCAATCGAGGATGGCGGCTGGAACATCTTCATCTCTGATTACTCTGGAGCCAGCCCGATCAGCAATCCCTTCTTGCTCGCAAATGGGGAACAAGCGTGGTGGGGCTGGCCGAAGGACGACGACTACGAGGCGCTCCGGGCCAAATGGATAGAGGTCGAAACACTCGAGGAGCGCCAGGCACTCGCCCGAGAAATGCAAAAAGTATGGTGGGACTTCGTCGGCGGCGTCCTGCTGGGGCGCGCTATCCGGCCAACTGCCCACCGCAAGGCGCTTACCGGCCTCATCGAGATCCCCATAGGCAGCGCTTTTGCGATGTGGGACATGCAGAAAGCTTCCGCCTAATGGCTGCCCACATCCTTCGCAGGATGTCTCGATCATCGCCGTTATGGCGATGGTTGGCATTTTCGTGTTCTTGTTCGTGGGGCTCGCGCCCGGCGACCAGGCGGTCATGATCGCTGCCAGATCGGATGGTCGCCTGCATCCGCGAGCAATTAAGATTGGATGATCCTTTGCCGGTTCAGTTTATAGGTCGCCTCGGCGACATGCTTGGTGGCGATTTTCAGGACCTCGATCTTACACATGTGATCGATTCAAGACTTCAGAAAGAGGCACAGTATGACCAGCTTCACGAACCCCTCAAGCATGCAGGCGGGCGTGTCGGACGACCCCGTAGCACTCCTCCAGTACCGGCGGGGCGGAGATTCACGGCCTGCGTACCTTCGCGAGCTCGTGTTGTATGACGCGCGGCGTCTGTCGGGGGTCGTCAAGAGACGGGAGGTCTCGTGCGTCGAGGTAATGGAGACATTCCTGGATCACATCGAGGAACACAACCATAGCGTCAACGCGATTGTCGAGCTACGGGGACGATCTGAGCTGTTGGCCGAGGCGGCTCAACGTGACCAGCAATTGCAGCGCGGGGAGTACCTCGGCTGGATGCATGGCTTCCCGCATGCGGCGAAGGCCTCCGCAAAGGGCCTAAGGGAGACTTGGGGCTCACCGATCTACAAGAACCAGATCGCCACTACCGACGATCTGTTAGTCAAGCGGATCAAAGACGCTGGGGCGATCGTCATCGGCAAGACCAACATGCCGGAGTTCGGGCTCGGGTCGCAGACTTATAACCTCTTATACGGCGCGACCGCGACACCCTACGACACCAACCGGACTGCAGGCGGCAGCAGTGGTGGTGCCGCCTCGGCTCTGGCGTTGCGCATGGTTCCGGTGGCCGATGGCGGCGACCACATGGGCTCGCTGCGCAACCCAGCGGCGTTCTGCAACGTGGTCGGGTTCCGACCCTCATGGGGCCGGATACCGAGCCCCGGCTTTGTCGCTCGGGGCAGTGTGAGCGGCCCGATGGGGCGCTGTGTGGCAGACGTGGCGATGCTGCTCGCGACGATGGCCGGGCCCGACCCGAGCGCCCCCCTGGCGATCGACGAAGACCCGGAAGTCTTCACCCAGACACTTGACCGCGACTTTCGGGGCACCCGGATCGCCTACGTCGACGACTGGGACGGCTATCTCGCCACCGAGCCGGGCATACTCGACCTGATCGAGTCCTCGTTCGGCGCATTCGAGCGGTTGGGCTGCACCGTAAAGCGGGCACTGCCGCAATATGACCCCGCCGAGATCTGGCAGCTGTTCCTGGTATGGCGGTGGTGGAGCATGACTAAGTACGCGTCGCTCTTAGACGACCCGGAAAAGCGCAAGCTGATGAAGCCCGAACTGATCTGGGAGATCGAGCACGGCCTGAAACTCTCCGCCCGAGATGTCACCGAGGCTGCCGAGGCACGGGTCGCCTGGTACCAGGCGGTGACCGCGATGTTCTATCAGTACGACTACGTGCTCGCTCCGAGCACGCAAGTGTTCCCATTCGATAAGCTCATCCACTGGCCGTCATCGATCGCCGGCCGCGAGATGGACACCTACCACCGCTGGATGGAGACCGTCGCACCCTGGTCGATGACCGGGCACCCAGTCGCCGCGATGCCGGTCGGTTTCGACGGCCGCGGGCTCCCGACGGGCGTGCAGATCATCGGCCGGCATCGCGGTGACCGGGCAGTCCTACAGCTGGCGCACGCCTTCGAAAAGCAAACGCGCTGGGTTGAGCGAGTCCCTCCGCCCGCGTTGCGCCAGAACTGACGAATGCGCGAAGGGCTCCGAAGCCATGTATCGTCCGCACAGGCGCCTGTCTCGATAGGAACGATCCGTTGCTTCACCACCAGGCCTCGGGCGGGCGTCCGCGGCCGCAGCGCGCCGTGGCTGTCATATACGTATCGGGATAGACCGTCAGGCTAAAGCGTGTCACGACGCGCACTGCGTCTCTGGATATTGCTACGCCAAAGGCCAATGGCGACTCGCCTTCTCTTCGGGGACCAATGTCTCCAGTTTATCTTGAGACATGGACGCCCATGTTGCTAACCGGAAGAATTTCAATGCCGGAAACCGGTCGGCTTTGATGGGGACTGCCGACTTCACGTCGGCATCCGCACCGATCTACGCTACCAATCCCATAATCAATCACCGCCGTGAATAACGATTCCGAATTTCAACAAGTCGTTCCACATGCCATCGATAGGCTCAAAGCATGATTATTCGCACGCGGGTTTGAAACAGAGGTAGGAGGGAGCCGTCTACGATGCTGCAGTCCGCAGAAACTCGGTCTAAGTTGGACGACGCCGTTGCGCATGAGCAGCGGATCTATGAAAGCTCGAATCCGACGAGCAGACGGAAGTTTGAAGCAGCCAAAGAGGTCCTGCCTGGCGGCAACACTCGGGGCTCGCTGTATTTCGATCCGTTCCCGCTTTTCTTCAGCTCTGCGCGATCCAGCAAGGTGACAGATGCAGACGGCCACGAATATTCAGATTTCGGAAATGACCTAACCGCCGCCCTCTTCGGCCATTCGAATGAAGCGATCGTGGCAGCGCTCCAAGCGGGGCTGGACAACGGAGTGAGTTACGGGGGCACACACGATCACGAGGTGGCGTTTGCCCGCGAGATCTGCCGTCGCTTTCAGTCTATCGAAAGAGTCCGATTCCTGACGTCTGGCACGGAAGCAAATGTTGCCGCGATACAACTTGCCAAGGCCGAAACAGGACGGTGCTTGGTACTGGGCTTCTTCGGCGGCTATCACGGTAACGTCTTAAACTGGCTGGAGCCCGAAAGTGAGATGAACGTGGATCGCGCGGATGTCCGCCTCGCGCGATACAATCACATCGAAACCGTCGAGCAGATCGTCCGGGAAGAGGGCGAAGACATCGCGGCCATTCTGGTCGAGCCGATCATGGGCAGCGCTGGCGGCTTCGTGGCCGACACGGCTTTCCTGCGCCGACTTCGCTCAATATGCGATGAGATCGGTGCGTTGCTGATATTTGACGAGGTGCAAACCGCCAGGTTTGCCGTCGGTGGTTACCAATCGATAGTCGATATCTCTCCGAACCTGACCATACTCGGCAAGTTCTTCGGCGGGGGGCTCAACTTCGGGGCTTTGGGTGGGGCTGCTAGGCATATGGACAGACTTGGCCCCACTCATGTGAGAGCGCTCTCGCATGGCGGCACTTTTAGCAACAACGTTCTGACCATGATCGCGGGATATGCTGCGCTAAAAGAGGTCCTCCTTGAGGAAAACGTCGATCGGCTGAATACCCGCTCCAACGAACTGCGCTCCGCTTTACTACGTCAAGCGAACAGCCGACGAGTGCCCCTGCAATTAGGCAGTTTTGGCTCCCTCATCTCGACGCATTTCCAAGCGGACATGCCGCGGGGCCCTGAGGATGTTCAGACCCCGCCGATCTTTCGAAAGCTGTTCCAGCTTTTTATGATCAACAACGGCATCTTCATCACCAGGCGCGGCCAGCTCACCCTGTCAATGGCCAATACCGAAGACGAGTACTTGGCGCTGGAGAATGCTTTTGGCGTCTTCCTGGACCGATATGGCGAGCTGACCGGTGCCTTTGGTTGACGGCCCAATAGGAGGTTCACTCCAGGATTGCCACATTCCGGCTACCTGCTTGCATACGATCCCATAAAACCCGGAGTAATCGAGTGCCAGAATTATCAAAACCTTATCGCATTCTTGTTGCCCGTTTCTGCCACGAATCCCACAGGCTGAACCCAAGGCCCACCGACGAGGAACTCTTCGTGGTGGAACGTGGCCACGATATTCTGCGAACGCCAGCTGGCGTGCTGAAGGGACTGACTGACACGCTCGCCGCCGCCGGCGCAAATATCGAGCCAGTTTTCTCGGCAAATGGAGGCGCCGGCGGCCTTGTCGATCATGATTTCTACGTGCGTATGCGTGAGGAACTTTTGGTTGCGGTTCGACGCATCAAGCCTGATGCAATCGGCCTGGACCTTCATGGCGCGATGGGCACGACGGAAACGCCGGATGCTGAGGGCGACCTTCTTCAAGCGCTTCGCCACGTCGTCGGCCCCAACGTGCCGATCGGCATCGGCCTAGACCTTCATGGCCATATCACGCCTCGCATGCTCGATAACACCGATATTTGTATCGCCTGTAAGGAAAACCCTCATTCGGACTTCGTCGAATGTGGGCAGAAAGTCGCAGAACTGCTGCTCGAGCAGCTTGAGGGACGGCTAAAGCCAGTCACGGTATCGGCGCGGGTACCCATGATCCTGCCCGGTGCGGCTGAAACCGGCTCCGGGCCGCTGGCCGAAATCCATGCAAAAGCACGCGAATACGCGGCCCAGCAACCATCGATCAAGGATATCTCGATCTATAACGTGTTCCGCTTTACCGATGATGACGAAATCGGCCAGGTTGTCACCATTCTGAGCGATGGCTCAGGTGCCGACACGCCTTCCATCGCGGTGGATCTTGCGACCCGCTTCTGGGTTGAACGCGAGCGTTTCAAGGACGACCTTCTGACGGTTGAGGAGGTCTTTGAGCGTGTGCGGAGTTCGCCGGATAAACGGCCATTTGCGATCGGCGATATGGGCGACCGGGTCGCTGCGGGCGCGCCGGGAGACGGCACGATTTTGCTTTCCGCAGCGCTCGATGGTTATCCAGAACTGAGCGGTGCAGTACCTATTACCGATCCCGTCGCAGCGGCTCAAGCTATAGAGGCTGGTGTAGGTGCTACCGTTAAATTGTCTGTCGGAGCGGGGTTCACGCCGGGGTTCACGCCTCGATTGATCACCGGGCGAGTTGAACACGTGAGCGATGGAAATTTTGTTGTGGCGGGTATTGTTGGCAGGGGCGACCCTAGTGCCATGGGACCAACCGCCGTTCTGAGGGTGGATGACCGCATCCAGGTGCTACTGACCACAAAGCCGGCCGACACTACCGATCCAGCTGCTTTTACAAGCCAGAACGTGGTTATCGAAGATCTTGATTTCATAATCGTGAAGTCAGGTTTCCACTTTGTTGCGAACTTCGATGGGCTAGCTACACCAGTGCTCGTGAACACTCCCGGCGTTGGCTACTACAGAAGAAATCAGTTCGACTACCAAAAAGCGCGCTTCTGGCCAGAACACGACATTGCCAATCCCGAAATCACCGCCCGTCAGCATTCTATCGGCACTTCCTAGATCGTAGCAACGCTTGGGATGAGCACTGAGAAATCGAAAAAGAGGAGGAACGAAGCATGACAATCACTAGACGCCAAATTCTCAAGACAGGTTTGGCCGCCGGAACGGCGTTATCAATGCCGACAATCCTTCGGGCGCAGACATCACCAGATGACGCCCGGACAGTGCGGATGGTGATGGCTGACCTCACGGTCTTCGATCCAATTCTATCGGGGGTCGACACCACACGCATGCATGGCTACGCGGTCTACGACACGCTATTTGCCATCGATTCCAAAGGAATCCCCCAGCCGCAAATGGTGAAAAAGTGGAGCGTTTCCGACGACAAGAAGACCTACACGTTCCAACTCCGCGAAGGCCTAACCTTCCATGATGGCAGCCCGGTGACCGCAGCGGACTGTGTGGCCTCGATACGACGCTGGGGCCAGGTGGACACTGGTGGAAAATTGATCATGGCCAGGGCCAAAGACATCTCGAAAGCAGATGACAGGACCTTCATGATCTCCCTCAAGGAGCCACTGGGGACGCTAATTAATATGCTTGTGGAGGGGCTTTTCCTCGCTGTCATGCGTGAGAAAGACGCGAGCCGCCCCGCTACCGAGCAGGTGACCTCGAATATCGGATCCGGGCCGTTCAAGTTCAATGAGGCTCTAGCCAAGCCTGGCGCAAGCTTCACCTACGACCGAAATGAACAATATGTACCCCGCCAGGAAGCGGCCGACGGGTTCGCCGGCGGAAAGGTAGCCAAGGTCGATCGAGCGGTCTGGCAAGTTATTTCCGATCAACAGACCGCCTTCGCGGCGCTCCAGGCGGGAGAGGTCGATTTCGTCTGGACGCCACCCGCCGATCTTTTCCCGGTGATTGAAAGTGATCCCAACCTTGAACTCCAGGTTCTATGTAAGGGAGGCACTATAATGTACCTGCGCATGAATTTTCTGCAGCCGCCATTCGACAACGTCAAGGCGCGCCAGGCGATGCTTCACTTGGTCGATCAGGAGGCGTTTATGCGCGTCGCGTATCCCGACCCAAGATTCTCCCAAACCGTGACTTCGATATTTGGAAATAATCCCCTCTATTCCAATGACGAGAATACGGGATGGTACAAGAAGGGTGGCGATCCTGAGAAGGCCAAGCAACTTTTCCAGGAAGCCGGATATGCCGGCGAGAAAATCGTCATCCTCCAACCCACAGATTGGGCGGAGGTAAGCGATGCTTCGCAGCTTCTGGCAGACATGCTGCGCAACATTGGAGTCAATGCTGAGCTTGCGCCGAGTGACTGGGGCGGGGTGGAAAGACGCCGTAAAAGCAAGGGACCGGTTGAGGACGGCGGCTGGAACATCCTCATCTCTGACTACAGCGGATACAATCCGACCAACACTCCCTTCTTGCTCGCGAATGGCGAAGATGCTTTTTATGGCTGGCCAAAGAACGATGAATACGAGGCCCTCCGGTCCAAATGGACAGAGGTTGAAACACTCGAGGAGCGCCAGGCACTAGCCCGAGAAATGCAAGGGATATGGTGGGACTTCGTCGGCGGCGTTCTGTTGGGGCACTCTGTCCAGCCGACGGCGCACCGGAAGTCGATTTCCGGCCTCCTTGAAGTGCCCGGCTCATACGGTTTCCCCATGTGGAACATGCAAAAGGTATCAGGCTGATGGCGGCCTACATCCTGCGCAGGATGGTCTCGACCATCGCCGTCATGGCGATGGTTGGGATTTTCGTGTTCCTGCTTCTCAGACTGGCACCAAGCGATCCCGCGGCCATGATTGCCGGCCGCGACGCGCCGGCTGAGGTAATCGCCGGCATTCGCGAACAACTGGGGTTGAACGATTCCCTGCCAGTACAGTTCATGCGTTGGGTGCGGGACATGCTCGGCGGCGATTTCGGCATCTCGATTTTCACTGGGCGACCGGTTGTCCAACTGATATCGCAGCGGCTTGAACCGACCCTTTCCCTGTCAATCCTGACGATGATCCTTTCGGTGTCAGTCGGGGTCTCTTTCGGCATCCTTGCCGCGTGGCGAACTGGCGGGCTTATCGATCGCCTCCTCGCGGCCTTTTCGGCACTTGGTTATTCCGTCCCAGTCTTTGTGATCGGCTATTTTCTCGTCTACTTCTTCGCCATCAGGACACACTGGCTACCGGTCCAGGGATATGTGCCGATCGGTGGCGGCCTAGGGCCATGGTTCGTGCATTTGGTCCTGCCCACCGTGGCTCTTAGTCTTGGCTACATTGCATTCATCGCGCGGGTCACGCGAGCCAGCATGCTCGAGGTTTTGTCGGAAGACTATATGCGAACGGCCGCTGCCAAGGGTGCGTCGTCTTATGCAATGCTTTTCCACCACGCCTTGAAGAATGCGGGCGTGCCGATCCTGACCGTCGTCGGGATAAGCTTCGCCTATATGATCGGCGGAGTGGTTCTCACGGAAACGGTGTTCAATATACCGGGTATCGGTCGTCTCGTGGTCGACGCGATCAACAACCGCGACTATCCCATTATTCAGAGCGTGCTCATCCTGACGTCAGGTCTGTACGTCCTCATCAATCTCACGGTCGATCTCGCCTACACGCTGATCGACCCGCGCATCCGGTACTGATATGACACTCCCCTCCGCAACACTTGAGACCACGCCGACGGCCACGCTGGGAGGCTCCGGTATTTACCGTCTGGCAAGGCAGCACCCACTGGTTGTGATCGGCGCTGGGATGCTGACACTCCTGATCGTTCTGGCACTCGCTGCCCCACTTTGCGCTGGGGATCCGGGAAACATGGATCCGTTCAAGCGCCTTCAGCCACCGTCCGCGGCGATGTGGTTTGGAAGCGACAATATGGGCCGTGATGTGTTTGCCCGAACGATTTTCGGCGCGCGGATCTCCGTCATGGTCGGTTTGCTGTCGGCGGCCTGCGCGGCCGTTGCCGGGCTTCTGATCGGCATTCTGGCTGGCTACAACCGCACGTTCGACAATATTGTCATGCGGGTCATGGACGGCCTGATGTCGATCCCGACAATTCTGCTGGCCATTGCACTCATTTCTCTAACAGGGTCAGGCATTGGCATCCTCATCGTCGCCATCGCGATCCCTGAGACGCCAGCCGTCGCGAGGCTGGTTCGTTCAGTGGTCCTCAGTGTTCGGGAGCGTCCCTATGTGGAGGCTGCGCTCTGCGGTGGTGCGCGCCTGCCAAAGGTGCTTTGGCGGCATATCCTCCCGAGCACCATTCCGGCACTGATGGTGCAGAGCGCCACTGTCTGTGCCAGCGCGATCCTGACGGAGGCGGGGTTGAGCTTCCTCGGAGTGGGCGTGCCGCCCGAAATCCCGAGCTGGGGCAATATGATCGCCAGTTCGCGCTTGTATCTTGCCATCGCTCCAATGACGATTTTCGCCCCCGGCATCTTGCTTGCCGTCACGGTTCTTTCGGTCAACCTGCTCGGGGATGGTTTGCGCGATATGTTCGATCCCCGCGCGAAGCGGAGGCGCTGAGATGCTGATGCATAAAGCTGACATGCAAATGCCTAAAACCGCGGCAGAAGAAATACTTCTCGATGTTCGAGACCTTGAGACGCACTTTTACGGCGAGGAAAGCGTCACCCGTGCCTTGGGTGGCGTCAGCTTCCAGGTGAAGAAGGGCGAAACGGTTGGCGTAGTCGGCGAATCCGGATGCGGAAAGAGCGTTACTGCCCTCTCGATCCTTCGTCTGCTTCCGAAGCAGACCGCCAGGACGGTTGCAGGTGAGGTCCGCTTTCACGGGCGCGACCTTCTTGAGTTGTCGGAGCGGGAGATGCGAAAGATCCGCGGTGACAAGATCGCCATGATCTTCCAGGATCCGATGACGAGTCTAAACCCGGTCTACACGGTTGGGCACCAAATCGCTGAAGCGGTGCAGATTCACACGGGAGCCTCGCGGTCAGCCGCGACGGCAAAGGCCGAAGAAATGCTGCGTATCGTCCGCATTGCGGACCCCGAGCGCCGCGTCAACAACTATCCACATGAGATGTCCGGCGGCATGCGCCAACGCGTCATGATCGCCATGGCTCTTGCCTGTTCACCGGAACTGTTGATTGCTGACGAGCCAACCACCGCCCTCGACGTTACGATCCAGGCGCAGATCCTTCGGCTGATCGTCGACCTGAAAGAGCGCATGGGAACCTCGGTGATGTTTATCACCCATGATTTGGGCGTCGTCGCCGAGACGTGCCAGCGTGTTATCGTCATGTATGCTGGCCGGATCGTCGAGCAAGCCAACGTCGCGGATTTGTTCGCCCGCCCCATGCATCCGTACACTCAGGCTCTGATGCGCTCGGTGCCTGACCGGCGGCACGGGCGACAGCGCCGTCTGCCTGAAATCCCCGGCATCGTACCTAACCTGCGTGAACCGATTATCGGGTGCAGCTTTGCGCCGCGTTGCCCGTTCGCGATCGACATTTGCCGCGAGAAGACGCCGGCTTTGCGCGACGTCGAATCGGGTCACGCCGCCGCATGCTGGCGCTCAGAGGAGATATGCGGATGAGCGGTTCATTGCTTAAAGTTGAAAATCTGACCAAGCATTATCCGCTTGGTGCAGGGTTCTTGAAGAAGCCGTCTTCTGTGGTGAGAGCGGTCGAGGATGTATCCTTTTCCGTTGAGGCGGGCGAAACGCTTTGCATTGTCGGGGAATCCGGCTGCGGCAAGTCGACTGTCGCGCGGCTATTGATGCGGCTCGTGGATCCGACCGGCGGACGCGTCCTGATCGACGGGGCCGATATTGCTGGCCTCACGAAGCACGAGCTTCGTGCCTGGCGTCGGCGGATGCAGATGGTGTTTCAGGACCCTTACTCATCGCTGAACCCGCGCCTTACCGCTGGACAGATCATTACTGAGCCCGCCGAGAATTTCGAGCGTCTCAACCGCAAGCAGCGCAACGCGCTTGCCGCGGACCTCCTCCAGAAGGTTGGAATGTCGCCCGAGATGATGCACAGGCGCCCGTCTGAGATGTCGGGTGGTCAGCGCCAGCGGCTCGGCATTGCGCGCGCCCTGTCGCTCAAGCCCTCACTCATCATTGCCGACGAGGCGGTCTCAGCCCTTGACGTCTCCGTACAGGCGCAGATTCTGAATCTGCTTGTGGATCTTCAGCAGCAGATGGGCATCGCCTTGGTCTTCATCTCGCACGACCTTGGCGTCGTGGAACATATCGCCCATCGCGTTGCCGTCATGTATCTGGGGCGAATTGTGGAACTGGCTACATGCGAGGCGCTGTTCGCCAAGCCGGTCCACCCCTACACCGAGGCGCTGATTGCGGCGGCACCCGTGCCGGATCCCACGCGGGTTCGGCTAGAGGCGCCGGTCGAGGGCGAGGTGCCGAGCCCGGTCAACCCGCCAAGGGGATGCGCGTTCCACCCGCGCTGCCCGTTGGCGGTTGAGCGCTGCCGCATCGAAGTTCCACCTTTGGTGCCGATAGCAGACGGGCGCGTCGTGGCCTGTCATGTACGCGCTCCGGCCACTTACGTTCCCGCAGCGGCCAGTTCTTCGCTTGCTCATGTGGCTGAGCCACAGACGTCTTCAGCCGATAGGACATCTCGAGCGCACCCCGGACACGAACACTGAACATCGTCCCAAGTACGGGAATAGGAAGAGATAAAGGAAGAAAGCAATTGAGCAACGATCATAGTTCCACTTTATGCGTCAGCGTGAGCGAGAATGGGGAATCCGTGAACTGCGGGACAAAGTGCACGAGGTGGCGCTTGCCGCCAAGACTCACGGTGGCGGGCTGGCCATCTGAATAGACTGGGAACGAGGCACGCTTACTGGGCCTTCGGACCTCGCAAGGACGGCATTGCGGTCGCATATTGAGCCCTCGCGCTTTGGTGTCTTCGGCAGCAAGTCATGAACAACACACTGATCTTGAAAGACCTTCAGAAGATCTACACCGACCCCGCATCTCCGTTGCACGTGCGGGACAACGAACTGGCGATCGAGAACATGAACCGATCGGTCGCCTCGGCGGTCAAAGCAGCCGACCTGATCGTCCAATGTGCGCCACGTTCATCGTGCCGATGGCAGCGAAGCGGGGTTTGCAACACAACCGCCCAATCAGGTGCAACGCAAATGGGTTCTATGACAACGACGTAGGAATGGAAGATGTCTGACAAATCATATGATAAAGCGGACACTGGGAAAAGATCCGGCATCTCGGGGCGAGCGATATCGAAGAAGTCCGGAGCGACGGTAGCAGGGCTGACCATGGGCAGGATGGAGCTTCCCGCTTCTGCTCATCTGACGACGACTTCTGAACCCGATGAGATCGTCATGATGGACGCCTTGGCGCTGTCGCGAACAATCGCGCGCAGGGACGTGTCATGCGTAGAGGTCATGACAGCATACCTTAAACACATTCACCGGATAAACCCGCAGGTCAACGCCATAATCGCTCTGGCGGATGATGCTGCGTTGCTCAAAGAGGCTGAAGAACGCGATGAGCAACTGCATCGTGGGGAATATCTCGGCTGGATGCATGGCTTTCCGCAGGCGATCAAGGAGGGCACGGATACGAAGGGATTCCCGACGACCTCGGGTTCGCCTATCTTTGCGGACCGCATCGCTGATTCGGATTCGCCGGTTGTGGCGCGCATAAAGGCTGCGGGAGCCCTAGTCATAGGCAAGACGAATGCCCCGGAGTTCGGGTTGGGCTCGCAAACCTACAATCCGGTGTGGGGAACCACCGGTTGCGCATACGATCCGTCAAAAACCTGCGGCGGCAGCAGCGGCGGCGCAGCGTCCGCCCTCGCATTGAGAATGCTGCCGGTCGCAGACGGCGGCGACTACATGGGCTCCCTTCGCAACCCCGCAGCCTTCAACAACGTTTTGGGGTATCGGCCGAGTTGGGGTCTAATCCCAGATGACAGCAGGTTCATCGCTCAGTTAGGTGTGGGTGGGCCGATGGGTCGAACTGTCAATGACATAGCAGCTTTGCTGTCAGTCATGGCGGGTCCAAGCAAAGCGGCTTCATTGGAGATCGACGGGAATTCTTCAATCTTTCGGTTGCCATTGGAACGCGATCTCCGAGGCGCCCGCATCGCCTGGGTCGGAGACTACAACGGGTATCTGGCGACCGAGCCGGGTATCCTCGATCTCTGCCGCAAATCATTCGCCGCATTCGAGAGTCTCGGAGCCACCGTCGAGGAGGCGGTTCCCGACTACTCTTTGTCCGCTCTCTTCGATACCTTCATGACTTGGCGAGGACTTTCGCAGCTCCGCAGATACGACCTCTGGGCCGATCCGGTAACTCGGGCGAAGTTGAAGCCGGAACTCGCCTGGGAATTAGAGCGCGCATCGAAACTTACTGCGGTAGATATTTATAACGCCGACCAGGAGCGCAAAGCTTGGTATGCTGCAGTTGTCAAGATGTTCGATAGGTATGACTACATCGTGGCTCCAAGTGCCCAAGTGTTTCCGTTCGACAAGAACGTCCATTGGCCATCCGAGATCAACGGGCGCCAAATGGATACATACCATCGCTGGATGGAAACGGTGGCGCCGTGGTCTCTAACGGGATTGCCTGTCATGGGCATGCCGGTCGGATTCAACGAGGCTGGGCTCCCCGCAGGAATCCAGCTGATCGGCAAAGATGACCGCGGCGTGTTGCAGATGGCCTATGCGTACGAGCAGGTGACAGGTTGGGTGCAAAAAAGGCTTCCACCCCTTCTAAACACCACCTGGCTATGAGGTCTGATGTTGTTGTTCCAGCGAGGGCCTGAGCCGGTGGTCATCGGCCAAGTCTCCGGAAACGTCACTGCTCGGGTTCAGAATCGAGCCATTGCAGGCGACGCAGGAGCCGATATGAGCGATTCAACCAAGCCCCGGAGGTTCAGCGCCGATGCCATCACTGCGCCGTTGTGCCATGCTCCCTTCCGGCGCATCTGGCTGGTGGATTTGCTACGCTTTAGATACTGCTGGCGAATGCGTCATGCGCCGGTGGGAAGCACCACGAGCTTGGTGAATGCGGATTGACGTGGCCCCGAACGCCCGCCGAGATCGTGCCATCGATCCCGGCGCGCTGCTTTGCGGTAGTGGGATCTACACAATCCGTTATCCATTGGCATCACGGCAAGTTAATTGCATCGCCTTTCGGCCAGCCGCTCCGAGCGTCGTCACGCAACGGCAGCTTGACGCCTGTCACACGGCCGTGGCGATCATGGACGGCCGTGACCTTGTCGTTCTCAATTATGTTCGCGCCGCGCTGCGCGCACCCCTCGCGAGTGCCATGGCGATGTTGGCCGGATTACACTGACCATGGAGGGGCAGGTGGACGGCGCCGAGCACGTCGGAGATATTGACATGTGGCCTGAGCTCCACGCGACCGGCGACACTATCCATTGACACGACTGTCATGCTCGATCATGCATTGGGTCATTACTCCTGAGGTATTAAAATAATGACACGCCCAATAAAGTCCATGAATGTCTCGCGAAATGTGTGACACCCATCACGAACCGCAATTTTTCGTTTGCTCTGTCAGAGACGTGACGATCTTTTGTCGGTCATTTAGCGCCCCAGAAACTTTACCCTTGGCTGGAGCGGCTGCCGCCCAGCTAAGCGACCACACTCCGTGTTCGACAATCTCGATAGGAGCACGAGGTTGTGATGCCGCGGCATAAGACCGAGCGCGTGTTTTCTGAAAAGCCTAAGCTCGTGAGCGAAGGAAGAGAGCAGCCGGGCAAAGCGAGGACTTTGAACGATTTGGACCAACATTTACACAAAACGACGCTGTCCGACAGAGTATACGGCATAGTGCGCGAAAGCATCAGATGCGGCGTGTACGAGCCGGGTGAGAAGATCACTCACCGCGCTATAGCTTCTCAACTGGGCGTCAGCGTCACGCCTGTCCGCGAGGCAATCACGCGCCTCGTTTCAGAGGAAAGCCTGTCGATGGCCGGTCCAAAGTCCATCAGAGCTCCGAGCCTGGGCAGGTCAGACTTGGAGGAGATCACGAAGATCCGTGTCAACCTTGAAGGCTGGGCAGCGGAACTTGCGGCGGGAAACGCGTCGACGGCCTTTATTCGCGAGCTGGAGCATCATCATCTTGTCTATTGCACGCATCGTCGGTCTCATAACTCCAAGGCCAAAATGGCTGCAAACGCCAAGTTCCACTTTACTCTCTATGCTCAGTCAAGGGCACCACGACTTCTCGCGATTATTGACAATCTTTGGGTGGCGATCGGCCCGACGCTAGGCCTTCTTGTAAATCAAGGATTGGACGACAACGATGGCGAAAAATTTCACGATGCTGCAATCTCTGCACTGAAGGCAAGAGATGCGGCCGCCGTCCAAAAGGCGATAGTTGGAGATATACTCACTGCGCGTAGAAAGATACTTCAAATTTTAGATTCCGAATAGAAGCGGATTTGCGATTTACGGGTTAATGATGCGATCAGCATTGTCGAACCATTTCGATGGCTCTATCGAGTGCGGAGTTTTTATTCACCTGCTTCAACCCGATGCCAGAGCAGGAGCATACGGTCGCAGTATCTCAGTTGAGCTCATCGACGGCTAGCTGGCGCGACCAGTTGTGCCCTCATTGGTGGGGTCAGCAGCCGATCCGACATTCCTAGTCGTGTCTTCCATTCTGGGCGCAGGTTGCGATTGAAGCGGAAAAATCGCTCGGAAGGTTCTCTCGTTGATGTAGCCGTCGACGATAAACGCAGCTCCGCTAGCGAGAACCGCTACTGTGCGAATTTGCGAAGCTTCCGCGCCCTATAATGACAATCTCAAGGGCGACGCCGGCCCGCTGATCCGAATTTTAGCTTCCGGCAGCTGTGGGTCCGCTTCGGCATGCGCTTTTCGCAAAGTGCCCGCCGGTTTAGAAGGCTCTATCGGCCTATGGGACCGGATTCACGCTCCCGTTTGACAACAAGCAAAAATTTTCTATTTTGTTATAACAATTGCGACATGGGCGGAGACGAGTGTATGAACAGCCTTGAGCAGATCGCCTGGGCCAAGGAATTCGAGGAGGTGCTGGCACCGCCGGAAATGGCTGGTTTCGGGCGCCGCTGGATACCACCGACAAAATGTGCCTCAGGGCACGAAGACTGTTTTCAGATAGAACTTAGCCTTCTGCTGACGACCAAGCACTTCAGGATGCGTGAAGAATGCCTCGAAAATCATCGTGGCACCAATCGCCTCGTATTCCTCTATCACTTGGACGGTCGCCGTACCATCTCGCCCACAAATGGAGAAGCAGTTGAGCTGAAGAAGCCCACGTTTATCGCCTACTTCCATCCCAAAGGCGTTGACGCGATAAGTCAGTGGTCAGCGAGCCAATCGGAGACTGCGCTGGCTCTCGGCTTCGACCCGCAAGAGCCTCCGCGGTTGGTGGCCGAGACTTCTGATCAATTAACCGTCATTCAGGAGCTGTTGCGCCAACCTGCCGGGCGATTTACCTGGATAGAACTTCCGCTCTCTTCGGAAATGCAGAAGATTGCAAGCTCAGTGATATTTCGAAGCATAGGTCATCGGTTTGTACATGATTATGTCTCAGCAAAGGCGAGGGAGCTGCTTTGCATTACTCTAGACAAAGTAATGTCATCGGAGTACGTAAGACGGGGCTCGCGCAGCATCGACGAAAAGCTGGAGCAAATCAAAAGCATTTTTGACAGCGATTTGCAGAATAAGCTGCCGATCTGTGCAATCGCAGAAGAATTGGAGATTCCGAGCCGTACCTTCAACAAGGCCTTCGCGGATCGGTACGGCATCAACGCTCACGATTACCGGGCTTTTGTGCGACTATCGAAGGCTGTCGATCTGCTCGTTAAGACCGAAATGCCGCTGAAGATGATCGCCTATGAAGTCGGCTACGACCATGCTTCCAACTTCTGTCTCGCGTTCAAGAAGCACTATGGCTACACGCCCAGGGAAATTAGAAAGAGCGGCTTATTGGAGCCTGCTGGCGAGTGATCGGTCTACCGAATTGCCTGGTTATGGTGGCGAATTATCGGAGTTCCAGCGGCCCGTTAGCGAACTCGCGACAGGTTGCATAATAAACCGCCGTCATAAATAACTATTCTGGATTTCTCTCGTCCGTTCTCTGTGTGATCTGTAGGGCCGAACGCATGAGCATTCTCACGTGCCTTGGACCCTCAGATGAAATGGAATGGTCTATGATTCAGCAGTCCGCTTAACTAGATTCATAATCGCCGACCCCTCGCGCAAGAGCAGCGAGGCCGACCGACACTCGGCGCGTGGCGACGGTAGGCGGGCTCCACCCTGCGCTATGGCCCAGCATCTGCTCAACAGGCAGGCTACATTCCGAGGCTTCCGATAGCGAGCTTTCGGGGCGGCACAGATCGGTGGCCGCCTTGGCTACTACTTCACTCTTCGAAAAGGGATAGTTGCCAATCACCCTTTCCCGCAAGGGTGCCAGGATTTCTGCTCCGTGAGGCGCGAGAAAGCAGACAAACGGAGAAGTGTTCATGTCTACAAAACATCAGTCGGTCTATAATCTCGGCTCCAGCAAACCTAAGATTGCCGATAGTGCTTGGATTGCGCCTTCCGCCACTATCGTGGGTGCCGTGACCGTCGGGTCGCAGTCTGGTATATGGTTTAACTGCGTGCTGCGCGGCGATGACAATACGATCCAGATCGGTGCGCGAAGCAACATTCAGGACGGGTCAGTCATTCACATTGACCCCGGCGAATTCGACGTCGTCATCGGTGACGATGTTACCGTCGGGCATTCCTGCCTGATACATGGTTGCCACCTGGAAGACCGTGCATTCGTCGGAATGGCCTCGACCGTCATGAACGGTTGCATCATCGAGCCGGATGGCGTTCTCGGGGCACGTAGCCTCCTGACATCGGGCAAGCGGGTTAGGTCGGGAGAGTTGTGGACGGGTTCACCGGCCAAGCTCGTCCGGAGGCTGTCCGAAGAGGAGATCCGAAACTTCCGAAAAACTGCCCAAAGCTACGTGCGCAAAGGTGAGCGTTTCCGCTCCGAACTCAATCAAGAATAGCGTTCAAAAACTTTGAGTTGGGATAAACATCTATTGTGACCAGAACAAGTGCATGCGGCAGTCTTTGAGCACGATGCTCGAAACTGGTTCTTCTGATCCAACTCAGAACCTCGTAGCGTGATGTTGTCTTATGTCTGTCCTACACCCGCGGTAGCTCTGACGGTGAACACGATTTCCCTCGCCCGAGCACTGCAATGTCGCGCGGCGCCTCAGTGCCCAGACAACCTGGGCCTTTCTTATGGCGAGGGCTACTACAGCCGGTATGTTTGGTTTGCACGCTATCATCGGCGCCAGCCGCGATCCTTTTGCATCGCCTCGCATGGTAAGTGGCTGCTCGTCGTCCGCCGTCATACCGTTACCGGCGAGATCATCGCGCCGATCCGCGAACTCAGCTACACCATAGAGCCAGCGACAACGACGGATGCCTCCGGTGGCTGAAGCAATCGTCGAGATCCGCGGCCACTTCGTGCCAAAGCGGACAAAGCAGAAGTTCAAATCAAGTCCAGTAAAAAGCCAACGTGTCAACATCTGACAAGTGGGGCGTTCGTCGCGCTCATCGGTTTCCACACTAAGCACTACCGGCGGCAAGGTTTCCGTTCGGACCGTCAAAACGGTCAGGCGTGGCAAGATAGGCGCGGAGCTCTTGATCGCCAACGGAAAAGCTGACCATGAGTAAGTTATGACTGATGCCGCGGCTTCCCGCAGCGGGACAGGGAGAACAAGGGTAGCGAGATTGCGTTCTATTGATAGTCGGACGAAACGCGCTGAAGGATAAGCCGCGATACCCACGAAGTGACATGTCGGGGGTGAGTGATCCCACTACCTGAAGCTACCTGCAAGTCTGCTCTCCAACTCCGGCGGGGCCAGATAGCATAATCAGTAGCAGACCCTCATAACTCAACAACGGTGGGCTGCTGCAAAATTCGGTCCTACTGTCTGGCGTTAACAACACGGGGTCTAGCTTTATGCCGATAGCGCCATTTGACAATCGCAAAATCATTATTACATGCGCCGTGACCGGCGGATCTAAATTTAATCGCGCTCACCCGGACTTCCCAATTACTCCTCAGGAAATCGCTGACTCGGCTATTGAAGCCGCGCGCGCTGGTGCAGCGATCGTCCATATTCATGTACGCGATCCGGCAACTGCCGCCGCAACTTACGACGTTGAACTATTCAAGGAGGTTTCTGACAGGATCCGCCAGTCGTCAGTCGACGTCATATTAAATCTGACATGCGGCGGAAATGCCCGGTTCGTGCCCGACCCCGAAGATGAGTCGCGCGCCGCACGTGGCACGACGGTCGCGCCGCCAGAAATACGATACGCGCACATTGAAGAGTGTCGTCCAGACATTGCATCTCTTGATGTCACGACGTCAAATCAGGGCGATGGCGGCGATGAATATGTGTACTTGAATACCCCGCGCACGCTTCGGGCGATGGCGAAGCGCTTCAAGGAGCTCGGCGTTAAGCCGGAAATCGAGGTATTTGAGGGCGGCGACATCGGATTTGCCCATCAGTTGATCGCTGAAGGCTTAATCACCGGTGACCCGATATTTCAGTTTGTCCTCGGCGTGAAGTGGAATGCACCAGCGACGCCTGACACAGTTGCTTACATGAAAGGCCTGTTGCCGGAGGGGGCTCATTGGGGTGCTCTCGGAACCGGTCGAAACCAATATCCTGTCGCAGCACAATCCGTCTTGCTTGGAGGTAACATCCGTGTGGGACTCGAAGATAATCTATACCTACGAAGAGGCGTGTTCGCCACTAACAAACAGCTTGTGGAGCGCGCTCGGGAGCTAATCGATATTCTCGGACATGAGCCGGCGACACCTAAGGAAGCGCGAGCCATCCTGGGGCTGTGCGCCAATGAGCGACCGCTAACTCTGCGCGCCGCTTCCGAGTAACTCATAAGATGGCATCATCCAGCGCAAATCCTTTATCGTGCTCGACGCGCGCCATCTGTGCATAGAATTCACATGTCCCACCGCCAATAACACCAGTCTCGGCTCGTGTCCTTTGCTATTGCTTACAGCCAATCGCCAACGGTATCGAGCGAACTGAAGTTCGCTAACGGAGAGACGGTTGCTTACCAGGTCAGTCTAATTCGGGACGCGAGCCAGCTGATTTCGTAGTCAAGGTGGAGGAACGAATTGAACAAGATCTACGCTGATTCAGACACAGCTCTCGAAGGCCTGTTGTTCGATGGGATGTTCATCGCGGCTGGCGGCTTCGGTCTCTGCGGCATTCCGGAGCTGTTGATTGATGCCATCCGTGAGGCAGGCACCAAGGACCTGACGATCGCATCGAACAACTGCGGCGTCGACGATTTCGGGCTTGGCGTGCTTTTGAAGACGAAACAGATCCGGAAGATGATCTCGTCCTATGTCGGCGAGAATGCCGAGTTCATGCGGCAGTATCTGAGCGGCGAACTGGAGCTCGAGTTCAATCCGCAAGGGACGCTCGCCGAACGCATGCGGGCAGGCGGCGCCGGCATCGCCGGCTTCTACACCAAGACCGGCGTCGGCACTGTCGTTGCCGAAGGCAAGGAGCATAAGACCTTCAACGGCGAGACCTACCTGCTCGAAACCGGCATCGTCGCCGACCTGTCGATCGTCAAGGCCTGGAAGGCCGACACTTCGGGCAATTTGGTCTTCCGCAAGACGGCGCGCAACTTCAATCCGCCGGCCGCCACGTGCGGCAAGATCTGCGTCGCCGAGGTCGAGGAGATCGTGCCGGCCGGCAGCCTCGATCCCGATCAGATCCACTTGCCGGGGATCTACGTGCACCGGCTGATCCAGGGTCAGCACGAAAAACGCATCGAACAGCGCACAATGCGCGCGGCGGCGTAAGGGCAGGGGAGAGACAAGATGGCCTGGGACAGGAACCAGATGGCAGCACGGGCTGCCCGCGAACTTCAGGACGGCACTTACGTCAATCTCGGCATCGGCATTCCGACGCTGGTGGCCAATTACATTCCCGAGGGCGTTCACGTGACGCTGCAGTCGGAGAACGGCCTGATCGGCATCGGTCCGTTTCCGACCGAGGACGCGATCGACGCCGACCTGATCAATGCCGGCAAGCAGACGGTGACGGCACTGCCGCATTCGGCCTTCTTCGACTCGGCGCAAAGCTTCGCGATGATCCGCGGCGGCAAGATCGCCATGGCCATCCTCGGCGCCATGGAGGTGGCCGAGAACGGTGACCTCGCCAACTGGATGATCCCCGGCAAGCTGGTCAAGGGCATGGGCGGTGCGATGGGCCTGGTCGCCGGCGTCAAGCGCGTCGTCGTCGTCATGGACCACACCAACAAGGCAGGCGAATCCAAGGTGCTGAAGGCCTGCACCCTGCCGCTCACCGGCAAAGGCGTCGTCGACCGGATTATTACAAACCTTGGCGTACTAGATGTCCTCGACGGTGGCCTGAAGCTCGTGGAGCTTGCCAATGGCGTCACCGACAGCGAGCTGCGTGCTGCAACGGATGCCACGATCGTCAACTGATCCGATGCTTTGCACCCGACTTATTCCGATCCAACCAACAGCGGAGGAGCTGTCATGAGCACCCCATTCATCGTCATCGCCAGTGCCGCCCGTACCGCGGTCGGTTCCTTCAACGGTGCGTTTGCCAACACGCCGGCCCATGAGCTGGGTGCTGCCGTAATCAAGGCGGTGCTCGAACGGGCGGGCGTCGAGGCGGGAGAAGTGGACGAGGTGATCCTCGGCCAGGTCCTGCTGGCCGGCGAGGGCCAGAACCCGGCACGCCAGGCGGCGATGAAAGCCGGCATCCCACAGGAAAAGACCGCCTGGGGCATGAACCAGCTGTGCGGCTCGGGCTTGCGTGCTGTGGCACTCGGCATGCAGCAGATTGTTACGGGCGATGCGAAGATCATCATTGCAGGCGGCATGGAATCTATGTCGATGGCGCCGCATTGCTCGCATCTTCGCGGCGGCGTGAAGATGGGCGACTTCAAGATGATCGACACGATGATCAAGGACGGCCTGACCGACGCCTTCCACGGCTATCACATGGGGATTACCGCCGAGAACATTGCCCGCCAGTGGCAGCTTAGCCGCGAAGAGCAGGATCAGTTCGCGCTGGCCTCTCAGAACAAGGCGGAGGCAGCACAGAAGGCCGGTCGCTTTGCCGATGAGATCGTTCCCTTCACCATTAAGACTCGCAAGGGCGATATAATCGTCGACCAGGACGAATATATCCGTCACGGCGCGACGCTCGACAGCATGACCAAGCTTCGTCCGGCCTTCGACAAGGAAGGCACGGTGACGGCTGGCAATGCTTCGGGCATCAATGACGGCGCAGCCGCTGCCCTTTTGATGAGCGAGGCAGAAGCAGTGCGACGCGGCATCCAGCCGCTCGCCCGGATCGTCTCCTGGGCGACCGCCGGCGTTGATCCGAAGATCATGGGCACCGGCCCGATCCCGGCCTCCCGCAAGGCGCTGGAAAAGGCCGGCTGGCAAATCGCCGATCTCGATCTCGTCGAAGCCAACGAGGCTTTCGCTGCCCAGGCCTGCGCCGTCAACAAGGACCTCGGCTGGAACCCTGACATCGTCAACGTCAATGGTGGCGCGATAGCCATCGGTCATCCGATCGGCGCATCGGGTGCCCGCGTGCTCAACACGCTGCTGTTCGAAATGAAGCGCCGCTCGGCCAGGAAGGGTCTTATTACCCTCTGTATCGGCGGCGGCATGGGCATCGCGATGTGTGTCGAAGCATTGTGAGGGAAGGGCAGTGACATGACCGGCGCCGAGTATCGTCTCTGCGATGTCGCACTCGATTGCTCCTTCAGGACACGGGACGCGCGCGTCGAGCGTGAACAGGCGCTCGCGATCATCGATCTTCTCGAGTCCAACACCTTCACGCCGATCGGCCATGACGGCGGTCCCTATCGCCTCAAGATAGAGACGGTGGACGGGCGGCTGGCACTGCACGTCAACGACGTCAATGGGACGCATGTCGTCAGCCACTATCTCTCGCTCGCCCCTTTTCGGCGGCTGCTCAAGGATTACACCCGCGTCTGCGAAAGCTACTACGACGCGATGGGCCGGCCCGGACCTGAGCGCCTGGAGGCGATCGACATGGGCAGGCGTGGTATCCACAACGAAGCGGCAGACCTGCTGAGAGAGCGTCTTTCCACCAAAGTCGAGATCGACAAGGACACGGCGCGCCGCCTGTTCACGCTGATTTACGCGCTTCTCGCACGCAATGCCGAGTACAGGACTCTATCGAGCTAAGCAGCTGTCAGATCGCTGCCCCGTAACGCACGGTGGCCCGTGCCCAGTCAATAACCTTGGAGGAAGCACCCAAGTGCATGCAATGTCACAACAGCCGAAACCGATCGGCAAACATCAATCTCGGAACAACAACGCTCCTCAAGCCGCGAGGGGCGCATGATGCAGGTCAGTTCCGCAGGCTTTCTGGAAAGCGTTGACCAGAACTTCCGCCATGCCATGTCCTTCCTCGACCTGCCGGACGGACTGGCAGAGCGGATCATCCAGTGCAACTCGACCTATACGGTCCGCTTCGGTGTTCGGCTGCGTGGCCGCATGTACAGCTTCATCGGTTGGCGCTCGATCCACAGCGAACACTGCGAACCGGTCAAGGGCGGTATCCGCTACGCCTCCAATGCCGATGCCGAAGAGGTCGAGGCGCTCGCTGCATTGATGACCCTGAAGTGCTCGCTCGTGGACGTTCCCTTCGGCGGCTCTAAGGGCGCGCTGAAGATCGATCCGCGCGAGTGGACCCCGCAGGAGCTCGAACGCATCCTCCAACACGGAAAGCTGAAAAGAGCGGACCTTCGTCGGCCATTTCCACAAGCATCGCCCGGATGTTCCAAAGAGTCCAGTTCCATAAGATCTTATGCGATAAGTTATTACATACCCTAGAGGACGTGTCACAGACTTCCCGTCTGCCTCGCAAGGGCAGCACCTTGGCTGCCGTCGCACAGGTCCCGGCGGCAGCCACTTTTCGAATTGGCCTAGCCCCAAGCAGGCCTAGTTGGAGCCTCGAAAGTCACCGAGACATGCAGCGCGAAGATTTTCCCCTGTCCGGTTCGACGACACTCGCTCCGCTGCGTAATGCGGCGTTCCGTTCGATATGGACATCCACGCAGATCGCCAATCTTGGATGGCTCGTGCAAACGGTCGCCATAAGCTGGCTTATGGCCACGATTTCCGCTTCCGATCTGATGGTCGCGCTCGTGCAGGCATCGACAACCTTGCCGGTATTCATCCTTTCGATCGTCGCCGGAGCCATCGCCGACAGTTTCAGCCGCCGATCGGTGATGATCGCTGGCCTGTCTCTGATCGCGCTCGCCTCCATCGTGCTGGCGCTTTCTGCCGGCTTTGGCTTTGTCAGTCCCTGGCTCATTCTAGGGCTGGGTTTTCTGGCTGGCTGCGGCTTTGCGCTGAATGATCCTGCCTGGCACGCCTCCGTGGGCGATATCCTCGACAAGCGATATATTCCGGCTGCCGTGACGCTGATGTCGGTCGGATACAACATGACGCGCAGCATAGGACCTGCCTTAGGCGGGGCGATCCTCGCGTTCCTCGGTCCGCTGGCCGCGTTCGCCTTCGCCGCGGTCAGCAATCTGGCGCCTCTCGCTTCGGTGTGGCAAAACAAATGGGACGTTCGTTCGTCTCCCCTGCCTCCTGAGCGGATTGCCACGGCTATTCACGACGGGATGCGGTTCACAGCGCTGTCGTTAGACATTAGGGCGGCGATTATTCGCGCGACGCTTTTCGGCCTCGCCGCCATTTCCATCCTCGCACTCCTGCCGCTCGTTGCCCGGGATCGCCTGGATGGTGGGCCTATCGTCTACGGCATTCTGTTCGCCGGCTTCGGTACCGGCGCCTGCATCGCCGGAATGAGCAACCGCTTCCTGAGGAAATTGCTGCCGCAGGAATGGCTGATGGCGCTCGCAGCAATCGCTTGCGCGGTATGTTGCCTCTCACTTGCCCTTACCTCGACGATAACTCTGGCCACAATTGCGCTGGCCGTTGGCGGCGCCGGCTGGGTTCTCACCTGGACGGGTTTCGATGTCTGGGTGCAGTTGGCCAGTCCGAGATGGGTCGTTGGTCGTACGCTCTCGATCTACTATGCTTGCCTTTCCGGAGGCATGGCTGTCGGCAGCTGGATCTGGGGCACCATCGCCCAATCCTATTCCTTGGCGTCGTCGCTCGAACTTGCCACGGTAACTCTGTTTCTGACGGCGGCTCTCGGGTTTGTGTTGCCGGTCCGTCTCTGGGCGGAAGGAGATCAACAGGGCTCGGACTTTCGTGCCCCGGAACTGGCGCTTGATCTGAAGCCCCGTAGCGGCCCAATTGCCGCAAAGACCGTATATTCGATAGCCGAAGAGGACCTCGAGACCTTCCTCGGCTACATGCGCGCACGCAGATACGCCGTGAGTCGAGCGGGCGCGCGCGACTGGACCCTCCAGCGAGACCTTCGAAACCCTTTCCAATGGACGGAGACATTCCGCACGCCGACCTGGATGGATTTCCTTCGGCTAAATCATCGGCTTTCGCCAGCAGACCAGGGGATAAGCCAACTCCTCTTGGGGCTGCATAAGGGTGACTCATCCCCCCAGACTGACCTTGCGATTGAGCGAACGACTGACGCGCTACGCAGCGCGCGGTTCGCGTCCATGAGGTGATCTTGAGATGAGGCCATTAATCCATCAGCAGCAACGCTTCGTCGTGAATGGCGCGACGGCCCATGTCGATGGCTTCGAATCTGGCAGCGCCCGCGCACTGAAAGGCGGCGTAGTGGCTGTCGCACATCAGGATGTAATCTTCAGGATCCGTCGGAATGGGCTGAGCGACAGATGGTGACTGACGACAGGCGTTCCGTTCTCGGTCGCGATATGGAAGGCCAGCTTTGTGTCCTTCAATGCGAGGTTGAGACGATAGGGCCCTCCGTCGTGATCGACGGGGATGAAGCTGTTGTCCTCCAAGAGGTCGTGGACGGTGATGGCGCGCTCGCGTTCGACGTGCGCGCGGGCGCTCTGTAAAGAGCCATCAAGGGACACATTGCAAAGCTGGAACCGGGTACGTCCGAGCTTCTGAAGGCGTGCTTCGCCGCGAAGGTCGCGATCGATCTCGACACCGCCCGTCTGCTGTTCACCCTGAATTTACGTCCTGCTCATGCGGCACGCCTCCTATAGCGCTCGCTTGTATGAGGCGAGGGCATGGCAGGGCCGTGCATAAGTCTAAATGGACGATTGTTGCGCAGCGGTGGGGACCGGTCAGGTGTGGGGGGCCTTTAGAGCGGGATGTATTTAGGCGGAGTCGGAAAGGGATTCCCAACTGGCGCAAATCAGATTCACCATGTTGGCCGGCCTGGATGGCGAAACCGTTTCCCGATGATCTTCGCGAACGTGTCGTTGGCGCGGTGACGCGCGAGGGGGTGTCTTGCCGGACGGCGGCCAAGCGCTTCGGCATTGGCATCAGCACCGCCATTGACTGGGTGCGGCGGTTTCGTGAGACGGGCAGTGTCGCGCCGGGTCAGATGGGTGGCCATAAGCCACGGACGCTGTCCGGTCCGCACCGGGATTGGCTGCTTTCGCGTTGCCGGGAGCGCGCCTTCACGCTGCGCGGGCTTGTCGCGGAACTGGGCGAGCGCGGCGTGCAGGTCGATTATCGGGCCGTCTGGACTTTGTGCATGAGGAAGGACTGAGTTATAAAAAAGACGTTGGTCGCCAGCGAACGTGAGCGGCCCGACGTCGCCCGCCACCGGGCACGATGGCTGAAGCATCGCCACCGCATCGACCCGTCTCGCCTCGTCTTCATCGATGAAAGTGTGCTGCAGAGGCGCGGAAGGAGTTCAACATGAACTAAGACCGTGGCGTAAAGCTGCGTGAATGATGGGGGACGGCCCTCCGGGATCGGCTTTCAGGAGCGGGTCTCAGACCAGTCCGAGCTGCTGCGGTAAGAGCCGTGGTGGTGAGCGTCGGATGAAACGTTCGGACGAGATCCGAGCAGGTGCATGTCCAAAAGACGAACGAAAGTGAACCCTCCGAGGACGCGTCGTTATGAACGTAAGTGTCGTCGAAACCAGGACCGTTTCGTCATCCTGGGACAAGTCCGCCAGATGCCTGATGACCGGGCGGGCGGCGTAGAGGGGGCGTGAGTTGGACATAGGCTTTCACGCGGAACTGCAGGAACCAGGCTCCTGATGCCAAGGGAGAAGCTCAAGCGGCGCAAACCGCAAGGCGAGAGTACCGATGCAGGAGACTGGGGCGGATCGCCCCGTATGAGCGTCGAGGACCCTGTAATGGGTCGGAGCAAAGGGGGCGGATCAGGCCGTCGTATTGTTTGAAACAACTGGAAACAGGATGACTTCGGAAAGTACGACAGACAAGCCGTTTCGAATTGAGAAACGTCGAGTGTACGAAGCTTACAAAGCGGTCAAAGCCAACCGTGGCGCGGCCGGGGTGGACGGGCAGACGCTGGAGATATTTGAGAAAGACCTTGCAGCAAACCTCTACAAGATCTGGAATCGGATGTCCTCGGGAACCTACTTTCCGCCGCCGGTGCGCGCCGTCTCCATTCCGAAGAAGGCTGGAGGCGAAAGGGTTTTGGGTGTGCCCACGGTCAGCGATCGAATCGCGCAGATGGTGGTCAAGCAGATGATCGAGCCGGATTTGGACTCCCTCTTTCTTCCGGACTCCTACGGTTACAGGCCGGGAAAATCGGCCCTGGATGCCGTCGGAGTGACGCGTCAGCGGTGCTGGAAGTATGATTGGGTTTTGGAATTCGACATCAAAGGGCTGTTTGACAATCTTCCACACGATCTTCTGCTGAAGGCGGTCAGAAAGGACGTGAAGTGCAAGTGGGCTCTGCTCTACATCGAAAGATGGTTGACAGCGCCGATGGAAAAGAACGGAGAAGTCATCGAGCGGTCACGCCGTACCCCACAGGGAGGCGTGGTTAGCCCGATCTTGTCGAATCTCTTTCTGCACTATGCATTTGATCTCTGGATGACGCGGACGCATCCCGACCTTCCATGGTGTCGATATGCCGACGATGGTCTTGTTCACTGCCAGAGCGAGCAACAAGCCGAAGCCCTCAAGGTGGAGCTGAGTTCTCGGCTGGCAGCGTGCGGACTTCAGATGCATCCGACAAAGACCAAGATTGTCTACTGCAAGGATCAACGGCGCAGGGAGGCGTATCCGAATGTTACGTTCGACTTTCTCGGGTATCAGTTCCGGCCGCGACGGGTGGCGAACACACAGCGGGACGAGTTCTTCTGTGGCTACACGCCTGCGGTCAGTCCGACGGCGCTCAAGTCGATGCGGGCAACGATCAAAAGTTTGAACATCCCGCGGCAGACGGCGGCGACGCTGGCCGAAATAGCCAAACAGCTCAATCCACTCCTTCGCGGATGGATTGCCTACTATGGACGGTACAGTCGTTCGGCCCTGTCCTCTCTGGCTGATTACGTTAATCAGAAACTCAGGGCTTGGATCAGGCGAAAGTTCAAACGCTTTCAGTCCCATAAAACACGCGCCAGCCTCTTCTTGCGAAAGCTGGCGCGGGAAAATCCGGGGCTGTTCGTGCATTGGAAGGCGTTCGGAACCAACACGTTTACTTGATGGGAGCGGTGTGAATCGAGAGGTTCACGCACCGTTCTGCGAGAGGCCGGCTGGTGAAACTCCTCCGGCCTACTCACCCATGGGCCTCCACCAATATGGCGCGACGCTATGGCTGGGCGCCGTGCGGTGAGCGCCTGCGGGTCGGCATTCCGCACGGCCACTGGAAGACAACCACCTTCGTCGCTGGCCTCACCCTTCGCGGTATGATCGCGCCCTTTGTGCTCGACCGCCCGATCAATCGCAACGCCTTCGAGACCTATATCGAGAAGGTTCTGGCCCCCGAACTGCGCCCCGGCGATATCGTCGTCATGGACATGTGTGGACGTATATGGACCCCGCCCGATTGCAACAGCCGGCTGGATCAGGATCGATGGTCACAACTGCTGACGTATATCCGGCTTCGTGATGCGGCTGTCACATGCCGCCGGCCCGTATGGGAGTTCGCGGAGCGGGTCCAATTCAATCTCGCGCGCTCAAGGCGCGTATCCATGATCTGGTTTTCCCGATCCCGTCTCGTTGACCGTTGCGCCATACTCTCCGTTTGACCTTCTCACACGTTCGAGGCCCGCGGCGGCACTACCCAGTCACCGCCGGAGCCCGATAGGTTCCGCCGCTCGCCATCAATGCCCAGACAATGCGGGCCATCTTATTGGCGAGGGCGACGATCACCAGCATGGGCGGCTTCCGGTGCAGCATGCGCGCGAGCCATGGGTTTGTTGTCGCGCCTTTGCGCATTGCCCAGCGCACAGCGGCGCTCGCTCCGATGATCAGCAGTCGGCGCAGGGTTCGTTCGCCCATGCGGGATGTCTCGCCGAGCTTCTGCTTTCCGCCCGTGGAGCGCTGCAGCGGCGTGAGCCCCAACCATGCCGCAAAGTCGCGTCCTCTCTTGAAGGTCTGAGCTGCCGGCGCCAGTGCAACAAGTGCTGTCGCGGTGATTGGCCCTATTCCAGGAATCGTCATCAGCCGTTTGGCCTCGGAATCCTCCTTGGCACGCCGAGCGATCTCGCGGTCAAGCAGAGCCACTCTATCATCCAGTAATCGCAGTTGCTCCACGAGCAGGTGCAGGATCGATCGGGCCGTCTCGGGAATGCTGGAGCGGTCGTCCTCGATCGCCGCCAAGAGCTTGGCGATATGAAAGGGTCCCTTTGCGGCCACCATCCCGAACTCAGCCAGATGGCCGCGGATCGCATTAATGGTTTGGGTCCGCTGACGCACCAGAAGATCGCGCGCGCGAAACACTACAGCGGCGGCCTGCTGCTCCTCGCTTTTAACCGCCACGAAACGCATGGTCGGCCGCTGCGCGGCTTCGCAGATCGCCTCCGCATCGGCTGCATCGTTCTTCTGCCGCTTCACGAAAGGCTTCACGTAGTCTGGGGCAATGAGCCTGACCTCATGCCCCAGCTTCGCGGTCTCGCGCGCCCAGTAATGACTGCTGGCGCAGGCCTCCATGGCAACTGTGCAAGCCGGCTGGGCGGCAAGAAATTTAAGCACCTGATCGCGGCGCAGCTTCTTGCGGAAGATCACGGCTCCTGATGCAGCCGCGCCATGCATCTGGAACACGTTCTTCGCCAGATCCAACCCGATTGTGCTAACTTCCGACATGGACGCCTCCGTTCAAGTGATGATCAATGACACCACTTTGGCACAGCGATGCCGTGAGGGGGCGTCCACCCCATCAACCTCTCGAGCCACAAGGGACCGAAGGTGGCGGAACTGATCGAAGACGCCGGCGCCTGCCTGATCTATCTTCCACCCTACAGCCCCGACCTCAATCCCATCGAGAACGCCTTCGCCAAGCTGAAGGCGCTGCTCAGAAAGGCAGCCGAGCGCACCGTTGATGGCCTCTGGGCCGTGATTGGCCGCCTCGTTGAGACATTCACACCAAAGGAATGCGCCAACTACTTCGCCGCCGCGGGCTATGATGCAACGTGATAGGATTCTGCTCTAGCCTTCGATGAAGCCATTTCACCTGCACGTCGATCGCCACCCAACCATATTTATAGATGAGCACCGGCGCCGAGTAGCGAAGTCGATTGGCGATTTGCCAGCTGAACTCCTCCTGCCCTTTGGCGCGGCTGTTCATCCCATGGATGACAATCATCCGCCCTATGTCGCGGCTGTTTAGCCCCTCAAGCGGGTAAAAATCCTCGACAAGAATCTCCTCGCCTTCCTGCTCGTAATCGGTGTGGCAATATGGACAGATTGCAGAAGGCGCGCCAGCCAAGTGCAATATCCTACGGCATTTAGACACGGAGAGGTGAGCAATGCTAGCCTCCACCAAGAGCTTCTGCAGAGCGTCGACAAGAATTTCCGTCACGCGACGTCCTTCCTCGAGCTTCCGGAAGGGCTTGCCGAGTGGATCGTTCAATGCAACTCGACCTATACAGCATGCTTTGGCGGCAGGCTGCGCGGACGCATGTACAGCTTTGTCGGCTGGCGCTCGGTGCACAGCGAACATTGCGAGCCAGTCAAGGGCAGCATCCGCTTTGCGCCTGATGCCGATGCCGAAGAGGTGGAAGCGCTCGCAAAGCCCGTGACGCTCAAATGTTCGCTGGTCGATGTGCCTTTCGGAGGATCGAAAGGCGCGCTCAAGATTGATTCGCGCGAATGGACACCCAAGTCCTCGAGCGGATCGCCGCGATCTCTACGTCAATGCGGGCGGTGTGGTTGTAGGCTAATTCGAATGGGTGAAGAACCTGACCCACATCCCGTTCGGCTTGATGAAGAGGCGGTGGCGGGAGCGGCGCAACCAAACGATCGCCACTGCGCTTGAGCGGATGACAGGTAACCGCTTTGGCGACGAGTTCCTTGAAGCGGCGCTGAGATCGATCTTGTTCGGTCCGGCCTTGAGGGACGTCGTGCGCAGCACCTGGTACGCATCGCCGACCTCCTTGATGAGCAGCCGGAACTCGGCAACTACAGGACGGCCGCCTACATCGCGTCCATCCGACAGATCGCCGGCGCATATGAGGCCATAGGGATATGATCGATCACTGCAACGGCTTCGATTGTGGCTTTCGCCATGAAGCGTTCAGAAATTAAAAAAGGCTATCGAGCCCAATTGAACTGTCTGCCGCCGCTGTCCGATGGCAACGCAGTCGCGACTTTTGCGCGGCGTGCCCTGCCGGTGTCCTCCCCACCGGCGGGCGATATTCCAAAACGTGTGAGAGTACTTGCAGCGCATCAGCTTAGTGCAATTTCGCCTAGTCTAGTTCCCGTCCATAAAGGCCTATTTTTCTGGGGTTTCAAAGGTTGTTTGCCCGCTGACGGGTGTTTTTGGGACCGGTTATGGCACAAGGCCATACACGTTATGGCCCGAAGAGCGATCTGGCGGCAATGGAGGCGTGGGATATCGGCCGAGGCTTGCCGGGCGTGCTCTGAACGCTGAGGATGGGGGGCGTCAGGTCGGCCTGAGGCGGGCCAAGAGCGCGAGATTGTAAGCGACCACCGAGGACCAGACATAAGTCTTGAAGTGGTCGAGCCCGCGCCAGGTGCAGCGCCCCAAGCCATAAGCGCGCTTAAGGCAGGAGATGCCGGCCTCGATGCCGGCACGGAAGTTGCGCAGCTTGCGATACACCCAGCGGCTCTTGACCATGTCTTCAATCCTGAGGCCGGCCTTTTTGTGGAAGGCCATGTCGCGCACTCCCCAGGCTTTAGCCTGGCTCAGATTGGTGCGGCTGGCATAGCCGCCGTCGGCCGCCGCCTGACGTGGCGCCGCGCCGTAGAAAGCGATGTGGCGTTCCAGCATCGGCAGCAACCGTTCGCTATCGGCGGGGTTGCCGGCTTCGACGACGAGGTCAAGGATCAGTCCACTTCTGCCGGTGGTCAGATTGAGTTTGTGGCCGTAGTCGACGTCGCGGCTGCCCTTGACGATGATGTCGGCATGCGGCTCGAACAGGCTCACCAGCTTCTCGCCGGCCGGCACCGCCTCGCCAGCCAGGACCCGCCGCTCGGTCTGGGCGATGATCCGCTCGATCAGCGGCTTATAGTGGCGGACTTGCACCTGCCAGAGTTCAACCGCCGAGCCCGCCGTCAGGGGCAACTGTTCACTCGCCTGCTGCAGATAGCCCAAGGTCGTGCGCGTGATCTTGAGCAGTTCGCAGTAGTGCTTGATCCGTTTCGGGCGGCCGCGGGTATATTCGATCGCCCGAGACCGCTTCTTTGCCGCGCGACGGTGCTCGTGCCATGGGATGGCGCTACCCAGTGCATCGGCCTGCTGCAACAGCCGCACCATCACCCGGACAGCGTCCCATAACAGGCTGCTGTCGCTCGGCTCGTGGATCAGTGCGGCGGTGACGGTGCTGTCCACACGCACGACCTTGCCACTTTCCAGCTTCTCCTGCCGGGCGCTCGCCAGCAGTACCCGGTTGATCTCTTCAAAGGTTTGCGCCCGGATCGCGCTGATCGTCTTGTGCAAGACCGACTTCTTCGGGCTCCACCCCCACGGCAGCCGGGCAAAGGCTCGGAACGAGGCGGAGTCTTCGAGATGGAAGGCCAGTTCCTGATAACTCAACTGGCGATGCTGCTTGAGCAATGCGCAGCGCAGCACTGCCTCGGCCGGCAGCCCCTCGCGGCCGGTCTCCTTGAGACCATGCCGGCGCAGGTCCCGCGTCACCAGCCCGAGCAGATCGCTATGCTCATCCAGCCACTGGGACATCGCCTTCAGTTCACGACCGATCTCGTGTTCGGCGAAAAGATCGAATACACTGGCTTGGACCGTGCGTTCTTGGCGCATTGTCGGCTCCGGCGGTTACGGGTTTGTCTTTAGATTCAGTAGCTTGATCTAAAGTATACCTGAAACCGCCGGGCTTCTCCCGTGGAAATATCGCGATTCATCTAATAATTTCAGCGGTTTACCGTTTATCGACGGGAACTAGTCTAGCCGCTGATCCAGACTGTCCAGCGCTCTATATGCTTCTGCCTGCTTTACGAGCAAGCTGCGCCCGTCTTCACGGTCTGGACCAGTACTTTATTGCGCCTTGCCGGCAAACGGATTCGACAAGGTGGACGACATTATCACTCACCCGCAGGATCGCAAAAGCTCGAGATCAAAACATTATTCTTTTATTCGGGCTCTAGGCTGAGGTGACGATTTAATCATTTGAGCCAGAGCATGATGCTGGCGAGCTTGACGAAGCCGAGGAAGGTCTCGGCGAGTTTGTCATAGCGCGTGGCGATGCGGCGCCACTGTTTGAGTTTGGCGAAGAAGCCCTCAATGCCCCAGCGCTGGCGGTAGGCGATCCGATCATAGCTGTGCTGATGCTTGCGATGACGGCGGGGTGGAATGACCGGTTCGCCGCCCTGATCCAAGATGGCATCGTGGAGGCTGTCGGCGTCGTAGGCGCGGTCGGCGATGACTTTGCCGGAAGCCAGTCCGGCAACGAGGCCGCAGGCTGGCGCCATGTCGTTCTGCTGACCGGGTCCGATCGCGAAGCGGACCGGCAGGCCGAGCGCATCTACGACGGCGTGGAGCTTGGTACCGAAGCCGCCGCGCGAGCGTCCGAGAGCCTGGGTTTCAGGTCCCCCCTTTTGCGCCGCGCTCCCGCGGCTTGTGCATTCGCTCGGATGACGGTGGCGTCGATCGCCAGCCATTCGAGATCGGGATCGGTGGCAACCGCTTCGAACAGACGGTCAAACACGCCCATCTCGATCCAGCGGTAATAGCGGCGCTTGGCCGTCTGATAGGGTCCAAACCGCTCCGGAAGGTCACGCCAGCGGGCTCCAGAACGCGCCATCCACAACAGCGCATCGAAAAAAGCGGCGCCCGTCACTGCGCGGTCCGCGCCTTCCCTTCCGTCCCCCTGGAACGAACGGCTTCACCTTTTCCCACTGATCGTCGCGAAGAGTTTCGCCTTCCATCGCCGGCCTCCAAAAGCCAGCGTTGAATCTGATTTGCGGCCCGATGGGAATCCCAATTCTTAAATCGTCACCACAGCCTAGCATTTGCAGGATTTTCAGACGGCCAGTGAGTATATAATCGACGATCGCAGCCTGGACGGCGGCAGTGTTTCTCGCCTTGAGTGCAGAGATTGCGGCGTCGTGAAATCTTTCGCCGTCGTTGTCCTCGCATCCCCGATTTGCAAGAAGGCCCAGCGTCGGGCCGATTGTCACCCAAAGATTGTCGATGATCGCCAGAAGCCGGGGCGCTTTCGACTGGGCATATAGAGCGAAGTGGAACTTGGCGTTTGCCGCAATCTTCGCCTTGGTGTCGTGAGATCTCCGATGCGCGCAATAGACCAGATGATGATGCTCCAATTCGCGAATGAAGGTTGCCGAGGCATTTTCCGCACCAAGTTGCGCTGCCCATCCTTCAAGGTTGACGCGGATCTTCGTGATTTCCTCTAAATCTGACTGCCCCAGACTTGGGGCGACGATGGTCTTTGGAGCTGGCATTGACAGGCTTTCCTCGGACACGAGGCGCATGATCGCCTCACGGACGGGCGTCACGCTGATCCCCAGCTGAGAGGCTATGGAGCGATGCGTGATCTTTTCGCCGGGCTTATACACGCCACATCTGAGGCTTTCACGCACTAATCCGTATACTCCGTCGGACAGGGTCGTTGTCTGCAGATGGTCGCGCAAATCGTTCATTAGTAGGCGTAGCGCCGGCGGCGCGAATTTGCCGCCATCAACGAGACATGACTAAAAGGCAGAATTGTTCGCGCATTCACAGCAATGTCCTCGCCTTGACCGGCTGGTAGCCGCTTCGATATTGGCGTGCGGATCGTCAGCGGAAGGCATCGGTCAGCTCGCCATATCGGTCCAGGAAGACGCCAAAAGCATTCTCCAGCGCCAAGTACTCGTCTTCGGTATTGGCCATTGACAGGGTGAGCTGGCCGCGCCTGGTGATGAAGATGCCGTTGTTGATCATAAAAAGCTGGAACAGCTTTCGAAAGATCGGCGGGGTCTGAACATCCTCAGGGCCCCGCGGCATGTCCGCTTGGAAATGCGTCGAGATGAGGGAGCCAAAACTGCCTAATTGCAGGGGCACTCGTCGGCTGTTCGCTTGACGTAGTAAAGCGGAGCGCAGTTCGTTGGAGCGGGTATTCAGCCGATCGACGTTTTCCTCAAGGAGGACCTCTTTTAGCGCAGCATATCCCGCGATCATGGTCAGAACGTTGTTGCTAAAAGTGCCGCCATGCGAGAGCGCTCTCACATGAGTGGGGCCAAGTCTGTCCATATGCCTAGCAGCCCCACCCAAAGCCCCGAAGTTGAGCCCCCCGCCGAAGAACTTGCCGAGTATGGTCAGGTTCGGAGAGATATCGACTATCGATTGGTAACCACCGACGGCAAACCTGGCGGTTTGCACCTCGTCAAATATCAGCAACGCACCGATCTCATCGCATATTGAGCGAAGTCGGCGCAGGAAAGCCGTGTCGGCCACGAAGCCGCCAGCGCTGCCCATGATCGGCTCGACCAGAATGGCCGCGATGTCTTCGCCCTCTTCCCGGACGATCTGCTCGACGGTTTCGATGTGATTGTATCGCGCGAGGCGGACATCCGCGCGATCCACGTTCATCTCACTTTCGGGCTCCAGCCAGTTTAAGACGTTACCGTGATAGCCGCCGAAGAAGCCCAGTACCAAGCACCGTCCTGTTTCGGCCTTGGCAAGTTGTATCGCGGCAACATTTGCTTCCGTGCCAGACGTCAGGAATCGGACTCTTTCGATAGACTGAAAGCGACGGCAGATCTCGCGGGCAAACGCCACCTCGTGATCGTGTGTGCCCCCGTAACTCACTCCGTTGTCCAGCCCCGCTTGGAGCGCTGCCACGATCGCTTCATTCGAATGGCCGAAGAGGGCGGCGGTTAGGTCATTTCCGAAATCTGAATATTCGTGGCCGTCTGCATCTGTCACCTTGCTGGATCGCGCAGAGCTGAAGAAAAGCGGGAACGGATCGAAATACAGCGAGCCCCGAGTGTTGCCGCCAGGCAGGACCTCTTTGGCTGCTTCAAACTTCCGTCTGCTCGTCGGATTCGAGCTTTCATAGATCCGCTGCTCATGCGCAACGGCGTCGTCCAACTTAGACCGAGTTTCTGCGGACTGCAGCATCGTAGACGGCTTCCTCCTACCTCTGTTTCAAACCCGCGTGCGAATACTCGCGGCCTTGTGGAGCATCAGCCAATCCGCCTCTTTTGCACACTCGCTCCAAGCAGTTGCTCCCTCTTGCCTTCAACTTTGACTAGAGAGTTAGCCGATCGACGATCATTCCGCTACGGCGGTCCGAACACGGCGACGCATGATCGGCGACGGCGGAGCGCTTCTTCTGGCGATCGCGGATGGGTCATGGCCGGCCCGACCACAAAGACATCGAAGGCAGTCCAAGCAATGTCATAGATCACCCATGGCTGCCGGGAACATTCGCGGACAACTCATTGTGTTTGTTTGTTGACACAGATCGCCTCAATTCCCGTTGCTGCAAGGTAGTCTCGAAGCAGCTGCAAGGGCGTTTGGATGAAGAACAACACGCCTGGTTTCCGTGACGTACGGAAGGTCGCTACTCATACACCCATGTAGTACCTGCCTGTTACTCAAAGAGTATAACTTGCTAACTTCCGCCAGCCAGCGCAGTCCCTCTTTGTCATGCATCATGAGGGAGTATCCTTAATCATATTTCCGACCCTACGAGCTGCGCATCAGTGGCGAAAATATCAATTTTGCGGCACCATACAATTTATATCGGGCTAATTGCATAAAATATTTTTTAAATTTTTACTAAGGTTATATTGCTGAACTAGCAGGTTCTCTGATTGGGGTCGTTGAGGTGGAAGCGGGCGAAAACCCATCGAGGCTCGCGGCGTTGAACATCGAAACCGCATCCAGCTAACTTCCGCCTGCACCTGCCGACATCCTGCTGCGACCAGGGCATTCTGCGCATCGCCCTCAGTCGCATCCCGCAACTCGCGACATAAATGATGGCGCGGAGACGTCCCGAAACAAACCCACCGACCTCAACCCGCAAACCGCCGCCCTTCCATCACGACGGACCATCGCCGGCGCCCGACGAGGTGCACCGCAAAGGCAACCAGATCGCCGCTTCGTCAGCCGAAAGCTCATCGCCGTAGATCAAGACGGCTAGCCGACCCTTGCGACCCACCAACAACTCCTTCCCATAATTCAGCTGAGAATACCGATAATCGCTGTACTCTGCCTCAACCGAAAAGGCGCAGCGCGCCAGCAAGTGGCGCAGTTCCGCCGGTGCGTCCAGCGGCAGCACCAGATCGCGCCTCTCCTCGCGCAAGATTTCGCCATTATCGCTAACTTCCGAAAAGCGCCAGACATTGTGCTCTGTCTGAGCAAAGTGATCATAACGGGTATTCAGGAGTTCCTGTACAAAGCACAA